>DATAQW010000048.1:0-12435 GCA_036264445.1 Pseudacidobacterium sp.
ATCTTGCCGGACGCACGCCAATTCCGTGCTCGCTCTGTAACAACCATCTTAAGTTCGACCAGCTGCTCATCCGCGCGCGCCAGATCGGCGCCGACCGCATTGCCACCGGCCACTACGCGCGCAACGAGTACGATCCCGCTCGCAACCGCTGGATTCTGAAGCGGCCTGCAGATCTTAGTAAGGATCAGACTTACTTCCTCTTCGGTCTCACGCAGGAGCAGCTCTCGCGCACGCTCTTCCCACTCGGCAGCTACACCAAGCCCGAAGTCCGCGAGATCGCGCGCCAGCATGAGTTAGCCTTGGCTGCCAAGCCCGATTCGCAGGAGATATGCTTCATCCCCGGCGGTGACTACAAGCGTTTCATCGACGCCTATCTTGATGAGCAGGGCGAAGAGATGCCCGACACCGCAGGCGAACTCGTCTCCACATCCGGCGAGATCATCGGACACCATCAGGGCATCCACAACTTCACTGTAGGACAGCGCAAGGGACTCGGCATTTCCTCGCCCACACCGCTCTATGTCATTCAGATTGACGGCGCCTCGCACAAAGTCACAGTGGGCAACGAGTCTGAAACAACGATCAAGACGCTACTCGCGCGCGATCTCAACTGGATATCCATCCCCGGGCTCGATGCTCCGATGCGCGTAAAAGCCAAGATTCGCCACCGCCACGAGCCCGCATGGGCCACCATCAAAATGTCCGGAGATGATGAAGTTCTCGCTATCTTCGACGAGCCGCAGCGCGCAGTCACTCCTGGGCAGTCTGGTGTTTTCTACGATGGCGATGAAGTTGTAGGCGGCGGCTGGATTGTCTGACACCACCAACCAAATCAATATAAATTTTTGCATCCCGAAACAAATCACTGCATCTGCTCGTCTCTTTTGTCGATACATAGAGTTTTTTGCACCCAAGGTGCACGCTGCTGAGTCTATCGCGCAGGGACTCTTTGTCGATGAATATCAAGCGCATTCTCTATTCATTGATTATCTGTGTCTCCGCCAGCATAGCGGCAGCACAGATAGTCTCCGCACCTGCGGCGCAGACCGGGACCATCATCGGCACTGTGCTTGATGTGAATAGCGGCATGGTCCCTGGCGCAACTATCGTTCTTGAAGGTTCTTCAGAGTCCGATCATCAGAGCATCGCAGCAAACGATAACGGGTTCTTTCAGCTCAATCATGTCAATCCGGGAACGCCCTACCACGTCACCATCAGCGCTGATGGATTCGCCAACTGGACTTCGCCCGAAATCATCCTCAAGCCGGGCCAATACTTCGAATTGACAGATATACGGCTCAAAGTTGCAACGGCGGTAACCACAATAACTGCAGCTATCTCTACTGAGGAAATAGCCCGCGAGCAAGTCAAAATAGCAGAGCAGCAGCGTGTCCTTGGCTTCATCCCTAACTTCTATGTTGTCTATGACAAGAACCCTGTGCCACTTCCGGCAAAACTGAAGTTCAGGCTCGCTATCAAGACCTCGACCGATCCGGTCACCTTTCTTGGCGCGGCCTTCATATCAGCCACCGATCAAGCAGGGGGTACACCCGACTACCAGCAGGGCCTGAAAGGCTATGGCCAGCGCTTTGGCGCCAACTATGCGAATGGTTTGACTGACATCATGATCGGTGGCGCCATTCTACCCTCTCTCCTGCATCAGGATCCTCGCTACTTCTACCAAGGAACAGGCACAACAAAATCACGCACGCTCCACGCCCTCTCCAGCCCATTTATCTGCAAGGGAGACAACGGTCACTGGCAGCCGAATTATTCAGGACTGGGAGGCTATCTGGCATCAGGCGCCATTGCTAATACATACTATCCAACATCGAATCGCGGCCCGGGACTGGTGTTTTCGACCTTTGGCGTTAATATTGCTGCCGACATGGCAAACGGAGTTTTGCAGGAGTTCGTCCTGCGCAGACTGACTCCAGGCGCAAAGAACCGGCCCTAGCCAACCCAGTGGCATATATAAGGGAAACCCGCCAGCGACACTCTATTGAAAACAAATAAAATAAGAACAGCAGGTAAAGAAGGACGCTGGCACATGCAATACCCTGCCAACGCCAAATCATCTTAACTTGGCTTTAGTAAAGTGTTGTACTGGAGATGAAGATGAACAAATACATCAAGAAATTTTCCATCGCTGTACTTGCTGCAGGAATGTTCTTTTCCATTCCCCGGACCCATGCATTACAAGGACCACCGCCCCCTCCGCCATATCCTGGTTACGGGCATGAACAATGGGCAGGGCCGCCACCAGAGATTCAGGGGGCAGAACGACAGGGCTTTCACGATGGTATCGAAGGCGCGCGCCGCGACTATGAAAACCATCGCCCCCCTAGCGTAGACAATCGCGATGAATACCGTCACCCGAATGTTCCTGGACGCGACCGCCATGCCTACCGCCAGGGCTTTCGTCGTGGCTATCAGGTTGGCGTCGATCACCTGATGGGAGCTCGCGGTCCACGGCCTTACTAAGTGGCCCACACCTGAAATTTTGCACCACGATAATGTCATCCTGAGCGCAGATCACAAGCAGAAATGCTAATGATCGCGCTCAGGATCGCAGTTTATTTTTATAAATTATGCATTCCGCCAAAACAACGGCCTCTGCGCACTGTCCAGACACTTCGCCACGATCAGCGTAATGTCGTCGTGTTGCTCCTGAGGACTGAACTGCTTTACCTCATCCACAACTACTGTTATCAACTCTCTCGATGAGAGGGCAGCATGTCTTTTCAAGACATGCACAAGGCGCCTTTCGCCAAACTCTTCTTCATGATGGTTAAATGACTCCGTGATGCCATCGGTGTAAACCATCAACAGATCCCCGGGATAGAGTTGGTACTCTTTCGAAGAACAAGTCCAGTCATCGAAAAGCCCCAGTACGGTGCAGGTAGAGTCGAGGGATTCTAATGTGCCATCGCTTCGCAGCAGCAGTGCAGAAAGATGCCCGCAGCTCACATAACTGAGCCTTTGGTTTGCGTCGTTGTAATCAGCAAAGAAAAGCGTGGCATAGCTGTTACCTCCGGAGTTCTCGTAAAACAAACGGTTCACCGATACCAGCAACTGCCGGAAATCATCTGCTGCAAGTGGAAAATACTCTTTCAAAGAAGCCAGCATTGCATACTGGCTGCGCAGGTTTGCCTGCAAATTTGCCATCAACAGCGCGCCTGATATTCCTTTGCCTGCAATATCGGCCAGTACCAGTGCAATTCTGTCTGCGCGCAGTGGAAGGAAATCATAATAATCGCCTCCGACCTGCCGCGCTTGAATACAGACACCCGCGTAGTCAAGAGTCTTCAGGGGTGGAAGCATCTGCGGAAAAAGTCTCGACTGTACTTCTTTTGCAATCTCCATCTCGCGTGCCGCGCGCTGTTCCGCCTCGCGCCGTGCTTCATAGGCACGCCGCGCTGCCTCCATTTCGCGATTGACCTCATCTCGGAACTCTTCCGCAGAAAGCCTCCACGCCGCTTCCAGATTGAAGTTCGCCGGACGCGCACTTGACTCATCCAGCAGCTTTGCTTCTTCCATGCGCGAGACGCGATACGTCCGGAAGCCGTGATCCGTCTGCGCAAACAGATACCAGGTGCTGCCCTTTGCAACCAGCCCCAGCGGGTCGACCGTCCTCTCTACGCGCTCGCGCCCTGCTCTCCAGTACCAGAAATTCAGCTTGCGGTCCCGCGATACGGCATCCTGCACAATCGACAGCATCGACAAGTTCTCCGTTGTACCGCGCCAGCCGGTCGCATCGATGTAAAGCCGGTCGCGAATCGAGGATGCCCGCTCGCGCAGCGATTGCGGTAGTGCCGCCATCAGCTTTCCAATAGCGCGGTCAGCGGCAGCCGCCAGCCGCTTGTCTCCCAAGGAACGCGGCTGTGCCATCAGCAAAGCACGCAACTCCGCTTCATCTAGTCCAGGTACTTGCGTGCGCCAGTCCTCATCAAGGTGCCATCCGCCACGCGCACCGCGCATTGCGAATATCGGCACGCCTGCCGAGCTCAGAGCCTCCATGTCGCGATGCACCGTGCGCTCTGATACTTCAAGTTTCTCCGCCAACTCGCGACCGGTCATCTGGCCGCGGGCCTGCAACAGCAACAACGCTGACATGAGACGGTCCGCTCGCATGAAAAAATTTCCGGAATTCCCCGGCAATTATGACACAAGATGTCATATTTGGGCCTTTATCCTCAGTCTCGTAGGAGAAAGCAAGCATGAAGATCAACGAACTGTTTCTAGAAGAACTTAAGCGCGACGCCGCACTCAGCCGCCGCGTACTCGAACGCGTCCCCGAGGGGCACAATCTGTGGAGACCCCACGAAAAATCGATGCCGCTCGGCTATCTCTCCGCGCTCGTCGCCACCATGCCCGCCTGGATCGATATGATCGTGAACTCCAACCAGTTCGACATCGCGCAGAAGAACACGGAATACTCGCCAAAAGACATCCAGACCAGCAGCGGCCTGGTAGCGCTGCTCGACGGATCTGTCGAGAAAGCGCGCAAAGCTCTCGAAAGCACAACCGACGAGCATCTTCTCAAGCCATGGAAGCTCCTCGCCCACGGTCACCTCGTGAAGGAAACACCGCGCCACGTCCAGATTCGCGATGGCGTCCTCAGCCATCTCGCCCACCATCGCGGCCAGCTCACCGTCTACCTGCGCCTGAACGAAGCTACAGTCCCCGGAATCTATGGCCCATCCGCTGACGAACCCTTCGTTCCGAAATAAATTACATTTCGATAGCCAACAACCGTCGGGGCCAAGTTCGGAACCGAAGGCGCCCAAACTTGGAGGATAGTTTGCCGTATCCTGAAGCGTATGCGCTTTATCGACGTGCCCAGGTTCGGCGGCCCGGAAGTCCTCACCATCGGCGAAGCGCCAGTGCCCAAACCTGGGTCCGGTGAAGTCCTCATCAAAGTCGCTGCGGCAGGCATCAATCGCGCTGACCTGCTGCAGCGGCAGGGACATTACCCTCCGCCTCCCGGAGCATCGCCCATGCTTGGCATGGAAGTCTCCGGCAACATCGCTGAAATTGGCCCCGATGTTGACGCGCGTTGGAAGAAAGGCGATGCAGTCTGCGCGCTTCTTCCCGGTGGCGGCTACGCCGAATACTGCGTCGCTACTGCAGGCTGCTGCCTTCCTGTACCGAAGACTGTTTCATTGATCGATGCCGCTGCATTACCAGAAGCGGCTTTCACAGTATGGGCAAATTTGTTTGCGCAGCCATATCTGCATGCAGGCGAACTGTTTCTTGTGCAGGGCGGATCAAGCGGTATCGGCACGACTGCAATCCAGATGGCGAAAGCCTTTGGCGCTCGCGTTATCACCACCGCAGGCTCTCAGGAAAAATGCAACTTCTGCGTCTCGCTTGGAGCAGAACGCGCTTTCAACTATCGAGTAGAGAACTGGGCAACAGGCACGCTTGCCTGGTCGAATCAACATGGAGTTGATGTGATTCTCGACATGGTAGGAGGGGACTATTTCCCCGAACACCTCAAACTTCTCGCGCCGCGTGGACGGCTCATTCATATCGCTACATTACGCGGCAGCGAGGTGACCGCCGATCTACGTCTCATCATGTCAAAGCGTCTCGTTGTTACTGGCTCGACTCTGCGACCGCGTTCAGTCGAAGAAAAAACTGCTCTCCGTGATCAGATTGAACTGCATGTTTGGCCACTTTTCAACGCCGATAAAATTCGCCCTGTTGTTGATCGCATATTCCGGTTCGAAGAAGCTGCAGAAGCACACAGACGTATCCAGTCAAGCCAGCATATCGGGAAGCTGTTGTTTCAGATTGGTTGATCTTCCTAGAAATAAGTCTTACCCAGCTGAAAGAAGAATTTACGGTGGCCTGTGTCTCCAAATGCGGTGCCTACTACGATTGGTCCAAACAATGTGTTGATAACGAGGCCGACCGATCCATCCGAAGGCAGACGAGAATCATTTTCCACATAGTAAGCTTTGCCAACATCTGCGCCCACGAACAGAAGTACTCTGCCTCCAGCCAGCGGCGATAGGTTGCCGATCTTGCGCACGTATCCTCCCTGAAAGAGGAAGTACTGGTTGGTGAGCAGTTCGTTTGTGTTGTACGCCGGCAATCTGAAGGAACCGCCAAGCGAGAAGGGCGGCAGTCCTCCAGGATTTTCCGAAAGCGTACTTCCTCCAGACGCCCCCAGATATGCCGAGGACCTATTAGTTAAAGATTTGAACCCAAGCGTTTTGATTTCCGCCAGTGGAAACGTCGTTCCAGCTTCAGGCTTTGCATCCCACCACTCCATCCGCGCTTGTAAGCGGATTCCACTCATTGGAGTAATGGGGTCATCAAACCCCTCATACGCAAAACGGAGATGTGTATTGCCTTCTCTGCCGTTGACTCGCGGAAAGAGCATCGGATTGCCGATGTTCGGATATAGATTCTGGTGGGCAATCTCATATCCAAGACGAAGCTCAGCGTTGCTCCCAAACTGTTGCCCCACATCGAGCGCGCCGCCGAATGTCCTGTTCCGGTATTCAGCAATAAGGCCGCTGCTGGAGTAGAAATTCAGCTGAGCATTGTTGCCAAAAACTCTAGGTGCTGCAAACCAGCGGCGCGCCGACAAAAATGGGTGGAAAGAGGAGAGAGGAAAGAAATATTCAGAAGACGCTAAGTATTCCGATCCCAGAAGCAAATCATTGCGCCACTCTGCGCCAAACCGGCCAAGATCGAGCGTGGTGAAGCGTCCGCCAACGCTCAGAGTTACATTCTTATAGTCCCACCCGTCAATCACAAATAAAGGACGAAGAACAGTCCGCCCAAACGGACTGGGATCGGCGGAAATGGCGAGTCCGGGCACACCGGAAAGATCGGTAGTTAGTCCATAGCTGAGATTGGCAATACGCTGGTCGCTGGCAATGGTCGTAAGCTGCCGTGCAATCTTGTCGGGTTGAATCGGCTTGTTCAAGCTAAAACTTAGCTGCTCCCTTACCCGCTCGGCGTTATTCTTATCCACGCCGGTTACTTCTACAAACTGCGGAATCGGCGTTGTGCGTATTCGCTTGCCTCGCTGAGCAAGATATTCCTGCCACGTCGCATCATCGACTGCAAACTTTTCCAGCACGGTCGCCTTGCTCTCAGCAGCTTCATATCCTCTTTTGATCAACTCGCTGGATCTGTCGTAGTCAAGGGACGAGAAGTTCTGGAGCGGAATGCTGACCAGCACATCCGCCTGTTCCATCCCTCTTAGTTCGTTGGCTGCAATCATCACACTCAAACTGCGTCCAAGTGCGCCGAAAGTGGAAAGCCGTTCGGTTGGCTTCAAAGAGGCTGACTGCAGATAAATCGCTATCGTAACGTCAGCACCCATCTCCTTCGCCACATCGACGGGAAGGTTGTCGAGCAATCCTCCATCGGCGAAAATCGCATCGCCAGCCCTTACAGGGGCGAAAACACCGGGTATAGACATGGTCGCGCGCAAGGCCAGCGAAAGCGAACCGGAGCGGAAGACATGCACTCTGCCTGAGACCAGATCCGTGGCAACGCAGCCAAATGGAATAGGGAGATCATCGAAATTCGTTACTTCTGAATAGGGCAACGCAATTTTATCCAGGAACAATTGCACTTGCTGGCCTGACCTGAAGCCCCCCTGGGAATAGATCCTCCTGCCTACTCCGAAGGCAAGGGTCGTAGGAAACTGCGTGTGGTCTTCCTTGCGCCGATAGGAAAGGTCGCGAAAGGGAGTGCTGTCACTCAGTATCTGGTTCCAGTCAATGCCCTGGACCAGTTCGCGAATCTCTTCCGGCGTACGGCCTGTGGCGTAAGCGCCGCCAACCAACCCGCCCATGCTCGTGCCAGTGACGATGTCCACCGGGATATGGTGTTCTTCCATCCATTGCAGAGCGCCGATGTGCGCCAATCCCAGAGCGCCTCCGCCGTTCAGTACCACGCCGATCCGAGGACGCTTTACCGCCGCTGGCTCTGCAGCTCGAGATCCTGGGAAGTAGGCCAGCATTGCGGAAAGAACGATTCCACTTACTGCAATTTTCAGCGGTCTCGGCATATTGACTGATAATATGACAAAAAAACAGGGTTATTTTCCAGCAAAACAGCGTAAATTCCGGAAGAAGCGAATCCAGCTAAATACCGCTTCGTAACCAGCTATTTCAGGTCGAGCGAGTAGACATTCACAGAAGAGCTTTGCGTATTCACTACCGGCTGGTCGCCTGGAGCAAGCGTAATGAGCCGGTAATCAAGAGCATTCGCTGGTTGGAGATCAACAAGAGTAGCGATTTTGAGCGCTGAGCCCGACCTAAGATCTATGCGGTAGATCGGCTCTCCCGGTTCAAGAAAGTTTTGATAAAAAATAGACTGACTGTTGCTCGCCCACACAGGGTCAGCTACGCCACCCTCAACCAGTGTGGTCCACAGCTGTGTCTCCCGGTCAAAAAGCATCATGCCCTTTTGATCGGAGCGTAATGCCGCTATATACCGTCCATCGGGAGAAAGGCGCGGACTGAAGAGGCCATCAGAGCCAGGGATTTTTTCGATCGCATGCGTTTGCAGATTGACCGTAAAAATGGCCTTCGGCTGCGACTCTCCGCCCATCCTGTCCGGCACGCGCCCAAACAGTATCGAACTGCCATCGGAAATCCAGTTAGGGTCTGCCTGCCCATGATTTTCCTCAAGAATGGGCTGGAGGTTTCCACCATTTGCATCGATGAGATAGATCGCCCAGGGACTTCCTGATTTGCGGGCCATGAGCGCAAGCGAGCGATTGTCAGGAGACCACCTCATGCTGAAAATTGAAAGCGATGGAGTCGTGAGCTGAAGACGCTCTATGCCGTCAGAGCGGCTTCGCCACAAAGTATTGTCAGAAGGATTGAGCCATGCCACCCATTGCCCATCGCGCGAATACTGGACGAGCGCGGTGGCCGCGAGATTATTCCCAAGCGGAAGAAAACGATGCGCCGCCTCGGAATAGACCAGCATCTCCCGTCGAAGGTCGATACCAGTAAAGAAGATGCGATTCGATCCAGCTCCGGTCGCCGGTGACCGGTAATCAAGGGGCCCGTTCGTGAGCTTTACCGGATCGCGGTCAAGGCTCCCGCCGCGCATTTGCCATATATCGGTAAAGCCATCATGCGCGGACTCGAAGACATAGGCCTTTCCATCGGGCGTCCAGCTGCCGCAGCATTCGGCCGCGGGTTGACTCCAGCCATCCAGAAGACGACGGATTTTTTTATTCGATACGTTGTACTCCCACAAAGAAGGCGCGCCGCTATCCGGATCAAGCACTGTAAACCGCAAAAGCTGGCCGTCGGGTGACCATCGCAACCAGAAGGCGCGGCCTGGAAGCGTGATCAACTGCTGATTCTCCTGCCCATCCTCGCGCGCTGCGAAGAGCGCATTCCCCGCCGCATAGAGAATGTGCTGGCCATCCGGCATCCATGCAGCATCATGGGCAAGAACATCAGCAAACCGCCGTGCCTGCCCGCCAAGCGCAGGAACAATCCAGATCGGCTGTTCCGGTTCACGGGCAAGATGGTTTCTCACAATCAGCCGTGCGCCATCGCGTGAGATGGAACAAATCAAAGGAGCAACAATTTCTGACGGCAGCCGCAGATCTTCGACTTCTCCGTTTGCTGTAAGAGCTTCGGCAAGCACAGGCCGTCCTTCTTCCAATTGCGAAAAATAAACACGTCCTCCTTCAACCGCCATGGCTGAGAAATTCTCCACATCAAGCTGACTGGCAAGCACCAGCCCGTGATGTGTCACTGCGGCAATGCGCAATGGAGTTCCAGGTGCAAGTGTGCGCAGCCAGACCCATCCTGCCAGAATGGCAACACCAACCAATGCTGATCCTAAAGCCAGAATTACTACCCTGCGGCGTGATGCCTTGTTCCTCGTTGTGCTCGCTGCGGTTGAAACGCCCGCGCCTTCAAGAACGGAAACGCCATTTTCAGCTGTATCCAAGGAATGGCCTGTAACCGGCGCAATAAAGCGATAACCACGACGGGCAAGTGTCTCGATAAAACGCGGATTGTCCGCAGAGTCACCCAAGGCCTCGCGCAGTTTATTCACAGCAATGCCCAGGCTGTGGTCAAAATCGACGGTTGTGTTGTCTCCCCAAAGCCGCTGCTGAATCTGTTCCCTAGTTACAAGCTCGCCATGATGCTCCAACAGGATTGCGAGTACCCGAAAGGGTTGGCCTTGTATGCGGATGCGTTTGCCATTCTTGCGCAGTTCTCCCGCTTTGAGGTCGGCTTCAAAAAGCCCGAATGAAAACCTCTCCGGTACTACTGAAGATGTCCCAGGATGTTCTGCCGACTGCATTAAAAAATCAACATCTCCTGTCGGTTTATACTCTCGCAAAATGATGCCAGTCAACGTTGTCGCACAAGAGATGCCAACAACTAACCGTTTGATACTAAATACGTTACATGGAGATAGATATTTGATTTGAAAGAGACGCGCAGTGGATTGCCAATCGTTATATCGGAGACCGATGGTTTACAGCGGACATGAGCTCGTCTCATGCCCCAAAAAACAAAACAATAACCAAATGAGAAGTTCGAATTTTGGGAGACCATCCGATGAAAAAAAAACAAAACACTACATGGAAGGCTGTCTTTTGGAACTGCGGGTTTGCAGTTATAGCAATCCTGCTGACCGCATTGGGTACAGAAATTGCCTTAGGACAGACTGATACAGCTCGTATCCAGGGTACTGTTCTGGATCAGGCCAACGCCGCCATCCCAAATGCCACAATCACTCTGACGAATACGGATACTGGCGCAATATTGACGGCCACGACTGACGGATCAGGAAACTTCACTTTTACGGCGCTTGTTCGCGGCAACTACTCCGCACAGGTACAGGCTTCAGGATTCACATCGCAGACGCAAAAGCTCACACTTGAAGTCTCTCAGGTGCAGGCCCTGAACTTCCATATGCAACCCGGCGAAGTCAGTACGTCTGTCACTGTAACCAGCGCTGCACCGATTGTTGATACGACGACATCATCCACTGGCGCCGTAATTCAGGGGCGGCAGATTTCTGAGCTCCCCCTGAACGGCCGCAATTTCACGCAGCTTGCCTTGCTCGTTCCCGGAGTAACCCGCGGCGCTTATGGGAGTGACGCGTCAGGGGCAAACGGTAACGCAGAAACCTATCGTTACTCCGAAACAGGCGGCTCAGCAATTTCCGCCAACGGCATCCGGCAACAGGCAAACAACTTTGAGCTGGACGGCGTTGACAACAATGATGGTCTGGTCAATACGATCGTGTTTTTCCCTCCAGTGGAAGCAACTCAGGAATTCCGCGTCAATACCTCAGTAGCTCCAGCGGAGTTCGGCAAAGCCGGCGGGGCCATCATTCAAAGCTCGATTAAATCCGGCTCTAACCAAATTCACGGCTCAGCATTCATCTTTGATCGCGACCAGATCTTTGATGCTAACCCAAACTACTTCAGTCCAGGAAGCAAAGCGCCAACCTTTCATCGCACGCAGTTTGGTGGAACACTTGGCGGTCCAATCTGGAAGGACAAATTGTTTCTCTTCGGCGATTATCAGGGACTTCGCCTGAAACAGCCGAACGGCAGTTCTTTCCAGACAGTGCCGACTGCAAAGATGCGTCAGGGAGATTTTTCAGAACTGCTTGATCCCGGCCTGACCGCAGGAAAAGACCTGACAACACTCCCCGATGCAACACTGACTGGATGCCCGACTACTACCGTCAAGGTATTTGGTGCGATCTATGATCCTCTCACCTGCGCGCCTTTTCCAGGCAATGTAATACCATCAGGCCGCACCAACAAGGCCGGTATCAATTACTTCAACGCATTCCCTTCTCCGAATGTCTCAGGAACGGTTCTGAACAATTATTTTACGAACCCCTCGCAAACAGAGCGTTTTGACGATTTTGACGTCCGTCTGGATGCAACCCTCTCACAGAGAGACCTCGTCTTCGGACGCTACAGCTATGGTCAGGACAATCTCACAAAGGACAGCCTCTTTCCAACACTTCCGGCCGGTTTCGGCTCTGGCCAGAACCCGACACACCCGCGCGGTGTCGTTGTTGGATATACGCATACTTTCACGCCGAATATCGTGAACGAGTTCCGCTATGGCTATCTTCGTCCTTACTATGCATATATCAATCCATTTGAAGGCGAACCACTATCTGCAAATCTCGGCATCGTGAACGCGAACCGCAATTCACTCCTCGGCGGAGGAGCGTTGATCGGCGGCAGCAACACACAAATCGCCTATACAGGAGATGGCGGACCGTATGCTGTTCCACAAAAGAGCAACCAGTTCGTCGATGCCCTCTCATGGACAAAGGGCGCGCATGCACTTAAATTTGGCGCAAGCATTCTGCGCAGAGAGGTAGAGTTTTTCCAGGGCAACAATTCGAAGGGCTACTTTATCATTGGGGGCGTTAATTTTCCCGGAA
>DATAQW010000059.1:0-7772 GCA_036264445.1 Pseudacidobacterium sp.
TGTTCCAGATGCTTCGGGCTGGCGTTGTGGACCCACTGGCCAGGTCCAACGCGCTCCCATCCGCCCTTGGTGGCGATAACCAACCCGGCTGGGTAGGGATAGAGCGCTTCTGCAATCAGTTCTTCCGAAACGTAGGGGCCATAGGAATCGGCGGTATCGATGAAGTTGACTCCCAATTCGACCGCCCGGCGCAGGGTAGCGAGCGCAGCGCGCTTGTCGGCGGGAGGTCCCCAGATGCCCTTGCCGGTGATACGCATGGCGCCATAGCCGAGACGGTTAACAGTGAGGTCGCCTCCGAGGGTGAAGGTTCCGGCGGCAGCGGCGGAGATGGCTTGGGTCTGGGTCATAGATTTGCTCCTGACGGTTGGATGCTCGAGATCCGGGAAAATTTTCTAACACCCACAGGCTAGCTGTGCGAACCTGTGGCGCCCTTATTGCTTATCCTCACATCGGTGCTTTAACAGAAATTGACGGAACGTGACTGTTTATTCAAGCGTCATAAGAATACATACTTTCTCTGGAAGGAGCACACGATGAGCGCAGCGAAACTGTTATTGCTGGCGGGCGATTACGTTGAGGATTACGAGGTTATGGTGCCGTTCCAGGCATTGCAGATGGTTGGACATACCGTTCATGCTGTCTGTCCGGACAAGAAGGCGGGGCAGGTAGTGCGGACAGCGATTCATGATTTCGAGGGTGACCAGACGTATTCGGAAAAGCGCGGACATAACTTCGCGCTGAATGCGACTTTTGATGATGTTAAGGAAAAAAACTATGACGGGTTGGTGATTCCAGGGGGTCGCGCGCCGGAATATCTGCGCCTGAATGCCAGGGTGCTGGATATTGTGCGTCATTTTGTGGATGAGAATAAGCCGATTGCCGCTATCTGCCATGGCGCCCAGATTCTGGCGGCAGCCGATGTGATTGAAGGCAAGAAGGTGAGCGCTTATCCGGCCTGCGCGCCTGAAGTGCAACTGGCTGGCGGGAAATATGTTGATCTGCCGATGACAGATGCGGTTGTAGATGGGAATTTGGTGACGGGGCCCGCGTGGCCTGCACATCCGGCATGGCTGAGCAAATTTCAGGCTGTTCTTGAAACGTATCTGGCAGCCAAAGCACAACCTGTTGGGGCATTGCATACGACAGATGCGCCTTAGGCGCCATTCTTACTGCAATATGCGTCATTGCCCTTTCCTACTCCCGTTGGTCGTTTACTTCGTTGCTACGGCGGAGAGGTGAGCAGTTGGCAATTCGAGATTGGAGTCACCGAGCAGATCTCACTTCCCGTTGGACGCGCAGTCCCCAATTCGATACGGCTTTGCGAACTTTTCATGGATTTCCCATTGACGTGAGACCGGAGCGGGGCTACTCTGAGCCCATCAAGAGCCGAATTTTGGTGCTATTTACCAATCCGACGCTCCGGTTACCGCATCTAATGGATGTGGTGTTTTTCCACTTGTACTCCGCTTTGCAAGCCTCTCAATCTAAACCACAAATGCTGACTGCTTCTGCTGTCGGCACAGGAGGTCATTTCTCCGCTTGATGAAAAAAGCGCTGGAAATCACGCCCAATATTGAGCCCCTTTTCGGGACCCGCGATGAAAACCTGAGACTCATGGAAGATGGCCTGAACGTGCGCATCGATCTGAAATCAGACGCTGTGCAGGTGGAAGGTGCGCAGGAGAGCCTTGCCCGCGTGGAGCGCATCTTCTCAGACTACGAGCATTTGCGCCGCAACGGCGTCAATCTCGGCAATGGTGAATTGTTCGGGATGCTGAAGCTGGTGGTTGCCGATCCAGCCGTCACGCTGCGCGGGCTGGTTGAGAGTGGAAAACAACGCTCGGCCGGCATTAAGCGTATGGTACAGCCGCGTTCTCTGAATCAGCGACATTATGTTGAGGCGATCGAGCAGGCGGACATGGTTTTTGGCATTGGGCCTGCCGGTACGGGCAAAACGTATCTTGCGGTTGCGATGGCGGCGTCGGCTCTGCTGGCGAAAAAGGTAAGCCGGATTGTGCTGGTGCGTCCAGCGGTAGAAGCAGGAGAGCGACTTGGCTTTTTGCCGGGCAGCCTGCAGGAAAAGGTGGACCCGTATCTGCGTCCGCTGTATGACGCGCTCTATGATTTGCTGGAGCCTGAGCGCGTAGACAAGATGCTGGAGCGCAATGTGATTGAAGTGGCTCCGTTGGCATTTATGCGCGGGCGCACGCTGAATGATGCCTTCATCATTATGGATGAGGCGCAGAACACGACCAGTGAGCAGATGAAGATGTTCCTTACGCGTCTGGGAAATAGTGCCAAGGCGGTGATCACAGGCGACGTGACACAGATTGATTTACCGAATCCGCGCAAGTCGGGCCTGATTGAAGCGATGAATGTGCTCGAAGGCGTCGATGGTATTCGCTTCATTCACTTTGAAGATGGCGATGTGGTGCGTCATCATCTGGTGCAGCGCATCATACGCGCTTACGACAGCTTTGGGCGCGCGCAACAGGAACTGCCGTTGGGTATTCCGGAAACAGACGAGACGCGCGCTTCACGGAAACCCCAGTAAATTGCGATACCATTCCCTTGAGGAGGATCAGTTTGATCCTCCTCGTTCCGCATGATCCTGATCGAGCCCGACGCCGATACTCCTTCCAACCGAACAGCGCTTAAAATGCGCGAGTTACGAGGTTTTTTGCGAAAAGCTAAAGCGGCTGTTGGCCTGCATGGAGAAGTCTCTGTGCTTCTGGCTACCGATAGCTCCATCCGTATTCTGAATCGAGATTTTCGCAAGAAAGACAAGGCAACGGACGTGTTGTCGTTTCCGGCCGACGCAGCGCATCCCGATCCAAAGGTCTCAGGCGATCTGGCCATCTCGCTTGATACGGCCAGAAGGCAGGCAGAGGAGCAAGGTCATTCTTTGCAGATGGAACTGAAAGTGCTGCTGTTGCATGGAGTGCTGCATCTTGCCGGGCTTGATCATGAGTCTGACACCGGGCAGATGGCACGGAAAGAAAGCGCTTTGCGCAAGCAGCTTGATCTGCCAACGGGTTTGATACAGAGAAGCAAAGCGCTGAAGAAGAAGATGCAGCGTGTCAGGAGCCGTGCATGATGACCATTATTGCGGTAGTCTTGATCGCCTTCCTGCTAGTGGTTCTCACGCTGGCTTCGTATGTGGACCGGCTTTATTCGGAGATGGGCAAATTTCTGGCTCGTGAGTTTCAGGAAAACATTGACGCATGGGAAGGACTGGTTGAGCCCAGGCTCGGCTTGAGCCGCGATCAGATTGCGGTCTCCGCCGCTGTGTTGTCTCAGCTTTCGCTGGCGTGTCTGACGCTGATCTTTGGAATGATGCTGTTTGAACGCAGCTCTGTTTCTGACCGTGCAACAGCGCCCGAGATTGCGCAGGCTGTGTTTGGTGTAGTGCTTATAATCATCCTCTTCAATCGCCTGCTGCCATATGTTTTGTTTGTGCGGACGCGTGGGCTCTGGGTGGCGCGCTTTCGCTGGTTCCTGCAATTGTTGTTTTACGTTGTGCTGCCAGTGACGTTCTTCACGGGATTTCTCGCCTCGATTGCCGAGCTTGCCGAACCTCCGAAGCATGAAGAACAAGGCATCGACTCTGAAGCGGTGGAAGCGTTGATTGAGGCAGGCGAAGAAGAAGGCATTCTTGAAGAAAGCGACCGCGAGCTGGTGCGCTCGGCGGTGGAGTTCGGGGACAAGGTTGCGCGTGAGGTGATGACGCCGCGGCCGGAGATGATCGCTATTCCTGGGAATGAAACCCTAGAAGCATTGTTCAAACTGATTGAGGAGCATCCCGTTTCGCGCGTGCCTGTGTATGACGGATCGCTCGATCAGATTACCGGCATCGCTTTTGCGCATGATCTCTTGCGCGTGACCGATGAGGCAGCGCGAACGCGCACGGTGGCAAGCATTCAGCGGCCTGCGGCTTTTGTTCCGGAGACGAAGAAGGTCAATGAGTTGCTGCGAGAGATGCAGCGCGAAAAGCAGCACATGCGCATTGTGATTGATGAATATGGCGGTGTTGCAGGGCTGGTTACAATTGAAGACCTTCTGGAAGAAATTGTCGGCTCCATTGCTGATGAGCATGACCAGGATGAACTGGAGCGGCCAAAACGCGAGGCCGATGGATCGTGGTTAGTTCCGGGAGGCCTGGAAGTAGCGCAGATCGAAGAGTTGTTTAGCGATGAATGGCAGATGCCCGAGGGTTATGCAGCTACGACAGTAGGCGGACTGGTAAGCGAGATCGAGGGCCGCATTCCACTTGCTGGCGAAGTGGTGGAAGAAGATGGGCTGCGCTTTGAGGTGATGTCTTCTACAGACCGCCTGATTGAGCGGTTGCGGGTGTCACGCAAGCAGGAGGAAAATGCTACGACCTGACGCGACGTGGACTGATTACCGCGATGATCGCAAGCAGAGTAATGAGTGTGATGATGGTTTGGGACACCACGCAATAGAGACACCACACCTCAAGAATACGCGCCTCAATGCTGGTGAGATAGAGGGAGTAAGCCATTCCTATAAGCGCTGCTGCGAGCAGCAGCTTGTAGCGGCGCGCTAATGCAAGGATAGCAATTGCCGCATAACCGGCCATGCCGAAGGTTGCTATGGGGATTCCGTGAAAAACGGAGTAACGGCTGTGATTGACGATGCCGCAATCCCAGTGCGCATTGATGTCGCAGGGCTGGGTGTCGGTCGAGTAGTGAACGCGTAGCGCCAGCGAAGCGACGATGATTCCGGCAAGGGCGAGAATGGCAATGATATAACGCATTGGTTTGCAACCAGTCTAATAGACGAAGGATAGAATGAAGAGTGAGACATATGTTTATCTTGCGTCCGCTTCTTACACTTGCACTTGTCGGTTTTATTATTGGGACTTCTGCGCATGCTCAGAGCAATCCACAAGATGCCCTTAAGCCACCTGCGGGTGCAAAGGTAGCGTTAGTGGAGTTTGCCGATCTGGAATGCCCGAGTTGCGCGCATGAGAATCCTTTGCTGCAAGATGCCGCGGCAAAATACCGCGTTCCCTGGGTGCGGCATGATTTCCCGATTGCCTATCATCACTGGAGCACGCAAGCCGCAATCAATGCCCGCTGGTTCGATACGAAATCGCAGAAGATGGGCGATGAATATCGCAATGCAGTTTTTGCGAACCAGATGAGCATTGAGACTCCGGATGATTTGCGTGCTTTCACCGACAAGTTTGCGAAGGACCACGGCGTCGCGCTCCCATTTGTTGTCGATCCGCAGGGCAAATTCGCAGCGGCTGTAAAAGCTGACTACGATCTGGGGGTGAGACTGGGGGTGCATCAAACGCCGACCGTCTGGGTGGTGACGGATAAGCATGGCGTGACGAGCGCCTCCGAAGTGAAGGATTTCAACAACCTTTACGCGATGCTCGATACGGCCGTTTCTGAAACTGGCGTAAATCAGGCGAGGAAGTAAGCCTTGCGCTCAGGTTTTGTTTCTATTCTTGGCCGGCCGAACGCCGGCAAATCAACACTGATCAATAAGCTTGTT
This sequence comes from Pseudacidobacterium sp., assembly GCA_036264445.1. Lineage (GTDB taxonomy): Bacteria > Acidobacteriota > Terriglobia > Terriglobales > Acidobacteriaceae > Pseudacidobacterium. Next base: position 5,526 of record DATAQW010000059.1, read on the forward strand.
GGCGAAAAGATCGCCATTGTCACCAGCAAACCACAGACGACGCGCACGCGGATTCATGGCGTGGTAGAAGTGCCAGCACAGAAGGGAAAGCATCCGGCGGCGCAGATTGTTTTTGTTGACACGCCGGGAGTGCATAAGCCCAACTCATGGCTGGATAAGCGCATGATGCAGGAAGTGCATGATGCGCTGGAACACCGCGACATTGTGCTGCTGATGGTGGATGCAACGCGGCGGCTGGAGCTGTCAGACAAGAAAAGCGAAGATGCGTTTGCGTTTGATTTGATACGCAAGCTGGATTGTCCGGTTTTTCTGCTGATTAACAAGATCGATCTTGTTCCAAGGGAAAAGCTGTTACCTCTGATTGCGCAGCTGAGTGAGATGCATTCATTTGCCGAGGTAATTCCTATCTCGGCGCGCAAGAGCGATGGGCTCGATCGCCTGGTGAGGAAGCTGATTGAGTATCTGCCGGAAGGCGAACGGTATTTTGCGAAAGAGCAATTTACTGATCAGCCGGAGCGGTTTCTGGTTGCAGAGCTGATCCGGGAACGCATTCTGCAGGAGACAGGTGAAGAGGTCCCTTATGCGTCGGCTGTTGTAGTTGAGCGATTTGAAGAGCCACAGCCTGATGACAAAAAGCCACTGACGCGCATCTCTGCCGCTATTTATTGCGAGCGTGCAGGACAGAAGGCGATTCTGATCGGCAAAGGTGGGGCCAAGCTCAAGAGCATCGGCACGAATGCACGCAAGGAGATTGAGTCGCTTCTCGGTACGCGCGTATTTCTTGAGTTGTACGTTGTTGTTGAGGAAGGGTGGCGGGAACGGCGCGGATTTGTTGAGTCGCTGGACTGGCGGAAGCAGTTGGAGGAGCTGGGTAAGCGGGATCCGCAGGCGTAGTTGATTATTGCCTTCCCATATTAGCCGCTGGGCGACGAAAGAGCAGTTACTTCGCTCCGCTCAGGATGGACAGCTAAATTCAGAGCTAACACTGCTACTCGCGTACAGAGATGCCTAGTGAGCGCATCTTGCGATAGAGATGGCTGCGCTCAAGGCCCAGTGTTTCTGCGGCGCGGCTGATGTTACCGTGGCACTCATCGATCTTCTTCAAAATGTAGTCTCGCTCATAGGCTTCGCGTGCCTGCTGCAAAGTGCTGAAATCTTCGCTGCGCCTGCTTGTTCCACGATGTACCAGCATGGGAAGGTGTTTGCGCTCGATGCGTTGTGCTTGCGGGTTGAGGATCACGATCCGCTCAACGAGGTTTTTCAACTCGCGGACATTTCCCGGCCAGTGATATTGCTTGAGGAGATCGAGTGCGTCTTCGGCGATTTCTATGCGTGGGCGCCCATATTCGCGGCCGAATGCGCGCAAAAATTCGCGGGTCAGCAGCGGGATATCTTCCTTGCGATCGCGCAGCGGCGGCACGTAGAAGGGGACGACATTCAGACGATAGAAGAGGTCTTCGCGAAAATTGCCGTTGGCGATTTCTTCTTCAATGTTTTTGTTCGTTGCAGCGATGACGCGCACGTCCACGCTCATGGCATGTGCTGCGCCTACAGGCGTGAATCGCTGCTCATCAAGAGCACGCAAAACTTTGGACTGTGTCTTCAGGCTCATGTCGCCTACTTCATCAAGAAAGAGCGAGCCACCGTCAGCGCGTTCAAAGGTGCCGCGCTTTTCTGCCGGTCCTCCGGCAACAGCACCGTTGCGGTAACCGAAGAGCTCGCTTTCGATGTAGTCTTCGGGGATGGCGGCGCAGTTCAACTCGACAAAGACACGATCCTGGCGCAGGCTTTCGGCATGAATGGCGCGGGCAATCAACTCTTTTCCGCTGCCTGATTCGCCATAGATCAGGACGCGTCCGTTAGTAGGCGCCATCAGTTTGATCTGCTGGCGCAGCGCTTTTGCGGCAACGCTTTCGCCTGTGATCGTCGCTTGCAACGAAAGCTGGCGCTTGAATTCCTCGTTTTCGCTGCGCAATCTTTTTGCTTCGATTGCATTCTTGACCACGATCAGAGTGCGTTCGAGGGAAAGAGGCTTTTCAAGGAAATCAAATGCCCCGAGCTTGGTGGCGCGCACAGCTGTTTCAATGGTGCCGTGACCGGAGATGATGATGACTTCCGGTTTGTTGTCGGTGTCAAGCGAGCGAATTTCATTCAGGACTTCGAGCCCGTCTCGGTCGGGAAGCCAGATGTCGAGCAGCAACACGTCATAGGACGCGTCCCGCAGCAGCACCATGGCCTCGGACGCGC
>DATAQW010000157.1:0-18364 GCA_036264445.1 Pseudacidobacterium sp.
CTTCAGTCATATCGAGGAAGCGCGGGCCGAAGCGCTCATCATTTTCTCCGGCGATAGGATTGCGCTGGGTGAAATTGATGTGGTCGGAGATGAGAACCAGGTCGCCCTGCTTCATATCCTGGCGAATACCGCCAGCGGCATTGGTTACAATCAGCGTTTTGACGCCGAGCCGTCCGAGCACTCGGACTGGAAAGGTCACTTTTTCTGAAGAGTAGCCTTCATAGGCGTGCACGCGGCCCTGCATCGCGGCAACAGACACGTCGTCGATCACGCCGATGATGAGCTGTCCGCGGTGCCCAGGGACTGTGGATTTGGGGAAGTAAGGGATTTCGCTGAAGGGAATGGCAATGGCGTTTGCGATCTTGTCAGCAAACGGGCCAAGCCCGGAGCCAAGGACAACTCCAATTGAAGGAGCTATCTTGGCGGATGCGCGAATGTACTCAGCCGCAGCAGTGGCTTTTTCAAATAAAGATATTTCTGTCACGTCTCTTATTGTTTTATCTCATCAGGATGCCGACAATCGAGGCTGACATGAGATTTGCCATAGTTCCGGCGAGCATGGCGCGGAGGCCGAGCTTCGCCAGATCGTTTCGGCGATTGGGAGCGAGCGCTCCTATACCGCCAATCTGAATGCCGATGGAGCTAAGGTTGGCGAATCCGCAGAGCGCGAAGGTGGCGATGGTGAAGGAACGGAAATCCATCATGGCTTTCTGCGCGCCGAGCATGGAATAAGCGACAACTTCATTGATGACCATGCGTGTGCCCAGCAGGTCGCCCACAATCCTTGCATCGTGCCAGGGGATGCCGATGATCCAGGCGATGGGTGCGAAGATGGCGCCGAGGATGGAATCGAGTTTTGACGGGAAAGGGATGTGGTGCGCGCCGAGCCAGTTGTGCAGCCCGCCGAGGATCCCATTGACGAGAGCGATGAGCGCGATGAACGAGATCAACATGATGGCAACGTTGAAGGCGAGCCGGCCGCCATCGATGGTGCCGCGCGCGATGGCTCCGAGAAGATTTTCTTCCTTGTGCTCGGCTTCCTTCGGCATGTGCCCGGTGCCTTCGGTTGCAGGTATTTCGGTTTCGGGCACGAGCATCTTGGAGACGAGGATTGTGCCGGGAGCGGTCATGATGACGGCAGCGAGCAAGTGCTGTGCTTCGATTCCGTACAGAATATAAGCCGCCATGATTCCGCCGGAGACGTGCGCCATACCGCTGGTCATGATGGTCATCAGCTCAGAGCGCGTGGCTTCAGGTAGAAATGGACGAATCGTGAGCGGAGCCTCGGTCTGGCCCATGAAGATGCTGGCGGCAACATTGAGGCTTTCCGCGCCGCTTATGCGAAGCGTGAGCTGCATCAGGCGCGCAAAGAGCCGAATGAGCAACTGCATCACTCCGATGTGATAGAGCACAGCGAAGAAGGCTGAGATGAAAATGATTGTAGGCAGAACCTGAAAGGCAAAGATGCTTCCGAAAGAAGAATGCTGTTTGCCGAACTCTCCGAAGAGAAAAGTTGAGCCGACGAAGGCATAGGAAAGCAGCTTGGTCACGGCAGCGCCTGCGGCGGCCAGAGCGCGCTGCCCCCAGGAAAAATCGAGCACGATGAAGGCGAAGAGTATTTGCAGGCCGAGGCCCCAGACCACAGTGCGCCAGCGGATTGCTTTGCGATTCGTAGAAAAGATCCATGCCAACGCCAACATGGTGAGCAGCCCCAGAACACCCGTAAATCGACCCAAGTCGTTCTCCCGTCGTATCTATCCTATGGGCGACTTGCGGATTCGAGGAACTCTTTTCTGTTGTCTGCGGTGAGGATCTTCTGAATGAGAGGTTCGCCTGGTTCGGGATTGTCGGCAATGATGAGCGATTTGCGCAGAAGTGCTTCTGGCTCGGCGAAGAGGGATGCGTCGCTCGCAAACATCATGCAGAGCGGCTGGCCTGCTTCCACTTTCGAGCCGAGTTTCGCGTACATTTCGAGTCCGGAGTGCGCGTCGACTGGTTCACCGGCGCGCTCACGTCCTGCGCCCAGGCGCTGGACGGCCCATCCCACAGCGGTGCAGTCGATGCGTGCGAGATAGCCGGAGCGGTCCGCCAGAAATTCACGGCGTGCTCCGGGGCGGTGGAATTTTTCCGGGTCATCGAAGATAGAAATATCACCCCCCTGTGCTGCGACCATGCGAGAGAATATGTCGAGTGCTTTGCCGGAAGTCAGGATTCTTTCTGCACGATCTCGACCTGCTTCTGGAGTTGCAGATTTTTTGCCGAGGTAAAGCATCCATCCGGCGAGTGTGAGCGAGAGTTCGCGCAGGTCTTCATTGAGCGAATGGCGTTTGTCTTGAAGCAAATCGAGCGATTCCCATATTTCTATCCAGTTTCCGGCGAAGCGTCCGAGCGGTTGATTCATATTGGTCAGCAGTGCTGCGGTGCGCGTGTTTGCGCGTTCTCCTGTTTCGACCATGAGTGCGGCGAGAAAGTATGCGGCTTCCTTGCGGCGCAGAAATGCTCCGGAGCCAGTTTTTACATCGAGGACAAGACCGTTGAGACCAGCAGCGAGTTTTTTGCTCATGATGGAGGCACAGATGAGAAAGGGGCTTTCGACCGTTGCGGTTCGATCGCGCAGAGCGTAGAGCACGCGGTCGGCAGGCACGAGGTTCTTCGTCTGGCCGACGATGCTTGCTCCAACATCGGCGAGCACGCGCTCCATTTCTTTGAGGGATAGCTGCGTGCGGTAACCGGGGATGCTTTCTAATTTGTCCAGTGTTCCACCGGTGTGTCCCAACGCGCGGCCGCTGATCATGGGGACCGCGAGTCCGGCTGCGGCGGCGATGGGAGCAACCAGGAATGATGTTTTGTCGCCGACGCCCCCGGTGGAGTGCTTATCGGCGGCGAAGCGCCCGAGCGCGGACGGGTCGAAGACTTCTCCGGAAAATCGCATGGCGGTGGTCAAGGCGTCAACTTCTGCCAGCGACAGGCCTCGCAGAAATGCTGCCATTAGCCATCCTGCGAGCTGTTCCTCTGAGATGCTTTCACGTGCCGCTCCCTGAACGAGAAATCTGATCTCGTCCGGCGACAGTTCTTCGCCGTCGCGTTTCTTACGGATGAGATCAACTGCGTGCATCGGCTTTCCAGTCGGCGAAACTGCAGGGGAGTAACTCGACGAAGGGCTTTGCCATGAAACTGCCGGTGCCATCGGCGAAATAAACAACGGCGTCTTTAGTTACGAATTCACTTAACATCTGACGGCAGGCCCCACAGGGCGGACTGGCAGCCTGGTTCATATTTGTAATCATCACAGCTACGATTCTGCGCTGCGCTCCGGATTCAGCGATGGCTCGGACAATTGCGGTTCGCTCGGCACAGATGGTGAGTCCGTAGGAGAGGTTCTCGACATTGCAACCAGTAACGATGTTGCCGTCGTCGAAGAGCAGCGCTGCGCCCACGCAGAACTGGGAATAGGGTGCGTAGGCGTTTTCTGCTGCAATTTTAGCTGCTTGGCGCAACTGCTCGATTTGTGCTGATGAAATCTCCGGCATTGCATTCTGAGGCTATCGGGAAGGGCTTGCGAGTGCAAGAGGATGCGCTCCCATCCTTTGCTGGGTAAAAAGATGAGGCACCCCAGTACTTGATACAGTGCCTTGCTCAAGTTTTACCTTGCCTGCCCGATAACTTACCTGTGGACGAGTTGACGCGGGAATTTCTGATTGAGAGCCAGGAGGGTCTGGACCGCATGGAGCGGTGCCTGACTGATCTTGAAGAGCAGCCGGAAAACCGCGAGCTGCTTGCAGAAATCTTTCGCTCTGTGCATACGATTAAGGGCACGACCGGGTTTCTGGGGTTCTCGCGTCTAGAGTCGCTGGCGCATGCGGGCGAAAACTTGCTTGGCCTTCTGCGCGATGGCAAACTCATAGCCAATGCTGAGATCGTCAGCGCTTTATTGTCATTGCTCGATGTTCTGCGTGAGATTCTTGGAAACATCGAGACGTCAGAAAGTGAAGGGCAGGGTAATGATGCGGCAATGATCGGTCGCCTGCATGTGCTGCAGGCGATTCCGACCGGGATGAAGGTAGAAGCTGCGTCTGATGAGTCTGGAAAGCCCAAAAAAAACCGCAAGCCGAGAGCCAAAAAGAAGTTGGAAGGGCATTCAGTTGCCATTGTTGCTTCGGTGCCTCAGCAGGAGGCGCAGGCAATGGAGGTCTATCAGGCGGAGCCGCAGGTGGTGCAGGCCCGCGCTGGGTCGAATACCGCCGAATCAACGCTGCGCGTTGATGTCGATCTGCTGAACCGCATGATGAATCTGGTAGGAGAGCTGGTGCTGACGAGGAACCAGATTCTCCAACGGGTAGGTGCGGATTCTGATTTAACGCTGCTTTCTCGACGTCTCGACATGGTGACAGCCGACTTGCGCGAAGCGGTGATGAAGGCGCGCATGCAGCCGGTGAGCCATGTCTTCTCAAAATTCCCGCGCATGGTGCGCGATCTCGCACAGCAGTTGAATAAGCGCGTGCGTCTGGTGATGGAAGGCCAGGAGACGGAGCTTGACAAGAGCCTGCTTGAAGCCATCAAAGACCCGCTGACGCATTCCGTGCGCAATGCAATTGATCATGGCGTGGAAGCTCCGCATGTGCGTGAAGCTGCGGGCAAAGACCCGGAGGGCATAGTACAGTTGCGCGCATACCAGGAGGGCAGCTACGTCATCATTGAAGTCTGTGACGACGGCGGAGGGCTGAAGGTAGAGCGCATTCGAGACAAGGCGCTCGAGCGCAAGCTCATCACGCGCGAGCGGGCCGCGCAGCTTTCCGACCGCGAATTGATGCAGCTGATTTTTCTTCCTGGATTCTCGACTGCTGAAGCCATTACCAATGTTTCCGGGCGCGGTGTCGGAATGGACGTGGTCCGCACGAATGTGGAGAAGATTGGTGGCAAGGTGGAGATTGACAGTCGCATGGGGAAGGGAACAACGCTTCGCCTGCGCATTCCGCTCACGCTGGCTATTGTTCCTGCCTTGATCGTGCACAGCCGTGGACAGAGCTTTGCGCTGCCACAAGGAGCGCTGATTGAGCTGGTGCATCTTTCTGCAGAGCAGGTGAAGACTCAGGTTGAGTGGATGGAGGGAGCTGCCCTCTATCGATTGCGCGGAAAACTTCTGCCGCTTGTGTTTCTTGATACGTTGCTTGGCCAAGGCATGCATGAACAGCGCCGGGGCGAGGCCTACATTGCTGTGCTTAATGCTGAAGGGCGCCGCTACGGACTCGTCATTGATGGGCTTGCGGATCCGGAAGAGATTGTCGTGAAACCTCTTTCTTCAGTGCTAAAGGAAATCGGGCTGTTTTCCGGCGCGACCGTCCTTGGCAATGGCGAGATGGCATTGATCCTCGATCCCGGGTCGATGGCAACGCGTGCGAACATCGGCATGGCACTGGAAGAAGATGTGCATGAGGTGATTGAAGCTACAGGCAACGATGGAGTGACAGAATACCTGTTGATGCAAAGTGGGAAAGAGCATACAGCTGTGCCGCTCGAGAGCGTACTGCGAATCGAGCGTATCCCGCGAACGCGCGTGGAAAGGCTTGGTGGGCTACCTGTCCTGCGCTTCGACGGCTCGTTGCTGCCGCTGCGCGATATCAGTGGAGATGGCGGTTCGCCGGGCGATCATGAGATGACTGTTGTGGTGTGCCGCGATGGAGCGCGGCATGTGGGCGTTGCTGTTTCGCAGGTGCTGGATGTGGCCGGCGGCAAATCTCTGGAGGAAGCAGGCACACAGACAGCAGCGCGTAATGTCACTCTACTCAACGAACACGTCACGAGCGTTGTTCCTCTGGCGACAATTCCTGCGTTGCCTGTGGCAGAGCTTGAGGGAGAAATGGCGGAGGCAGCCCTATGACAACAGTAGTTGCCGCAGAAGACGTGATCGAAATGTGTTCTGTGCGCGTGGGGCAGACGCTCTTCGGCGTCCCAGTCATGCGCATTCTCGAAATCCTGGGAAAGCCTGTTACGCATCCTGTCCCGCTGGCTCCAGGATTCATAGGCGGTCTGGCACATTATCGAGGCGAGGTTCTGACGACGGTATCGTTGCGGAATCTGCTATGTATGCCCGCCCAGGATGCGAATGAAGACATTCTTGTTTTTGAAGGGGAAGACGGTTATTTTGGGCTGCTTGTTGATGAAGTCAGTGAAGTGCTGACTGTCTCCCCTGCAGATTTTGAAACGAATCCTTCCACGCTGGACGACCGTCGCAAAGCCCTCTTTGCCGGAGCATACAAACTGAGCGATGGATTGCTCGTTATGCTCGATCCGGAAAAGCTCGATCCTGTGCGTCTTGCGGAAGCAAATTGAGGTCACTATGCGTGCTCTGATTGTTGATGATTCCGGTTTTATTCGTAACTATCTGCACGGTTTGCTTGAAGGCCGTGGGCTGGAGTGTGTTGAAGCGGATAATGGGCAGGCCGCGATCGATGCAGTTGCCAAATCCGGCTCATTTGATTTGGCTCTGGTTGACGTAAATATGCCGGTAATGAACGGACTCGAGTTTGTCAAAGCGCTTCGCGAGAATCTGCAACAAAAAGAAACCAAGGTGGTGATGGTAACAACAGAGGCAGATCACGCCTTTATAGAAGCCGCGCTCGAAGCGGGAGCCGACGAATACCTGATGAAGCCATTCGATGAAGCTTCCCTGATGGAGAAGCTTCAGATGATTGGCCTGGTGGCATAAGCTGGTGATGCATCGGCGGCCCATTCGCGTCCTTGTTGTGGACGATTCGCTGGTAATGCGCAGCCTGTTACGCATGGTACTTGCGTCTGAACCGGCGATCGAGCTTGCAGGCATCGCTGCCGATGGCGCGAGCGCGCTTGATGCTGTCGACCATCTTAAGCCGGACCTGATCCTTCTTGACATTGAAATGCCGCGCATGAACGGCATCGAAATGCTTGCCGACCTGCGTTCCCGGAGGCATCCTGCAAAAGTTATCATGTGCAGCACGCTTACGCGCCGTGGCGCAAGCATTACGCTTGAAGCGCTGGCGCGCGGTGCGAGTGACTACGTTACCAAGCCGACAACCCAGCATGGCGCTGCTGACGCTGTAGCTACGCTCTCGCGTGATTTGCTACCGAAGATCAAGGCTCTCTATCCGCAACAGGAACCTGAGGCAACGTACAATCTTGTTCCCGAAACGCGACCATCAGCTTCTGTGAAGCGCGCAAGCATTGTCGTTATCGGTGTTTCAACAGGTGGGCCGACCGCGCTTGAGACGTTGCTGCCGCAGATTCCGGGCGATTTTCCCGTGCCCATTGTAATTGCGCAGCACATGCCGCGCCTGTTTACTTCTCTACTCGCGGAGCGGCTTGACCGCGAGTCTCAGCTAACAGTGCGCGAAGCTGTTGCGGGTGAGCGGGTGGTAGCCGGTAACGTTTATCTTGCGCAAGGTGACTGGCATCTGCAATTAACGCGCGCGGTCTTTGGCCGCGGGTATGCTTTGCGCTTGCTTCAGCCTGCGCCTGAGGATTTCTGCAGGCCCTCGGTAGATGTGTTGTTTTGCTCGGCTGCAGATGCATGCGGCGATGGCGTTATCGGCCTTGTGCTTACAGGCATGGGATCTGATGGGCTGGAGGGATGCAGGGCGATTCGCAAAGCAGGCGGTCACGTTGTGGTGCAGGACCGTGCTTCAAGCGCAGTGTGGGGCATGCCAGGAATTGTAACTGATGCGGGATTGGCGCACCGGGTTCTTCCCCTGCATGCCATTGCTGCTGAACTGGTCCGGCTTTGTCCGCCGCAGCGAACATCGATTCTCAGGAGGTTGAGTGCGCATGCCGTGCACTGAGATGGACTTTGCGTTTCTTCGCCAGTTCATTCAAAGCCGTTCAGAAAATGTACTCGATCCTTCACGAGTTGATCTGTTTGAAGCGCGTCTGTACCGGTTATGGCAAAGCTACGGATTGAATGGTCTCGATGAGCTTGTGTATAAACTGCGCTTTGCTTCCGATCCTGTTCTTGATCAGGCAGTGGTTGAAGCAATGACGATCAACGAGACGAGTTTTTTCCGCGATCACGCTCCGTTTGATCTCATGCGGCAGCAGTTAATTCCACGGCTTCTTGAAAGACGCGACCAGACGCGTAGCCTCCGCTTCTGGTGTGCGGCCTGTTCCAGCGGACAGGAGGCGTACTCGCTGGCAATGCTTCTCCGTCAGGAGTTTCCGCAGCTGGCGGATTGGGAGATCAGAATTATTGGCAGTGATATTCATGCTGATATGGTCCGGCGTGCGCGTGCGGGGAGATATCAGCGTATGGAGATCAATCGTGGCTTACCTGCGCGCTATCTGTTGAAATTCTTCCGTCGCGATGGCGAAGAATGGGAGATTGCTCCGGAAGTGCGCGCGATATGCCGCTTTGAGCAACGCAATCTTGCTCACGCTATGTCGCCGTTCGAAAAATTTGATGGCATCTTGTTACGCAATGTGTTGTTTTATTTTTCTGAAGAAATGCAGAGACGCATTCTCGGGCGGATTCGTTGTGTTCTTTGCCACGACGGGTTTCTTATTCTCGGCGCGAGCGAACGCGCGCCGTTGCCTGATCTATGGCAGCCGGTCATCACGAACAATACCTGCTACTACACGCCGGTCTGATTCTGGCGAGTGAGGTTGTCAGCAGGTATTCTGCTTGCTGAGGCCATATGGTGAAGCGGCAGCCAACCAGGAGCAAAGCAGGCGATATTCTCAGTCTGTTTCATCCAGTAACCGCAGAATGGTTTCGTACCGTCTTCAAAGAACCTACGTCTCCACAGCGTCTAGGATGGCCGGCAATTGCTCGCGGCGAGAGCACGCTGATTCTTGCTCCTACAGGGACAGGCAAGACGCTGACTGCATTTCTCTGGTGCCTAGACCGTCTGATGCTCCATCGCACAGAGAATGAGCGCGAAGGCTGCCGCATCATATACATCAGCCCGTTGAAGGCGCTCGCAGTCGATGTGGAGCGCAATCTACGCTCGCCCCTTGCAGGTATAGCGAACATGGCTCGGCAAGAAGGCGTTGCTTTCCGTGAACCGGGAATCAGCGTGCGCACCGGCGATACTCCACAGAGAGAGCGTAGCCGCTTTCGTCGCCATCCCGCGGAAATTCTGATTACCACGCCGGAGTCGCTCTACCTGCTGCTCACCTCAGAGTCCGCTGCCGCGCTGCGCACGGTCGATACAGTCATCATTGACGAGATTCATGCGCTGGTTCCCACCAAGCGTGGAGCGCACCTTGCGTTGAGCCTTGAGCGTCTGGAAACGATTACAGACAGACGCATGCAGCGTATTGGGCTTTCGGCAACGCAAAGGCCGCTTGAAGAAGTTGCGCGGTTTCTTGGTGGATGCGATGTAAAGGGAGTAGGTCACAGAACTGAGGGACCAGGGACTGAAGATCAGGGTTCATTTGGCGTCAATGTATTAGGAGTTGAGCGGACGGAAGACGATGTGACTGCATTTCGTCCGGTCACCGTCGTCAATGCGAGCGAACCGAAAAAGCTTGAGCTGCGGGTTGAAGTTCCAGTGGAAGAGATGGCCAGGCTTGGCCAGCAGGAAGACTCACAAGGTGTGAAGCGCGCATCCATTTGGAGCGCAATCCATCCACGGCTGCTTGAGATTGTGCGTGAACGGCAGTCGACGATTATTTTCGTCAATAACCGCCGCATTGCCGAGCGCATTGCAGGGGCCATCAATGAGCTGGCTGGCGAGTCTATTGCGCGAGCACATCATGGCTCGCTTGCAGCAGCGCAGCGGCAGGAGATTGAAGAGCAGCTCAAAGCCGGCAACATTAAAGCGTTGGTGGCGACGTCAACGCTTGAACTTGGCATCGATATGGGCGCAGTCGATCTTGTGATTCAGGTGGAAGCACCGTCCTCGGTTGCCAGTGGAATGCAGCGCATCGGCCGCGCTGGTCATCAGGTTGGCGTGGCGAGCGAAGGGGTCATATTTCCCAAGTACCGCGCTGACCTTGTTGCGTGCGCTGCGGTCACGCGGGCGATGCATGAAGGTTTGGTTGAATCGACGCGGTATCTGCGCAATCCGCTAGACGTGCTGGCGCAACAAATCGTCGCGACTGTGGCGCAGCCCCCGCATCTTGCTATTCCGCGATTGAAGGGACAACCTCCCACGCAAGCGGAAATCTCTGCGGACGACCTTTTCCGGATCGTGCGCAGTTCTGCGCCATTTGCGACTCTCAGCCGTGCCGCTCTTGAAGGTGTGCTTGATTTGCTTGCTGGACGTTACCCATCCGATGAATTTGCTGAGCTCCGTCCACGCATTACGTGGGACCGCATACATAACATCCTTACGCCTCGCGAGGGCGCGAAAAGTCTTGCAATTCTAAACGCGGGCACTATTCCTGATCGCGGATTGTACGGTGTTTTTCTCTCTCATAAAGATGGCAAGCCGGTGCGCGTGGGCGAATTGGATGAAGAGATGGTTTTTGAAAGCCGTATCGGCGATACTTTTGTGCTTGGGGCGTCCACATGGCGGATTGATGAGATCATGCAGGACCGCGTGCTTGTTTCTCCGGCGCCGGGAGAACCGGGCAAGATGCCTTTCTGGCATGGAGACACGGCGGGACGCCCGCTGGAGTTTGGTCTCCGCATCGGAAAGCTTATACGTGAGCTTCGTGAGATGCCGCGGAATGCTGCACTCAGCCGGCTGGTGCGCGAGCATGATCTCGATCCCAATGCGGCTGAGAATCTTCTCCGGTTTCTCCTCGATCAGGAAGCTGCAACCACAGCCATTCCTGATGACCGCACGATTGTGATTGAGCGCGTGCGCGATGAAGTGGGAGACTGGCGCGTATGCGTACTGACGCCGTTTGGAAGCCGCGTGCATGCCCCGTGGGCGATGGCGATTGCTGAGAAAATGCGCGCGACGGTCGATGTTGAAACGATGTGGGCTGACGATGGATTTGTGCTTCGCTTTCCTGATACGGAAGATGCTCCGGATGCGAATGCGCTTTTGCTTGACCCATCGGAGGCTTCGAACCTGGTCTTGAGTCAGGTTGGCTCGACTTCACTTTTTGCGGCGAAATTTCGTGAGAATGCGGCTCGAGCACTGCTGCTGCCAAAGCGCCGCGCACAAGGGCGCGCTCCGTTATGGCAACAGCGCAAGCGTGCCCATGGGCTTCTTTCGGTTGCCGCACAGTATCCGTCGTTTCCGATCATTCTGGAGACGTACCGCGAATGCGTGCGCGATGTCTTTGACATGCCGGCATTTCTCGAGGTGCTGCGCAGTATTGAGAAACGCGACATTCACGTACATGTTGCCGATTCGCGCAAGCCGTCGCCGTTTGCATCGTCGCTGCTCTTCAGCTATGTGGCGAACTATATCTATGACGGCGATGCTCCTCTGGCGGAGCGGCGCGCACAAGCCCTTTCGATTGATCAGGAACAGCTGCGCGATCTGCTGGGTGATGCCGACCTGCGCGAGCTGCTTGATGCGGACGCCATTACTGACACCGAAGAGCAACTGCAATTGCTGGGAGAAAACTACCGTGTTCGATCTGCAGATGGCATACATGATTTGTTACTACGACTGGGTGACCTGACGCGCAAGGAAATTGCTCAACGGCTGGCTTCGCCGGATTTGCTTGCGGCTGTCGATCGTTTGGTGCATGCGAAGCGCGTGATTGAAATCAAAATGGCTGGCGAAAAGCGTCTCATCGCGGTTGAGGATGCGGCCCGTTACCGTGATGGGCTTGGGGTTTCGCTGCCGGCGGGATTACCGAAGCGATTGCTGGAGCCTGCAGCAACGCCAGTGTTGGAATTGGTCCGCCGCTATGCCCGGATGCACGGGCCGTTTACATTGCAGGAACTGGCACGCCGTTTCGGGCTAAATCCGCAGCAGGTTGAGAATGTACTGCACACGCTTGTTCTGGACGGGCGGATGGTAGAGGGCGGATTCCGTCCTGGCGGCGTTCATCGCGAATGGTGCGATGCCGAAGCGCTGCGCATGATCCGCAGAAAGTCACTGGCACGGTTACGAAAAGAAATCGAGCCGGTGGAACCGCAGATGCTTATGCGCCTAGAGACTCATTGGCAGGGTGTGCTGCAGCGCAGACGCGGCCTCGATGCTCTGCTGGACACGATTGAAAGCCTGCAAGGCGCTCCTCTACCTGCATCATTGCTTGAGTCAGCGATTTTTCCTGCGCGCATTGCAAAGTATTCATCTTCTGATCTTGATACGCTCATCGCGGCTGGAGAAATTGCGTGGTGCGGTCTGGATTCGCTTGGCGAGCGTGATGGCCGCATTGCGTTGTATTTGGCGGACAAGCTGATGGCCCTGCGTCCTCCGGTTTCATCACAACAAGAAAAACCACTCACCCCGCGTGAAGAGGCGATTGTCGTCGAACTCAAGCGCGGCGGCGCGCTTTTTTTTGCGCAGCTGCATGATGCGGTAGGCGGAGGGTATCCCGGCGAAACGCTGGATGTTCTGTGGAGCCTGGTCTGGCGAGGCATGGTTACTAACGACACATTTCATGCGTTACGCGCTTATACGGCAAAGCCGCCAACCGCACGCTCATCGAAGCGCCAGCATAATGAACAGGTATTCCGTTCGCGGCGCACGACTCCACCGAGTGCACAAGGGCGCTGGACTCTGCTGCCATCTGCGACAATTTCGCCGACGGAATGGAGTCATGCGATGGCGCAGCAATTGCTTCAACGTTATGGGATTGTTTCGCGCGAAACTGTCGCACAGGAAAATATTCCAGGCGGATTTACAGCTGTCTACGATGTGCTGAAGGCAATGGAAGAAAGCGGGCGTATCCGCCGGGGCTATTTTGTCGCGGGTTTAGGCGCAGCGCAGTTTGCCTTGCCTTCGGCGGTTGAGTTGCTTCGTTCGTTGCGCAATTTTTCACATGATGAACATGCTGAAATCCTTGCGCTTGCGGCCACTGATCCTGCGAACCCCTATGGAGCAGCACTGCCATGGCCGGGTGACGGCGACGGTGTGTCGCGCGGGTTAAGCCGCAGCGTAGGCGCCACGGTGATTCTGCGCAACGGGGAATTGATCGCATATCTGCGGCGCAGCAATCCCAACCTGCTGGCGTTTCTGCCTCCGGATGAACCTGAGCAAAGCCGTGCCGCACGCGATCTGGCAGTGTTTCTTTCCAGCCTTGCTCAGGGGGAAATGCAGAAAGTGGATGAGGGGCGTCATCGCGAGGGGCTGCTTATTTCGAGCATCAATGGGCAGCCGGCTCGCCTGCATACGCTGGCACGATTTTTGCAGGATGCTGGCTTTCATTCGGCTCCATCCGGGTTCAACGTCCGGAGAGTCCCACCTGATCCTCTGCCTGCTTCGGCCCAGGTGCAATAGCTTATTACACCAGGATGCTGGCTTTTCCTGCCTGCCATGCTTTGGCGTATTTCCAACTCACATAAGCTGAGTGGTACAGATGCAGCAGCAGACCTTCGCGTCCGTCGAGGAATCCAAGGCGAAAGAAATAGTTGTAAACGAAAGTTGCGGCCGGATTGAACAACACATTCCAGAGAAAAGCTGGAAAACTGCGGCTGGTCTTGTTCTTTGTGAAGGCCTGTTCCGCTCCCAGAGTGCTGTAACGGTTCATATGCTCGATGTAGTTTTCGAGCGTGGGGTAGGCGTGGTGAATCAGATTGCCATGCAGCATCTGCGTTGCACCTGAGTACTGCACGGTTTCATGCACGGCGCGTTCTTCAAACCATGCAATGCCTTTGCGAAAGAGACGCAGTTTCGGGTCGGGATAGTAGCCTCCATGCCTGATCCAGCACCCGAGAAAAAAATTCTTACGGGAGAGAAAATAGGCTTTGGTTGTGGGGGCGCCAGATAGCAAGTTCTGAATTTCCTGAGCAAGTTCCGCGCTTACCTCTTCGTCCGCGTCGAGTGAGAGAACCCACTCGCCAGAGCATTGCTCAATGGCAAAATTCTTCTGCTGACCGAATCCGCGCCACGGCTCTATGACAACCTTTGCACCGAAGCTATGGGCAATTTCGACCGTGCGATCGGTTGAGCCGCAATCAACTACAACAATTTCATCTGCCCAGCGAACACTGGCGAGTGTCTGCGGCAGATTGCTTTCCTCATTTCTGGTGATAATGGCTATGGAGAGAGATTTTCCCATCAAGCTCGCCCGCTATTCAAGCGTGATCGAATCTGTGCCGAGGTGTTCATTGATAAGGCGAGCGACGAGCGGTTTGAGCAAAGTGCCGTCCTTAGGCAAAATGAAATCGCTCGCATTCTCTGACCAGTCGAGCTTGAAACTTGTGGAGAGAGCCGAGATCCATATCTGGCGTACCGGCGTATTAGGAGTAATAACGAACTTTGCAGGCGGCTCGTCAAAGACGATATTGAGTACGCCTCCATATTCTTCTGCCTCGAATCCGCCATTTTCTTCGGCGGCTATCAGGCTTTTTTTCAACGATTCGATGGCCGCGTCGGCACACTTTCGGAAGGTAATCTCATCTAACATGGCATCAGTGTAACAAGCCGGCAAGCAGCGGGGTGCTAACTTGGTACAGAGGACATTCTCAACAGAATTATTGCCGCATTTTCATCTGGAATTCAGGAAAGGTGCCTCAAAATCGGGGCAGCGGAGGAATAGAGGATGAGGCATTTCTGGATAGCCGCGATACTTCTGGCGACGAGCGTCCTTTCATCTGCGCAGTTGACGCCTCCACCCATAGAACAACTGATTAAAGATGTCGCCTACAATGAGCTTCACGACCGGGAGCGGGACAGCTTCTGGCAATATTGCATTCAGCAACGAATCGGGTCGCAGCGTTATACGAAATATCAGGTGGAAACAGAGCAGGGCCCGATCTATCGCATTCTTGAAAAAGATGGTCATCGTTTAACCCCGGAACAAGAGCGCGAAGAAGAGAATCGGTTGAATTCTTTAATGAACAGCCCCAGCGCGCTGGCCAAGAACCGGGACGATCACTTGCAGGACGAAGCGCGTCTGCAGCGTCTGGTGATGCTGATGGCCGACGGATTTATCTATGAGCCTGGCGGCCCTCCTTCGGGCGATCTGCTCACATTGAAATTCTCGCCTAACCCTGCATTTAAACCCCCGACATATGAAGCGCGCGTCTTTCATGGAATGGCAGGCACGATGGTGGTCGATCAACGGTTGAAGCGGTTTGTGGCTATGCACGGTACCCTGATCAACCGGATTGATTTTGGCTATGGGCTGCTGGGTTACGTCGACAAAGGTGGACGCTTCGACATCCACAGGGAACAGGTGAGCGACACGCGCTGGAAAACTAATCTTGTTGATATACATGTGTCCGGCCGCGTGATTCTTTTCAAAAGCGTGAGCAAAGACCATTACGAAGCCCGGTCGCAGTTTCAGCCGGTTGAGACGACCATCAGCCTGCCTGAAACCAGACGCCTACTCGATCAGGCTGCCTCCGAAAATCAAGCGAGCCTGTCTCCCGGGCAGAAATTCTGATCCCCTCTCCCAGCTTTTAGCATCTATGCGTTCGAGGGGAGCGAATGGCGAAAAAAGTCGCGGAAGTAATGGTGGACGCATTGGTTGCAGCCAATGTGAAGCGTGTCTACGGCATCGTTGGCGATTCACTGAACGGCTTTACCGATGCGTTGCGCAAATCCAAAGAGATTGCATGGGTGCATGTGCGGCATGAAGAAGCAGCGGCTTTTGCCGCAGGCGCTGAAGCGCATCTTACCGGCGAATTAGTCGCATGCGCGGGAAGCTGCGGCCCGGGCAATCTGCACCTTATCAATGGACTTTTTGATTGCCATCGCAATCGCGTGCCGGTCATAGCAATTGCTGCGCATATTCCCAGCCCGGAAATCGGCAGCGGATATTTTCAGGAGACGCATCCGCAGAATCTTTTTCAGGAATGCAGTTCTTACTGCGAACTGGTCAGCATGCCGGAACAGATGCCGCGAGTAATGGAGATCGCCATCCGCACTGCCATTGAGCGTCGTGGCGTTTCAGTGATTGTCATCCCTGGCGATGTTGCGCTCAAAGAGTGTCCGAGCTCGAATCGTTCCGTTCCGGTGAAGCGTGCAACTCCGGTGATTCGGCCATCGGATGCAGAATTACAGCAGGCTGCAGATATCCTGAACAAATTTGAAAGGATCACCATTTTGGGCGGGGCCGGCTGCGAGGGCGCTCACTCTGAGTTGATAGCCGTAGCGGATGCTCTGCGGGCGCCGATCGTTCACGCAATGCGCGGCAAAGAATTTATCGAGTATGACAACCCATTTGATGTTGGAATGACAGGGTTGTTGGGATTTGCGTCCGGCTATCGCGCCATGATGAAGAGCGAAGCCCTGCTGATGCTCGGCACAGATTTCCCTTATCAGCAGTTTTACCCGCCCGAGGCGAAGATCATTCAGGTGGACGTACGCGGCGAGCAGATTGGCCGCCGCACGAAGGTGGACCTGGCCCTGGTTGGCAATGTGAAGGACACGCTGCCAGCACTGCTTCCACTGCTGAAGAAAGACCGCAATAAGAAGCATCTCGAAGATAGTGTGGAGCACTATCACAGGACTCGTAAAGGCCTGGATGATCTTGCCGTGGGCGAGCCGGGAAAGACTCCAATTCATCCGCAATATGTGGCAAAGATGGTCAATGAGCTTGCCGCGCAGGACGCCGTCTTCACCTGCGATGTTGGCACCCCAACTATTTGGGCGGCGCGTTATCTCACCATGAATGGCAAGCGCCGGCTGCTGGGTTCGTTCTCGCATGGCTCCATGGCAAATGCCGTTCCGCAAGCTATCGGCGTACAGTCAGCATTTCCGGGCCGTCAGGTGGTAACGCTTTCCGGTGACGGCGGTGTGAGTATGATGCTTGGCGATCTGCTGACGCTCAAACAGTCAAATCTTCCGGTAAAGGTGGTAGTTTTCGCTAACGGCACGCTGGGTTTTGTCGAGATTGAAATGAAAGCGACAGGGTTTCTCGATTTCGGCTGCGAGCTTGAAAACCCCAACTTTGCAGAGATGGCGGAAAGCGCAGGAATCTTTGGCCGCAGAGTTGAAAAGCCCGAAGAAGTAGGGCCTGCGCTCGAAGCAGCTTTTGGGCATGATGGCCCGGCATTGGTAGAAGTCCTGGTGAATCGGCAGGAGCTTTCCATGCCGCCGACCATTACACTCGAACAGGCGAAGGGATTCACGCTTTACATGGTGAGGGCGGTCCTAAACGGACGCGGGGACGAAGTGCTTGATCTCGCGCAGACCAATCTGCTGCGCTGAATTTGTTTTGGCTATATCAAACGCAGAGCGATCCGTTACCGCCGTGGTGATCCACACCCATTCGTGGAATGGCACTCGTTTATGCCGTCTTCAGCCGTAATCAATTCAGACCTATACGGTTACCAATTCTGGCGGGGTTCCAGCGCCTGCCAGTATGAGTTATATAGTTAGTTAATACACAAACAAGCAACTAACCACCACATACCGCATCCATCAAAATGGAGGCAGTATATCCCATGGATCAGCAGATTATTCGTTCTGCTGTGCTCCTGCAGATGTATCGGCGCACAGCTCCAGCTACTGTTTTTGGTTTATTTAGCCTAGTTCTTATCGCAATCTTCTCTTTCCATTCATTCCAGTTTGCAAATGCTCAGGCAGTGTTCGGCTCCATTGTTGGAACGGTAACGGACAGCTCGGGAGCTGTTATACCAAATGCAACTGTAACGGTCACAGACACCAGCAAAGGGACGTCGCAACAGGTCCAGACAAACGAAAGTGGTAACTATACAGTTAATAGGCTTATTCCGGGCACATATACGATCTCGGTAACTGCAACAGGTTTTGCACAGGTTGAGGCAAACAATATTTCTGTGGCAGCTGACACCTCGCCGCAAGTAAACCTTACCCTTCAGGCTGCAGGATCGTCGCAGACCGTCACAGTTACGTCGGAGGCTCCGCCACTTAAAACGGACCGCGCCGATGTTGCGCAGGTGCTTAACAGCCAGCAGGTGCAGAACCTTCCCAACCTGAATCGCAATTTCAGCCAGTTCACGCTCCTTACGCCAGGTGTACAACGCTCCAGTTTCAGTATCGATCCGACAGAGAATCCGCAGGGCACAGTCGCAACGGAAAGCAATGGCAGCAGCTATGGAACGGTAGGCTGGATGCTGGACGGCACGGACAACCGTGAGCCGGTACTCGGCTTGATTGTGATTAACCCCACGCTGGATTCAATCAGCGAGATGAAGGTGACATCGCAGAA
The DNA here is from genome assembly GCA_036264445.1 of Pseudacidobacterium sp. Taxonomy (GTDB): domain Bacteria; phylum Acidobacteriota; class Terriglobia; order Terriglobales; family Acidobacteriaceae; genus Pseudacidobacterium. Next base: position 18,184 of record DATAQW010000157.1, read on the forward strand.
TTATCCCGCTGAATTTGGCGGCGCAGTTGGTGGAGTCGTGACAGCGCAGACACGTTCCGGAGGAAACGAGTTCCATGGCGATGCTTTTTTATTTCGCCGCAGCGATGCGCAGGCGGCACGCGATCCTTTCACGCAATTTCAGCGCGATCCTGTGACCGGAAGATTTATTCCCAGTTCGGTC
>DATAQW010000175.1:0-5845 GCA_036264445.1 Pseudacidobacterium sp.
AGTCATGGGCGACCTTGAAATCAGTCTTCTGGTTAAGAATTTCCTGCCAGACTTCGAGGTTTCCAGGAACGTACGGCTCGCCATTTGGCCCCCAGTCGAGCCGCGTGAACAAAATCAAAAGATTAGAACCCTTCGGAAACACTCCCTTTGTCGCGCCCGGTTCCGTACCCGAGGATCGAAACGCTTCATAAAGATGCTTCAGGCGCGAAGGCTGCGTAAGACGCGCCTGCTGCGATTCGCTGACCCGCGACAGAGCGTCAAAATACACCGCCATCCAGCCGTTGTCCTTTGCAAGCAGGTGGGTAACGAAATCTCCCGGAGAATTAGGGCTCGCTCCCACCAGGTCTTTCCAGCCAGGTTCAGCCGCTGCCCCGCCCGGCACAATCACATGTCCAGAGCGGATCGACATCTGGCTTCCGTAAAAATCAAAGACCGCCGAATAAGAAAGCAGCTTCTTGAGACCAGGGGACCGCGCTAATACGTCTCCGGTTTCAGCGTCGTTCTTGGCCATAGCCGAGTAAAGACGCGCTAAGGAAGGATCATGAATGAGCACATCTACCAGATTCCCGCTCTTTTTCTTCCAAAGGCTCGCCGATATCCAATCGCTCTCACGAAACAGTACCGGAACGCGGGTCGAGGGATATGCATAAGAAAAGGAAGTGCCTTTCTGCAGCGCCTCTTCCAGACCGGTCAACGGGAATCCTGAATCAATGGTTAGAAAAGCCCGTTCCGGGCTTGCTGTAGTCAGGTAAGCATTTTTCTGTCCGCATCCCGGCCGCAGCTGATACCCGAGCACCTGCAGCAAGGAAGTAGCATCGTTGCAGTTGACGACATGAATTGTCCCATTCGCGCCGGCAAGACCTTGCAGTTCCCTCGCCTGACGCACATACCGGTCCAGCAGTAGCAGGAATTCTGTTTCAGCGCCGTTCTCATAACCGCGTAGGTAAACGTTACGGGCCAGCAAGGGCAGTACATCTCCCGGAGGGATTTTCTGGCTGATACCGGCCATCCGCAGAAAAGATCGCAGAGGACCAGGTATGACCACTCCGTCAGAGGACGAAGCTGTGATGGCTTCATTTGACTGAAGCGATGAAGCCTCTTGCGCTGCACTGTTAGGCTGGACTAAAGAACAGACACACAGGGATGCTACACCAGCCAGGTAAATCGCGAACTGACGACCCCAAACAGGAGACTCCATAGCAGAATGCCCCCTCAGGACTGCGAGAACAGCGAAACACCAGAAAAAACGCAACTCTAAAACGCCGGAAAAACAGGCTAAATACGAAATTTCACGCCGTCATCCCGCAGCTCTTTTCTTTCGTCGGACAAGATAATACGATTCGGGCTCTCTAGTCCAAGAACTTTTCGAGTTTCGATGAGATAAGCTTTCATCTCATCATTCAGGCTCGCTCTACAACGCCGAATCGGGAACAATTTGGAGATAAAAGAACTATGAATATTTCATAACTCGTACGGCAGGGTCACAACGCGGTCATCGTACAACGCATTCGCTCGCTTTGTCCATTGCGGTAACTCTCGCGAACGTTTCAACTCTATCCAGCCTGCTATCGAATGGATACTCCATACCAAATAGCGATATTTGAGGAAAATGGAGCGCTATACAGGCGTTCCTTAATCGAATATTTGGAGTAGTGTTAAAGAAAAATCGAAACATACCAGCGTCGAGATAGATCGCTGATTGCAGTCATTGTTGTTTGAAAGGTGTTACGTAGTGAAGCGTTTTCTGTTTTTCACCTCCGCTGTCGCAGTCGTGGCAACCAGTCTCGGATTGATCGCTGTCCTGCATGCGCAGCTGACGGATGAATCGCAATGGCAGAAAGACCCTTTTGCTCTTTTGGTGGCTTACCGCCATGTCGAGGTTGCCTCCGTTTCCGACGCAATCGAGCAGCTTGACGGCAAGCGCATGTATCTCTCGCATCAAATGCAGGCCCTTGCTCCGGTTAAATTTGCCGGATTTGCGACAACGGTACGTCTCGCCAAAGAAGAGAACCACGATCCGCACGCACTCGACGGCATGCTCGCCACCATCGATGCAGGCCGAAAAGACTCCGTCTACGTCATGAGCATTGAAGACGGAGCAAACATTGCTGGCATGGGCGGACTGATGGGCACTGCGATGAACGCGCGCGGCTTTGCCGGAGCCGTAATCGACGGTGGTGTCCGCGATGTTGCCTATCTCAAAAAGATCGGCTTCCCTGTATACGCGACCGGTATCGTGCCTTCTACCTCAGTAGGCCACTATCGCTTTGCCGGATCAAACATTCCAGTAACCATCGACAGCGTTCCTATCCGCGCAGGCGACATCATTACCGCCGATCAGGATGGAGTCGTCATCGTGCCCCGCGAAGAAGCCATCAAAGTGCTGGTGCTGGCGCAGAAGCTCGACTTCAAAGAACACAGCATGTACGCCTATATCGAGCAACTTGGCTCCATCGTTGAAGCCGTGAAGAAATTCGGCCGCTTATAAGGATTAGAGGACAGTCATGGCCGCAGCCCGTATCCCCGTAAGAATGGTCCTTGTTTTCTGGCTCTTTATCCTGAGCGCCATCGCGTTTCTCGACCGGACTAATATTTCCATCGCCGGCCCATCTATCCGAGCCGAATTAGGTATCGACAATGTGCATCTGGGCTGGATCTTCAGTGCATTTCTGATCGGCTACGCAGGCTTCCAGGTCGTCGGCGGATGGCTAGTCGACCGCATCGGCTCACGCTGGATTCTCGCCTTCGGAGTCGTCTGGTGGGGCATCTTCACCGCGCTCACAGCAGCTGTCTCGCCACGGCTCCCGCATGCGCTGTGGATCATGATTGCCGTGCGCTGCGCACTAGGCATGGGCGAGGCCGTTGTTTATCCCGCGTCCAACCATTTCGTAGCACGCTGGATTCCCGTCTCCGAACGTGGCAAAGCCAACGGCTGGATCTTTGCAGGAGTAGGCGCAGGTGCCGGTCTGACGCCTCCACTCCTGAACTGGATCATCCAGCATTTCGGCTGGCGCACATCGTTCTGGTTCAGCGCCGTGGTAGGCGTTGTCGCAGGAACCATCTGGCTACTGATCGCACGCGACAAGCCCGAACAGCACCCATTCGTCTCCCAAAAAGAGCTGGAGCACATCGAAGCAGGCCGCTCGTCAGGCTTCACAACGCAAAACGCTTCTCCCACAGACCTTGCTCAAGGGCAACCTTCTGTCCTGAACCGCAACGTAATCGCGATGACTCTTAGCTACTTTAGCTTCGGCTATGTGGCATGGATCTTCTTCAGCTGGTTCTTCATCTATCTCGCGCAAGTTCGCAAACTCGACCTGAAATCAAGCGCACTCTACTCCATGATTCCTTTCCTCGCGATGACGGTATGCTGTCTCCTGGGCGGAGTCATCACCGACCGGCTCACCAAACGTTACGGCCTGCGCATTGGACGCTGCGGAATCGCATGCGTCGCACTCGCCGCTACCTCGGTCTTCCTCATCTTCGGACCGCAAGCAGAAAGCCCGCAATTGGCAAGTATCATTCTCGCGGGAGGCGCCGGAACTTTGTATCTCTCGCAAAGCTCATTCTGGTCAGTAAGCGCCGACATATCCGGAAAACGCTCCGGCATCGTCTCGGGCATCATGAATATGGGCGGCCAGGTAGGCGGCGCAGTCACCGCTTCCCTCACCCCTTATATCGCCGGTCAATACGGATGGAACACCGCCTTCTTCGTCGGGGCAGTTTTGGCGTTGGCTGGCGCATGCCTCTGGCTTTTGATCGACCCAAACCAATCTCAGCGCTCAAAGGTACACACATCAGCCGCTGACCCATCCATGGATTTCTCACGAGTACGCAGCTGAACGTTATTTCGCTAACAGCGACAGACGGCCTGCGCCCGCCAAATAATGCGGAGGAACTGCTGGTAGTCGCAACATAGCGCAACTTTATCCTCACAACCCTGTTTGGAAAGATAAGCAGTTCCCCTGAGGAGCCAACCCCATGGCAATTACCCGGCGCGTATTCATGAAAAACGGAGCAATGGCAGTAGTCGGCGCCTCCGCGGTTCCCAGCTTCCTCACCCGGACAGTTCTGGCGCAGGCAACATCAGCGCAGGCGCAGGGCAAGAAGCTCGTGGTTATCTTCCAGCGGGGAGCAGCCGACGGCCTCAACATCGTGGTACCCCATCGCGAAAGCTCCTATTACCAGATGCGGCCGACCATCGCCATCCAGCCCAACGAGGTCATTGATCTCGACGGCTTTTTCGGGCTGCACCCCGCTATGCAGCCGCTCAAGCCCCTCTGGGACCAGCGCCATCTGGCTATCATTCACGCCTGTGGCTCACCCGATCCAACACGCTCGCACTTCGATGCGCAGGACTACATGGAAAGCGGCACTCCAGGGGTAAAAGCAACTACCGACGGCTGGCTCAACCGCGCCCTGCAGGCCGACGGCACACACGGAAAGTATTCAGCATTTCGCGCCGTAGCGCTGGGCCCGCAGGTTCCGCGAACACTGGAAGGTAAAATCCCCGCAGTCGCCATCAACAACCTGCGCGATTTCAGCGTCGGCGGGCAGAATCCCGCAGCCACACCCATTGCTACAAGCTTTGAAACCATGTACGCCGACAGCGTGAATGCCGTCCTGCATGGAACCGGCTCGGAGACTTTCGAAGCCGTGAAAATGCTCAAAGCCGCTGACCCATCAAAATATACGCCCGCGCCCGGAGCCAACTACCCCAACGGGCCTTTCGGAAACAGCCTGCGCCAGATGGCCCAGCTGCTGAAAGCAAACCTCGGAGTCGAAGCCGCATTTGCCGACATTGGCGGATGGGACACTCATCAGAATCAAGGCAACGCAAACGGCCAGCTTGCCGGACGCCTGAAGGATTTTAGCGAAGGTATCTCCGCCTTCTGGACCGACATGGGCGACGAGGCAAACAACATCGTTCTGGTCACCATGTCTGAGTTCGGGCGTACAGTCCACCAGAACGGCACCGGAGGAACCGATCACGGCCATGCCAACGTCATGTTCGTTCTTGGTGGACCTGTTCAGGGCGGTCACGTCTACGGCAAATGGCCCGGCATGAAACAGGAGCAGCTTTACGAAGGCCGCGACCTGGCAATCACCACCGATTTCCGGCAGGTACTCGGCGAAGCAGCCTATCGGACAACCGGCGCAAGAAATCTCGACCTTATCTTCCCGGGAGCAGGTTTAAAAACAAATCGTTTCCTTAATATTCTGAAAGCGTAACTTTAAGAATTGCGACTCACTTTGATCCGCGCAGAGCAGCACGTTATATCTCGAAGAGCACATCTTAACCCATGTATTTCTAGTATCTTACACAAAGGAATGGTGAAATCACTTGCGTCGGCTGATCCCAAGTACACCATCCACCGACAGATACCCGGATCCGCTGAAAAGAATAAGCAGCGCTAGAGCAAATAATGAAAGCGGAAACTCAAAACCCATTGGCCCTGTCAGCCCATGACGCAGATGAACTCTGAGCACAGCAACAGTCATGTTGATGACCATTCCAGCCGCCGCCACAGGCACCAACAGGCCAAGAATCAGCAACGCGCCGCCGAAGAATTCAGTGAATGCCGAAACATACCCAAGCCACGCCGGAAGCCCAAGATGGCCAACCGTCTGGGTAAAACTGTAAAGAGAGCCGCTCGGAAAAATTTTGTGCGCTCCGTGGACCATCATGATCGCGCCTAGAATAACGCGCGCAATCAGAACTCCCAGGGGTTGAAAGCGTTCCAGCCAGGCAAACATCAGAGATAGGCTCCTTGAATCTTGAAATCTTGTAGGTATTTGTGCAGTTTACGGGTGTGAAATAACCTCGTCCAGAAAAGCCTGGAGT
>DATAQW010000206.1:0-8056 GCA_036264445.1 Pseudacidobacterium sp.
GGGGTGAGGCGTTTTGCGCAGAGCATCAATGATGACTACGTCGAGGTTATCGAGAAGAGGCAGGCTTACATCAGGAATGATATTCATGTCCGTAAGATAGGCAGCATTTCCAAAGCGGAAGCCTGCTGCCTCTGTCTCACCGTGAATCAGCGGGATGCGCTGAAATTTGGCTCCTTGAATTTCAACGGAATCCGTTCCTTCGAGGCGATTCATCTTTACCCGCGCGCGTGTTGGGTATTTTGATTCGGCAGAGAAGGTGTAGTCGAAGACCTTCTCAATCACGCGAGCCGACACGTCGTCGGCGTAGAGCGGGACATGTCCACTGGGATGGTGAAACGTCAGCGGCCGCAGGTCGTCGAGCCCAAGAATGTGATCGGCATGTGCGTGCGTGTAGAGCACTGCATCGATATGCCGGATGTTTTCGCGCATCGCCTGTGCCCGGAAATCCGGCCCAGTGTCGATCAGGACGCAATGGTGGTTCCATTGAATGGCAATGGATGGGCGTGTACGGCGATCTCTTGGATCTGGCGACGTACAGACGCGGCAATCGCACCCGAGCGTTGGCACGCCCATGGATGTTCCGCTGCCGAGAATGATGAGATTGCCTTGCATTCGTTAAATTGAAGAAATTGTCTTTGGATTAAGTAGTTTGTTTGAGGGGGCACAACTTCAGTCGTGTGCCCCTTCAAAACATTTGCATGCTTTGCAGCAGGACCGGGTCAATTGCGATCACTTCTTCGCAGGCGGAGGCTGTTGCGCAGATTTTGAGATGGCATTGGTGATTTCAACGAACATCATGCGCACGTCGAAAAGAGCATTTTGTAACAATTGTTGCTCTTTTTCTGTGAGGTTGCCTTTGGTCTTCTCCTGGAGAACCGAAAGCATGTCGATGCTCTGTCGAGCGCCGATGATGTCGATACGCGGCTTCTGGCCGGGTTCTGTTCCTGCGCCCATGGCCACGAGCGCAGAAAGATAAATGGACTGGATGACATGCTCGAAGCCGGCTTCCTGTGAACTTTCAAGGCCAGGGTTTGCCTGACGCAGCATGTTGTCCATGTCCTGCGTGGATTGCTGATAAGCCTTGTGCTGCGCATCGGCCTCCTGTGCTGATGGCCCAGCGAGTTCTTCTTCTGCGGGAGTAGGCGTTTCCTCAGGGTTTGGTTCTTCCTGTTTTGGCGAAGGCATGGTGATGACGCGCGCGCTGTTCTGTTCCTTTTCCTGTTCAGAAATAGGGGCATCGTCGCGCCGTTCGCCTTCTACGGTGAACTTGCGCCGGTCGGTAACGGTAAATGCGGGGGGTTTTTCTTCCATGATCTCTTTTCCTGATTAAGGGAGTGCTGGAGGCCCATCGAGCGGCGTTGCCGTGCCTCCGGGATATGTGATTACTGCTTTGCGTTCCAAAGCCTCAACGCGAATAAATCCGAGAGCAAGAGTGCTGATGAATCCGGGCAGCGCGTAGTGCCTGGCGCTGGTGATTTCGCCGATGGATTTGTCATCACCTTCGGCGCGCAATTCAGTACCAGGCTGCGGCAGTTCTCCGCGCAATTCGAGCTGTTGCAGCGTGCGATGAACGGTGGCGCGTGAGCGGATGCGCTCGACGATTTCTTGCCCCAGATAACAGCCCTTGTTGAAGTTAAGCGCCCGCATCAGATTGGTTTCCTGCGGCAAATAACGGTCTGTGATGTCAACGCCATACTGGGGCGTTCCTTCGAAGATGCGCAATGCTTCGATGGCGGCAAATCCAGCCGCGGATGCTCCGGCTTCGGCGAGAATTCTCCAGGCATCGGCAACATGTTCTGTGGCCAGCCAAAGTTCGAAGCGGGGTACAAGCATTTCATAAGCGCGGACGATAGTGAGAGGGATGCCTTGGAGATTCGCCTGTGCGAAGCCAAGTTTTTCCGGGACCTGAATACCGAGAGAATCAAGAATTTGAGGGGCTTGCGGTCCGGCTAAACCTAGAGACGTGTTTGATGCGTCTAATTCCTGTAGCTCCACGTCGTCCATGATGATGAAGTGGTCAAGATGCGCGAGGAGGGGTGAAGCCTGACGGCGGTCGGTTTGAAGCAGGAGATGGTCAGGCGAACGGAAGACGTAACCATCGCCCTGAATGCGTCCCTGTGCGTTGAGGATAAGAGTATAGTTTCCAAAGCCTTCGGGCAGGCCTTGCACCGTATTGGTGACCATGCCGTTGAGCCAGCGCAGGCGATCTTCTCCGGAAATGCGAATACGCGTGAGATAGCCGAGGTCATAGACCGCTGCTGCATGCATAAGGCGGCCGAGTTCCGCGGTGCAGTCCTCAAAAGCATGGGGCGTAATACGCCCCAGATGCATCTGAAGATCAGATGCCACGTCAAGTGCAGCGAGCGGGGTGCGTCCGTCTTCAACAATTTGTGGCGTTTGGCCCATAACAAAAATTATAGTCTTCGAAAGACGGGCGGATTGAAGGATAGGTAAGGAAGGAAGTTGAAGATGAAAACGGCAGGGCGACTCGCTTTGGTTTTAATAGTTTCGGCTGGATTGTGCTTTGGACAGGCGACCGACAATGCAACAGCCCAGAAGATTGTCCCGCAGGAGACGCACATTACCCCGGAACAGGCAAAGGATCTTTTCCACTCGGTCGGGGTCATTTTGAAATTTGCTTCCGATGATTCGAGGCTGCCGATCCGGCATGACGTGAAGCGGAAACTGACGACGCGGGAGGCTGTGGAGAAGTATCTCGTTGAGAAAATGAACGACGACAAGGACGCCAAGCGCATGGAGCGCTCGGAGATTGTGCTCAAGAAATTTGGTCTGCTCGACCGTGATTTTCAACTGCGTCCATTCCTTCTACAGCTATTGAAAGAGCAGATCGAGGCATACTACGACAGCAAAACGAAGACTGTGAACCTGCTTGACTGGGCGACTCCTGAGACGCAGAAGCCGGTGCTGGCACATGAGCTGACGCATGCGTTACAGGACCAGCACGTCGATCTGGACAAATGGGAAGACGTAACCAGCGACGATCTTTCGCACAACGTAAAGCAGGACAATGAGCACATTCAGACCGACGAAGTAGACACAGCGCGCGAGGCTGTGCTGGAAGGGCAGGCAATGGCCGTTTATGTGGATTACTCCCTTGCGCCTTCGGGTAAGAGTCTGCTTACAGCTCCCGACATGCTGGATGACATTGAGGACAGCGGAGACACATCCGACTCACCTATACTCGCGCGCGCGCCGCTGGTGCTGAAAGAGTCGCTGCTGTTTCCTTATCAGGATGGGCTGAAGTTTGAGCAGGTGCTGCTCAAGAGCAAAGGACAGGAAGCAGCATTTGCCGGTGTGCTGGATCGGCCACCATCGTCGAGTTACGAGATTATCAATCCTCGTGCTTACATGCGAAAGCAGCAGGCGCCGGTGCTGCGCATGCCGGACGTGCATGCGCTGCTCGATGCTGACTACGATCCATATGATGTTGGCGTGATGGGGCAACTTGATGTCCGCATGCTGAGTGAGTTGTTTGGTGGCGAGCAGGCGGCCGCGACGCTGGCTCCGGCGTGGGATGGCGGCATTTACTACGCTGTGCAGAGCAAGAAGGCGAAGACAGATGCAGAGAAGGATTCCACGGCATCCATCGGGCTGCTGTATCTTTCACGCTGGAAATCAGATGCGGCCGCCAAGGCATTTGCCAAGATGTACGCCGATGAGCTGGGCAAGAAATACTCCGGCGTAAAACGCGACAACAGCGCAGAAGCGGATGAGACAGAACAGGTCTATAAAACAAGCGAAGGCCCCGTGCTTATTTCGACCAGCGGGCGCATGGTGTTTGTGAGTGAAAGCTTTGACCTGACTACGGCGCGCAAGCTGGCTTTCCTAGTAACAGGCGCGCAGGGCAGCGATGATGACATGCAAGCCGCGAGGCTGAATTCTCCGCATCAGAGCAACGGTAGACATGAGCTGACAGCCAGCATGGTGCGGTTCTTTTCAGGATGCGGCATGATGCGGGCAGCTGTCGCCCATTGATGCAAAACTGGCAGGCGCGAGATGAATCCCGCGCCTGTCATCTGTGTTACCGGTTCTGCCCCCTCGGACAGCCTTCTCCATCCTTCACGGCCGTTAGCAAGCCGGCAGCCGACGTGAGCTTGCGGCTGTAGCAATAGCCGGTTGAGTCGTGGGTGAAGTATTTCTGCGAACTGCTCCGGCCTTCTGTTCCGGTGGGCACTCCGCTGCTGTTGAAGAGCCATGTGTCGTCGCTGTTTACAGCGTTTCGTGTTTCTGATGAATAGAGCAGGAGGCCATTCAGCAGATTCTCATCATACTGATGGAAGCCCTGCTGGACAGTCGTCACCTGCTGACTGGATCCGTCAGCATTTACGGTGTAGTTGTAGACAAGAGAAAGCGGATAGGAGAGATGCTTTTTCTTCTCGCTGACAAACCAGCCGTCTTTGGTGGTGGTATCAGATGAAATTTCCGTTCCCTGTGCGACACCCTGCTCATATTGCGTGCTGCTGAGGGTGAACTGTTGGGCGTTCGTGAAGTTGATATTCTGCTCGACCGTGGTTTCGACACGGCCATGCGATGTGTTCGCGTATCCGGTAATGCGATAGTTACGCAGATCATATGTGTTGATCGTTCCGCCGCTTGAGCTTACGCCTTGAGCCTGAATGACAGGGGTAGGAGTAGCTGCGAGCGTATTTTGCGTCACTGCTCCGGTTACAGATTTGCTGCCGTGGTCCTGGAAGACGAGCAGAGTGGCTGTTACCGCGAAGTAATTGTCGGCATTAAAGACGCTTAACGCGACGGTATGGGGCTGGCCGTTTGAGAGGACTCCCGCAAATGGCGTCAGATCGACACGATACGGCACAAAGTCAAGAGTCTGCACGCCGGGAGTCGGTGCCCAGAGGTTTGGATCGATGCCACCTGTGAATATCCACGGATAGATGGGCGCAACTCCGGCGGGCTGCCCATCGATGGTGATTTCTGTCTCGCGGAAGGCGGTCGATCCGCAGTTTTGCAGTGTGCTGGCATCAGCATTGGGAACGCAGGTGTACCAGAATTCGTCGGTCGACTGACCCTGAGCAAACACGTCAAGGTATGCGTTCTCAACATTCGCTGGTAACGTCACCGGTTGCGATAACTGGCTCGACGTTGTATCCAGATAGGTCGAATCGGTTGCTCCGGTTGGCAATGCAATCACCTGATCGGCTGTGCGCGGGGCTGGCGCAGAGAATGCGGCAGGGTAAAAGAGGAGTTGCGCCGAGCCGTGAATGACTCCGGTATAGGTCGAATTGACGAGGTTGTCGAGGTGAATGTCGCCGCTCTGAGGTTGGGCGAGGAGGGCGGAATAGTCCGTGAGATCGCGTTCAATATGCCACGTTGGCGCGAGGGTTGAGGTCGGCTCCGGTGTCGTTCCGAAATAGACATTCACCCCGCCGATAAACATCTTGGCAGTGCGGTCGTACTGGACTCCTGCGTTCTCATTGAAATCGGCTACGAGCACGACCTTCGCCCAGGGGCCAGGGCAGCTGGCGGGCGGGGTGTAGCTGAAATCTCTCGGGCTGAAGTCGTCAAATGTGAAGTCAGAGAACAGAGTAACTGTGCAGGGCGTAGTGTTCGGATGGCGTACTGGCGGATCGGCAGTCGCGGTATTTGCTGAGCCGATTACTGGCGCTTGCGCAAAGCCGGAACATACTGCCGTGCTCAAAATGCCGACCACGAGCAGATGTTTCCAGCAACTCATGAGTTTTGGGGGTGTCATAAAAGTGCTCCTTGTAGTGTCAGGGAACCGACAGTTGGACAGCGTGGGAAGCATACCACGGCAATTCGCTTTGAGAAATGGCTGGAATAGTCAGCGTTTTTAACCATCCATTTATACTGATACTTCGTGCCGTAACCTTACTTTTGGCGCGTTCATCCTGAACCCAGACATGGGAGCAAGTCTTGCAGCAAGCAGAAATTGGAATCATTGGAGGCAGCGGGCTTTATGCAATGCCCGGCCTGTCAAACACGCGCGAAGAGCGCGTCAGTACACCCTTTGGAGAACCCAGCGATGCATTCGTTCTGGGTGAGCTGGAAGGCCGCAAAGTCGTTTTTCTGGCACGGCATGGACGCGGACATAAGCTTCTCCCTTCTGAATTGAACTTTCGCGCCAATATCTATGCTCTCAAGAAGCTGGGTGTTGAGCGGATTCTCTCTGTTTCTGCGGTTGGATCTCTGAAGGAAGAGCACAAGCCAACGGACTTCGTCGTACCCGACCAATTTATAGACCGTACATTCCATCGTGAGGCGACATTCTTCGGCAATGGCATCGTGGGGCACGTCGCGTTTGGCGATCCTGTCTGCGCGACGGTCGCGACGGCAATTGCCGATGGCTGCGCTGTTTCCAATGTTGTGGGCAAGAAGGGCGGAACCTACGTCTGTATGGAAGGGCCGCAATTTTCGACACGTGCTGAATCGAACCTCTATCGCAGCTGGGGCGCAGATGTGATTGGCATGACCAATTTGCAGGAAGCAAAGCTCGCCCGCGAGGCCGAGATCTGCTACGCGACCATGGCTATGGTGACTGATTACGATTGCTGGCACGAAGGCCATGACGATGTGACTGTGGAGCAGATCGTAGCAGTGCTCAATCAGAATGCCGCGAATGCCGCAAAGGTGGTCCGCGCTGCAGTAGCTGCGATGCCTGTCGAACGCAATTGTGCCTGCGCATCAGCGTTGCAATTTGCGATCCTTACCAATCGGGCAGCGATTCCGGCGGAAACGCGCGAGCGCCTTGATCTGTTGATCGGCAAATATCTTACGAAAAACTAAGCAGGAGATTGCATGGCGATTCTAGTAGTGGGCAGTGTTGCGTTTGACAGCATTGAAACTCCTTCGGGGCAGGCGGAGCGTTGCCTGGGTGGCGCGGCAACTTATTTTTCGCTGTCCGCGAGTTATTTTACCGATGTTCGCGTGATTGCTGTAGTTGGCGAGGATTTCACCGCAAAAGAAGAAGATGTGTTGAAGCTGCGCGGCATCGATACGCGCGGCATCGAACATGTTGCCGGGAAAAGCTTCTTCTGGCGCGGATCGTACCTCAAAAACCTGAACGAAGCGCAAACGCACGAGACGCAGCTGAACGTCTTCGAGAGGTTTTCACCGAAGATTCCTGCAGAATATGCCGATACTGAATTTCTATTTCTCGCGAATATCGATCCTGTGCTGCAGGAGAATGTCCGCAGGCAGATGCCAAAAGTCCGTATGGTATGCGGCGACACAATGAATTACTGGATCAACGACCACCACGAGAACCTGGAGAAAGTTTTAAAGGGACTGGATGGGCTGCTGATCAATGACGGAGAAGCCAAGCTTCTTGCCAAAGATGCAAACCTTGTTCAAGCAGCGCAAAAAGTCCTTGCGATGGGCCCGAAGAGCCTCATCGTAAAACACGGCGAATACGGTGCAACGGCTTTCTTTACTGACAGACTTTTCCCGGGCGAAACCAGGCAAGTCTCGCTGCCGTTTCGCGCTCCGGCATTGCCATTAAGCGAAGTTGTCGATCCAACGGGAGCAGGCGATTCATTTGCTGGAGGATTCTTCGGCTATCTTGCGTCGCAGAAAGACGTGACTCCAGCATCATTCAAGCGCGCCATGTTTTATGGCGGCGTGATGGGGTCGTTTGCTGTAGAGCGTTTTGGGACTGACCGCCTGCAACAGTTGACGCGCGAAGAGATCGACCAGCGCTTTACCCTTTTCCGCGAGTTGTCTCATCTTGACTGAATCAGAAACTGAAAGAGCTTCGCTTCGCAACGAGACAGGACTGGTAGCCTGCGCGGCGCTGGTGCTGTCTCTTTTGTCGCTTGCATATTACTTTCCACGTGGCATGCTGCTGCTTTATGGAGATGCAGTTGCCCATCTGCACATTGCGCGCCGCGTTCTGGATTCTTTGAATCCTGGTTACAAGCAGCTGGGATCTGTCTGGCTGCCGTTGCCGCACATCCTGTTGATTCCTTTTGTGCAGAAAATGGCTTGGTGGCAGACGGGATTAGCTGGGGCGTGGTCATCGATGGCCTTCTATGTACTGGCCTGCATTGGCATATACAGG
>DATAQW010000230.1:0-2406 GCA_036264445.1 Pseudacidobacterium sp.
TCCGGCGACCAGAAACGCAGGCACATTCCTCGCCCGACGCGGGAGCATGCCCTTATATTCCAGAGCGGCGAACACCTGCTGCGCTTCAACAACCTCGACCGGTTTCCACGGTTCACTCGCGTTGAGATAACCCGTCAAACTCCTGACAAATGGATCGCGGAATTGCTCGGAAGCAATCATCGCCGATTGAAACACCGCGAGAGCAGTCGGATCATCGCTTGGCAATTCGTCGATCTCAGCAGGCATGAACTCCTTGTCTGCGAACTGAAGGGCGATGTGGCGGAAAGGCAAAGCCCAGGACTCTGCCGCCTCGCTCAGGGCAACGTTGAAGACAATGTCAGGGGTCTCCAGCGTCTGCCCTTTGTCGAAATATCCGAGTTGCACGCCAAGCCCGTACCACTGCATCGTCTCAATCCAGTCGGCAACGGAATTGAGCAGCGCGTCATTGCGTTTCAGTTCCTGCGCGCTTTCAAAAATTGCGCCCAGCATTCCGATATCAAAAATGAATCTCCTCTCATCGGGGAGAAAACGGCCTAGTCCGCTTTCGTAGAATCTGTGCGCGGCAAAGATGCGGAGATCAGTTGCACTTTCCATGGACCACCCCTTTCTCGACGAAGTGGATGGGAAGCAGATACAGCAGGCTTGGCTTGCATACGCTCACATGGTCTGTGCCAGGCCGCACATTTCGGCAGGTCTTATCGTGCAGATATTGCTCCGACAGTACGACATCATCGTCGTCGGCCCAGAGAATGTGGGCACGAAAGCACGGCATCTGCAGAAAGTTTGCGTAGTGTTCGGTGTGCTCGCGCGCCGTCACCACCGGAGAGGAAGGCGATGCCATGCTGGCCTTGGCTGCGCTGACATGAAGAAAGCGCGCGAAGGTGCTGGCCACGATTCCCTTGAAACCAGTTAGCGCCTCGCCGCCAATCGCCGGAGCAAAGAGCCGCAGCGCCGCAACCTCGATCCCCTCAGGCGCTGGCTCCGGTTTCGTCGCACGCGCCGGATCGATGCGGTACGCTTCCAGACGATCGTCGTCTCCCGCCGTCGCTACGATGGCCTTGCGCAGCAGCAATCCGCCTTCCGAATGACCCACCAGCATCAGTTCCTTGTATTCGCATTGCTGGCGAAGAGTAACTTCCGGCGTGCTGAACAGCGCGGCGGGTGGCTTCGGAAAAATATCACTCAGAAATCCGAGCAGCGTCGTCGTGTTTCTTCCCACCTGGCGAAAGACCGAGGCCCAGTGGTAATCGAAAAAGTACACATCGGACCGCTCCCACCATGTGCGGTTAGCCATGCTGTCAATCAGCGAGATGAAATCGGTCCACGTGCCACCGGCCGATCCATTGAAGCCATGTACGAAGACCACAGCACGCTCAACCGGATCAGCCTGCGGCGTCGCAATGAGCGCGAAGCTGTCTTTGTGTCCAGGAATGCTGGTCCGCAGGTGACGAACCGGCGAAGGATACTGCGACATAAGCTCACTCCAGGCGCGAAGATGCCTCAGGATTATACGGAATGCGAGCCGTTCCGCACTCTCAGAAAGCTGGGGGCCTTCATTCCCGGCGTTTCAATCGCTGCCGACGCATGAATCTGAAGTACTCTATGGACACCTAAAAATGCTTAAACCTTTCGCATTTCTGATCACCCTCCTCACCTGCGCTGCCCTGGCTCAAAGCACCACAACAAAACCCCAGCCCTATTCTGCGGCACCATGGGAAAACGTTCTCTACGGCGCCGCCTACTACAACGAGTACATGCCCGCAGACCTGCAGCCAGGCCGCCTCGACAAAGACATCGCACTCATGAAGCAAGCCGACATTTCCGTCGTCCGCATGGGCGAGTCCACTTGGAGCCTCTGGGAGCCCGAAGATGGCCGCTTCGAATACGCCTGGATGGATCGTGTCGTCGACGCCATGGGCAAAGCCGGAATCAAGGTCATCCTCGGCACGCCCACCTACTCCATCCCAACGTGGATGTACCACGAACACCCCGAAGTCATTGTCGAGCCCCTTACTGGCCCCAAGCCCGCCTACGGCATGCGCCAGAACATGGACACCAGCAACCCCACCTTCCGCTTCTACGCCCAGCGCCTCATCCGCAATCTCGTCGAGCACTACAAGAACAATCCCGCCGTCATTGGCTGGCAGGTCGACAACGAAACCGGCTCCTACAACGCCAACAACTCCGAGGTCTTCATCGGCTTCGTTGACCACCTCAAGCAAAAATTCGGCACCACCGAGAACCTCAACAAAGCCTGGTTCCTCAACTATTGGGGTGAAGACGTCAATGGCTGGGAAAACATGCCGCCCCGCCAGAACGCCACCAGCACCGGATACAAGCTCGAATGGTCGCGCTGGCAGCAGATGCGCGTCACCGACTACCTAAGCTGGCAGGCCGCCATCGTCC
>DATAQW010000250.1:0-1734 GCA_036264445.1 Pseudacidobacterium sp.
CCGATTGCCGAACCCGCAAGGCTGCGGCGTCCGAGAATCAGAGCGAACGACGCGACCTCATTCGGCTTTTCCGGAGCGCCCACGACCACCATCGAGCCATCGACCTTCAACAGGCTGAGATACTGATTCCAATCCATTTCACCGGAGACAGTATTGATAATCAGATCGAAGCTGCGCTCCAGCTTCTTGAAGGTTTCAGGATCGGAAGTGGCATAGAAGTGATCCGCTCCCAGGCGCTTGCCATCTTCCTGCTTGCGCAGCGACTGGCTCAGCACTGTCACCTCGGCGCCAAGAGCATGCGCGAGCTTCACGCCCATGTGTCCCAGTCCACCCATGCCGATGATGGCAACTTTTTTGCCGGGGCCGGCGTTCCAGTGCTTCAGCGGAGAATAAAGCGTGATGCCCGCGCAGAGCAGCGGTGCGGACGCGTCAAGCGGAAGATTGTCCGGCATGCGGAGAACATAATTTTCATCTGCGACAATCTTGTCGGAATAGCCTCCGTATGTCGGCTCGCCGTCCTTGCCCTTGGCGTTGTAAGTCCACACCGCCCCTACCGCGCAATACTGCTCCAGCCCTTCTTTGCATTGCTCGCATTTGCCGCAGGAATCGACCATGCAGCCAATACCTGCCTTGTCGCCAACCTTGAATTTCGTGACCTTGCTCCCCACCGCCGTCACGACTCCGGCGACCTCGTGTCCCGGAACCATCGGGAAGATGGAGCCGCCCCACTCATCGCGGGCCTGATGGATATCGGAGTGGCAGATACCACAGAATTTGACGTCGATCGCGACATCGTGCTCGCGCAGTTCTCGGCGCTCAAATGAATAAGGCGCCAGTGGAGCTTTGGCGGTAGCAGCAGCATAACCTTTAGCATTCGGCATTCTTGTTTTTCCTTTTCCAGATAAATGTTTCAAGTGCTTCACGCACGATCAGTGCGGGTTCTCAAACAGCGGAGACATGGGATCAACCCGCCCACAGAAATAAGTGTGCCAGCAATTCCTTTCCGGACGGTAGCTTGATTCTGCGAAATGATTGCCTGATCCTGCAAAGCATGGAGTCCAAAGCCAACAGGAGAGATCAAAAGAGTAGATAATTTGGTAGCAGCATGTTATGGCGCAAAGCATGAAGAATACGTTACAAAGTCACTCTTTGACTTCGAATAATTTTGAATCGCAGCGAAAAGAACTGGCATCGGTCCTTGCACGATTCACCAGCTCGGATGGACCTCATCAAACGGCGATTCCTTTTCTTACGCTGTATCGCTGGAATGCTCCTACCGCAACGGCCTGCGGAGTCTATGAGCCATCGCTCACTCTGGTAGCCCAAGGATCGAAGCGCGCTCTCCTGGGCGGCGAAACCTATGTATACGATCAGACCCATTTCCTGGTCACATCCGTCGATTTGCCGGTAATGTCGCAGGTAACCGGCGCAAGCAAAGAAACGCCGTATCTCTGCCTTTGTTTCAGGATTGATCTACGCCGGTTAAGTGAGCTGATGACCGAGGCCGAATCAGCCGAACGGGAGACGATCCCCGAAGGCCGCGGCATATTCGTCGGCCAGCTGAGCACACCCTTGCTCGATGCAGCTCTACGCCTCGTACATCTTCTGGAGACGCCGCAGGACATCTCCGTGCTCGCGCCTCTCATTGAGCGCGAAATCCTCTACCGGCTTTTGCAAAGCGACCAGGGCATGCGCCTGCGGCATATCGCCAGGCGGGAGAGCCAGTCGCATCAG
>DATAQW010000258.1:0-4423 GCA_036264445.1 Pseudacidobacterium sp.
ATCCGGCTAGCGAGACCACGCCTTCCTGGATGCGCGCTCCGCCGGAATCATTGAGGCCGATAATCGGCGATCCGATACGCATCGCCATGTCCATCAGCTTGACGATCTTCGCCGCGTTGGCTTCAGAGAGCGAGCCACCAAAAACGGTGAAGTCCTGGGCGAAGACGAAGACTGTGCGTCCGTCGATGCGGCCGTATCCGGTAACAAAGCCGTCGCCGGGGATACGTTTCTCCGTCATGCCGAAATCGGTGGAGCGGTGCGTGACGAACTTGTCGGTTTCCTCAAAAGTGCCTTCATCAAGCAACAGCGTGATGCGCTCACGGACGGAAAGCTTGCCTTCCTTGTGCTGGCGCTCGCGACGCTCCTCGCCACCGCCTTCTTCGGCGAGGCGGTTACGGCGATCCAGTTCGGCGAGCATGTCGGCGCGGAGGCTGTGGTTTGTGGTTTCCATGCAGCCGGATTATAGAGGAGTCTTGGCTGTTAAATCTGCCCTCACTCTGCTGGGAGGGGGTACTGCTAAGTATTTCATGCAAAACGACTAACAAAAGATCGCTGTAATTGATTTAATTATCGTGTTCACTTGGCTGAGCGTAAGAAGGACATCTCGGCTTAATTGATGCGCGGGCAAGAGAAATTACCTCCGTTTTTTAGCGGAGTTGATCGGGAAATGGCGGCGGCGGGACGGATGTCGTTATAGTCGATCCTCTAGGGCATTGGCGATTGACGCAAAGCAGCCCCCTCTATCCGCTGCGCGCAGGATGACAACCACCACTCTGCTGTTCAATGAATGCTCAGATCAACCCTTAGAGCACTTCCTTGTGGAAGAGATCGTCTTTCTCTTCGCACGGCGTGCATACGCACCCCACAGCGCACCCCACCAGCATAGCCACCCCAATGGTAATGAGAATGGCCGGTAAAAAATCGCTTAAGCGCGACAAGTGATTCAATAAATCGTGCATTTTCAGGAACCACATACTCTAGCTCCCATCTACTTTGAGCCTCAAACTGAATTCAGAGTTTTCTCTGTACTTTTTATGATTGCATTGTGCATCGATTGCAGCAAAGAGGAATTTTGTGCGGCGGATCAACCGAGTTTCATATTGGAATGACGTTTTCATCCGGTAATAAGTTGAATCGGCAATCTTTCTCTATACTTAAGGCAAATAAAAAGCGAAAATAAAACTGTGCCTGCTCCTGCAAAACACGAATCGGGAGCCGAACCGCGCGTTCGCTGGCTCTTTTTAGACCTGAACTCCTACTTCGCCTCCGTTGAGCAGGAGTTGCGGACGAAACTGCGCAATCGTCCCATCGCTGTCGTGCCCTTGATGGCAGACACCACCTTCTGCATCGCTGCCAGCTATGAAGCGAAGGCTTTCGGCGTGCACACAGGCACGCAGGTAGGCGAAGCGAAGCGGCTTTGCCCGGGCATCGAACTCGTCGAAGCGCGGCATGAGATTTATGTCGATTACCACCATAGGATTGTCGAGGCGGTACAGCATTGTGTACCTGTCGCTTCGGTTATGTCTATCGACGAGATGGCCTGCAGCCTGATCGGGCGCGAGCAGCCCCTGACTGCCGCGCTCGATCTTGGCCGCCGCGTGAAAGAAACCATCCGCAAAGAAGTGGGCAGTACCCTGCGGTGCTCAGTGGGCCTCGCTCCGAATCGCTATCTCGCCAAGATCGCCTCAGACATGGAAAAGCCCGATGGCCTGATCGCGCTCACGCACGACATTCTGGAACCAGCGCTTAAGAGCCTTGTGCTGCGCGATCTTCCCGGAGTGGGGGCACGCATGGAGCGGCGTTTGCACGAGTGTGGCATTCGGACGATGGAACAGCTTTTATCGCTCAACCGCGAGCAGATGAGCGATGCGTGGGGCGGAGTCGGCGGCGAGAAGCTCTATCACTGGCTGCGCGGCGAAGATTTCAACGATCCCCAACTTGAGCACCAGAAATCTGTCAGCCAGAGCCACATGCTTCCGCCGGAGTTTCGCACACGTGACGGCGCGTATGCTATTGCGCACAAGCTGCTGCACAAAGCAGCGATGCGCCTGCGCGCTGCGCATCTGTGGGCAACGAATGTTTCTCTGGCGGTGAAATTTGCCGTACCTAAGGCCGTCGCAAAAAAACAGCACCATTCCGGAATTCCGCAGATTGGGTGGTCGCGAGGCATGACGGTCATCGAGTGCCAGGATAATCAAACGTTAGTCGAAGCACTATGTAAGCTCTGGGCGCAGCTGCCACAGGGCGATCAATATGAGAAGCCGTTTTTCATTGGAGTATGGTTGGGAGAGCTCGTTCCCGATCATCTACACACACTGAGCCTCTTTTCCGGTCTTGAAGCCGAATCGCGGCGCACACGGCTCACGGCCGCCATGGATGAGATGAACCACAAATTCGGGACAGATACGCTTTTCCCTGCAAGCATGCTGCTGGCGAAAGCCGCCGCGCCTACACGCATCGCCTTCACCAGCATTCCTGACCTGTTCTAAGGACTGGCCGTCCAGGCATACACGCCTTCGGCGCCATTCATGCGACTGCCTGCTGACTTTGCTTTCTCCTTCGGATTCACTGGTCGATCGCATCCGCGGCAAGTTTCGCCTCGACTGCGTGAATCGGGTGCCCAAGCTCGCAAAGCTAACCTCGGGTTGTTTGGCGATTACACTGAAAGAGATGAGTCACGAAGGAATCCGGTTCGTTTCTGAGGAAGAGGCGCGCAAGGCGCAAGCGATGGAGCGCGAGCTTTCGCACGAAGCTAAGGAGCCTGCGAAGGTGCGCGTCTTCAAATCCGAGGGAACGGGCATGGAGATTGTCTGGAAGGACGGCCACCGCAGCCATTGGAGCTTTGCTTGGCTGCGCCATGCCTGCCCTTGCGCTACCTGCCACGACGAGCGCGAGAAATCCGGACGCAAACCCGGCGAGCCAAAGCCAAAACCGCAGACACTCCTGCCCATGTATCAGCCTCCTCCACTGCCTGAATCGGTAACTCCCGTGGGACGGTACGCCATCAGCTTCCATTGGAACGATGGACATCAGAGTGGGATTTATTCGTGGGATTATTTGCGACGGCATTGCGGGTGCGAAAAGTGCAAGGAAAACTAGTGGACTAGAAATCAAGAAAGGTCTGCGTCTGTTCGTGTATTCGTTGACGGGACCATCTACCCTTCCAATAAGGCTGTAATCAGGCAGCGACGCCGGCGCATATTAATAAACTCTGTTGGGCTTCAGATAAGCAACACGCTATACTGGCGGCGCTGTTCTAATGAGCTGCATGAAATCCTGCGCGTTATGGCTGCTCTTGCTCTCCTGCTGCGTGGCAATAAGTTCCGCGCAACAATTATCGTCGGATAAAGCTGCACCAACAACTACCGTCTCCGGCCACGTCTACTGCGGTGACACGAATGCGCCCGCCCGCATGGCGACTGTCATGCTTGAGCCTGTTTCGGAAGCATCTGGAACTTCCCATGCGTCTGGTCACGAGTCCGTGTCCACTTATGCGCCGGCTGTGCAAACCCTTCTGGACGGCAGCTTTTCCATGCAGCATGTTGCGCCCGGCACCTACTATGTCATCGCCTCACTGCCCGGCTACGTGTCACCGCTTGGCGCACTCGCGGTGTCGGCGACAGACATCGAGAAACCCGATGACAGCCTCAAGGAACAGATCGCTAAAGGGGTTCCGCGCATTAAAGTTCAGGCCAATCTACCCGCTTCGATAGATATAACGCTTGAGCGAGGAGCATCTGTCAGCGGAACTGTTCTCTACGATGATGGCAGCCCGGCAGTTGGTCTCGAAGTACACTTGCTTGTGCGAAAGAAAGACAAATGGACTCCCATGCAATCCAGCCCATTTGATATGTCCATCCGGACCGATGACCGTGGCGCTTATCGCATCAATGGTCTGCCCGCGCTGGAATTTCTTACGGAAGTGGACCTCCGTCTGACCAAAATCACATATGAATTCGGCGGCGGCGGTACAGGCATGTCATTCGAATCTGGTTATTCGCTTTCTATCTATTCCGGCAGCAGGTGGCGGCAAAAGGATGCGACGCCGTTCTCCCCCAAGCCAGGCGAGGATAGGACTGGAGAAGATATTCAGATACCGATCAGCCAGCTGCATAACATCCGCGGTACGATCACTGCTGTCCGTGACGGCCATGTCGTCAACGGCGGCAAGGTTTCGCTACTTTATGCAGACGACAAGACTGAGGCTCTCAGCACAAACCTAATGAGGGATGACAACGGCTTTGCCTTCATCTTTGTTCCTGAAGGAGATTACATTCTTCGCGTAGCCGATGCTTCTGATGTCGAATACGAAGATATCCCAAATCCTCCGCATAGTGTTCCGCCAACAAGAACCGTGACCCATTCGTTGCGCCGCTATGGATCAACCGATCAGCCAATTCATGTCGATGGAGATGTAATCGGG
>DATAQW010000274.1:0-2604 GCA_036264445.1 Pseudacidobacterium sp.
TCAAGTGCTCACGGCTTTAGATGGAAACACCGCAATCGGCCTTTTTGAGCGAAACTCTGTCGACGTAGTTGTGCTCGACTATCTGATGCCGGAAATGGACGGCGGCCAGGTAGCAGCAGCCATGCGCCGGGTCAAACCAGAGGTTCCCATTCTGCTGCACTCCGCATGCGTGGATCTGCCCCAGGAGACCATCGACATTGTCGATTCGTCCCTCGCCAAGGGGGAGGGCCCGGAATTGCTGCTCAACCGGCTGCAAGGGCTCATTGAAGCATCACAGTTCCCTATGGGGAGCAATCGGTGAATCTCAATGAATTTCGACGCGTTCTAAAACAAGCATTTTTCGTTCCACTTCTAGCCCTCCTGGCACTTGCAGGCGTGCTCCTCTGGCAAGTGACGGACGCGCAGATGGCCCAGCGCTGGCTGGACCACAGCGACAGAGTCAGCGTCCAGGTTGCGGAGCTGGAGCGGCTCATCCTCGATCAGGAAACCGGACTTCGCGGCTATGAGCTGACCGGCGACCCAGTTATGCTGGCGCCGTTCAAAGCTGCTGCCGCACCCATCGACGCGCAATTCACTTTAATACGGCGTCTCGTTTCCGATAATCCGACGCAGCTTTCGAACCTGGTGCGCATTCATGATCGCTACCTGGTCTGGCTTGGATTCGCTAACAATATTCTTTCTACGCCGAACCCTGCATCAGACAGCTTCCAGAATCACCGCGGCAAGGACCTGATGGACGCCGTCCGCGAAGCGACGCGCACCATGAGCCAGGTTGAAGAAAAAATACGCAGAGACCGCATGGAAAATGCCATCATTCTCGAGCGCCGCGAGCTGATTGTCATCATCGCGGGCGCGCTGCTGGTCGGTATTGGTCTCAGCATCTTTTCCCTGACGCGTTTGCGGCTGGTATCACGCGCCTATCAAAGCTCGCTCGATGAACTGCAGGAGCGCTCCAACGAACTTCACGAGAGCCGCGAATGGCTGCATACCACCCTCCGCTCGATCGGCGATGCAGTCATCGTATGTGACGCAGCAAGCAGCGTGCAATTCATGAATCCGATCGCCGAGGAGCTTACCGGATGGTCCCTCTCCGAAGCCGCGACCAGACCCCTGAACCAGGTATTTCATATCGTTCATGAACACACCCGCAAAGAAGCGGAAAACCCTGTCGAAAAGGTCCGCCGTCTGAATAAGGTCATCGGCCTCGCGAACCACACCGCTTTAATCGCACGCAACGGCACCGAGTACGTCATCGACGATAGCGCCGCACCCATCCGCGACAAAAACAGCAATCTAATCGGCATCGTTCTGGTCTTCCGCGATGTAACCGATCAGAAACGCACCGAAGCCGCTCTGATTGCAAGCGAAAAACTGGCCGTCGCCGGACGCCTCGCAGCCAGCATTGCCCACGAAATTCACAATCCTCTCGATTCCGTCACGAACCTGCACTATCTCCTGGGCAACGAGACGGATCCGCAAAAGCGGGCAGAATATCTGAACATGGCGCAGCAGGAATTGAAGCGTACGATGCAGATAAGCCGCACGCTGTTGAATCTTTATCGCGAACCGAATGCTCCGGTGAATATAGATCTGAAAGAGCTGCTGGAGGGCGTGCTGCTGCTCTTGCAGCGCCGTCTCGATACACAAGGCGTTACCGTGCAGCACAATTTCGATGGAAGTTTTGTCATTGAAGGCTTCCCCGCCGAGTTGCGGCAGGTCTTCACCAACTTGATCACCAACGCCGCGGACGCTACCGGCGTCGCCGGTACAATCCTGATTCGCATGCATGCCGTTCCCGCCGAAGAACTTCACGGCGCCGGTGTCATCGTGGAGATTCTCGACAGCGGCCCCGGCATCCCCGACCAGGCCGAAGGCAAGCTCTTCCAACCTTTCTTTACGACAAAAGGTGACCAGGGCACAGGCCTCGGCCTATGGGTAAGCATGGGCATTGTGCAGAAGCATGGCGGCACCATTCGCTTGAAGAACAGCGACGACGCGGAGCTTCGTGGAGCATGCGTGCGCGTCTACCTGCCCGCGCGCACACTGGCAACCTCCTCGTCTCGCGCCACGGCTCACGTGGGATAGGGATAGACCAGCAATAGAGCTACACCTTACGAAATACCAGCTGTCATCCTGACCCTGACTCTGAGTGCAACGAAGAGGAAGGGGAAGGATCTGCTTCTTGTAAGCGAAGTTAGCTCGCCTGCGATAGCGTTCCTTGCCTGAGGTATCCCCTCATCCCTACATGGCAATGGCAAGAAAACGCAGACGCACATAATCCGCGGTCCAGTGCCCAAGATCATCGCAGAGCACCGGTTTCAATAGCTGCACCGCGTCTTTCAAAGCAGCTTCGCGCTCCGCTTCCGGGAGTTTCTCAAAGAGTCCGCGGCGAAATGTCTCCAGCCAGCCGCGCATGCCGCTTTCCGGCAGCGGAGTAGGGCGCGGAATCAACTCGATGTACTGCACATCGAAACCATGATGACGGAGGCGCGACTCGTAGCTCGCCGGAGTGGGAAAGTAATTGTGCTCCGCGTGGACCGCGTCGATGCCATACTTTGCAAACACCGCCAGCAGCCCAACCTGAATCGCCGCGATATTCCCGTG
>DATAQW010000348.1:0-1692 GCA_036264445.1 Pseudacidobacterium sp.
AGCCAATTGTATCGCTGGCAGCGTGCTGTGCATTTGTATGGGCTGTGAGCGCTGGACTATTTCTTCTGATCTGCCGTTCTTTCGGTTTTTCAATTTTCGCAGGCGTGAGCCTTCGCGATGACATAGACCAACCTTTCTCACTCTATTTTGTTGCTATTTGCAATGCATTGCGAGTGGAGATGCACAACACATGGTTGTTTCTTGGAGCGTTCGGAGCTCTGTGTCTGGCAGGTTTGTTGTGGGTGATGGCAGAAAAATGGCAACAGGGAACGAAGTGGAATCAGAAGGAAATCATCCAAATCGCAGGATTTGAGGCAGCGCTGGGCGTAAGCGCAATTCTTTATGGATTAGGAACAAATGGCGTGTTGGCAAGAAAGTTTGCAAAGTCGGTAACGGTCACGGATGTGCTCAGCATTGGGGTGGCATTGGCTGTACCCGTCATTCTGTGGTCTTTATGGCGCCCACGGAAGTCACAAGTCAGCAAGCCGGATGTCAACGAAGCAGCTTCCGGCTTAGATTCTTCAAGTATTCTCGGGCTGCAGGAATACTCCTCCGCATGGTTGATCCATCGAGCGCCCAAACCGATCAAAATCATCGAAGCTAATCCAGGATACTTGCCGCGTCCGGCAAGTCAGCCAGCAAAGTGGCTTGAGCAGGCTCTCCCTCAACAACAAAGTGAACCGGCGGATGAGACCGCTAAAAATGAGGTAGCCGTTTTGGAAACTACAGGTAATATTGTCAATATTGACGCGGAACAGGCGACCGCCGAATCCGCAGCGCAGGAACGGGCAACAATTCCCGCCGCAACCTTCCGTGAGCAGCTTACAGCCCTCAACGCCAGCTGGCAGCGGATCGAAGAGACGGGCAGAGAAGTAGAAGATTGGTTCCTCGACCAGCAAAAACGCATACTTGCACATTTGGAACGACGAGCGGAACAGTTTCAGGACACCCCTATCGATTATTCTCGTGATTTTATCGAGCAGAAAATCCAGCGGGTAGATGCTGAATGGTCCTTGATCCATAGGATTGTGCGCGAAATGAACTATTGGCTGGAAAGCAGCGGTTCAGCCGAGGGACTGTCGGAAGCGACAAAGGCCGGATGAACCAGGGCGCAGCAGATATCGACACAGAGGACCGCCGACACCGTTTTCGATGGAGAAAGACAACCTACACCGTTCTTAGCGGTGCGATGTTGTGCGTCATGTTTGCGGCAACATTCGCTTCCGGAGCCTGGAATGAGGCGAGCACTCCGGTAGGCGATGTGATTGCTCAGGATGCGTTCATTAATGGCGTCGTACGTATGCACGGCTCGGATTTTACCTTGTACAGTGGCGCGCGTATTCAATCGCTGAGCAAGGGCCTGGATGTAAATCTGGAGCGCGGCGGGACGGTAGCCCTGTGTCCTCGCTCTGAGTTGCAGGTGTTGAGTTCGCACGGGCATCCCGGCGTTATGCTCGCCTTCCAGACAGGCGGAGCTGAATCGCCTTTCATGATGCGATCAAACGATGTGGTGATGACACCCGACTGGCGCATTGAGTTGAAGGATGCGCAGGATGATGGCGCGCCGGCTTCCCTGCTTCTGACGATGAACGAAAAGGGCCATGTTTGCTTTCAGGGGCATGCACCGCAATCTTCATACTTCCATGTCAGCCAGATGGCAGGCGATGCAGTGTTCAACCTCTATGGCATCAG
>DATAQW010000356.1:0-18152 GCA_036264445.1 Pseudacidobacterium sp.
CCATAAGCGCGCGGCAGCGTAGCGGCAGTCAGTCTGCTCTTCGTATGTGGCTTTGATAGAGGCGAGCAGCTCTTCTTTTTCCTGCTCGCTCAGTTTTTTCCCATCGCGTTCAAGCTGACGGATTTTGATCTCGACCAATGTATTTGCCGCCGATGCCCCGCTCATTACTGCATAGCGCGCTGTGGGCCATGCAAAGACAAAGCGCGGATCATAGGCTTTTCCGCACATGGCATAGTTGCCTGCGCCGAATGATCCGCCAAGGATCACGCTGATTTTGGGCACGGTGGAATTGGAAACTGCCGTGACCATCTTCGCTCCTGCGCGAATGATGCCGCTCCATTCTGCATCGCGGCCCACCATGAAACCGTTTACGTCGTGCAGGAAGATCAGCGGAATGAGGTTCTGATTGCAGTCCATGATGAAGCGCGCAGCTTTTTCAGCGCTTTCAGAGTAAATGACGCCACCGAACTCGACGCGTTTTTCGCCAGTGTGGCTGGTCTGAGGCTGCGGCGTTTTCTGGTTGGCGACGATGCCAACAGCGGTGCCGCCGATGCGTGCATATCCACAGATGAGGGTGCGTCCGTAGTCTGGACGGTATTCGTCGAACTCGCTGCGGTCCACGATCCGGGCTATTACTTCGTGCATGTCGTAGCTGTTGACCGCGGCCTTTGCCGGATCAGGGTCAAGAAGGGAATAGAGATCGCTGGCCGCGTATTTTGGCGCGTCTTTCTCGCTATTAAATGAAATACGATCGAAAGGCGCGCGCTGCGCATGCCCGATTTTCGATACAAGAGAACGCAGACGGGCAATGCAGAGGTGGTCGTTCGGCTCCTTAAAATCAACGGTGCCGGAGATCTCAGCATGCATGGTCGCGCCACCCAGCTCTTCTGCCGAATATTTCTGACCAATGGCGGCCTGCACCAGCGCGGGCCCGGCAAGAAAAAGGCCGCTGCCCTCAGTCATGAGCACATGGTCAGTCATGACGGGCAGATACGCTCCTCCGGCAACGCACATGCCCATAATGGCGGTGATCTGCGGGATGCCCATCGCAGACATGACAGCGTTGTTGCGGAAGATGCGCCCGAAATCATCCTGATCAGGAAAGACATCTTCCTGCAGCGGCAGGAAAACCCCCGCCGAGTCCACCAGATAGAGCGTGGGGATGCGGTTCTCCATCGCAATTGTTTGCGCGCGGATAACTTTTTTCGCCGTCATCGGAAAGAAAGCGCCGGCTTTTACCGTTGCATCATTGGCAATGACCATGCACAACCGTCCCGCAACACGGCCCAGGCCAGTCACTACGCCCGCTGATGGAGAGCCGCCCCACTCCTCATACATAGCGAAGGCGGCGAAGAGGCTCAGTTCAAAAAGTTCGGTTTCTGGATCGAGCAGAAGTGCGATACGCTCACGCGCGGTAAGGCGCTTTTTTGCGTGCTGCGCGTCGATAGCCTTTGCTCCGCCGCCCTCACGAATTTGCGCCTCCTGCTCACGGATGCTGGCCACGAGGGCCATCATCGCGATGGCATTACTGCGGGCGCGGCTGGTGGAGATGTCGAGTTTTGAGGAAACAGTGTTGTTCAGTTTTGTCTCGTTGAGAGCGCTCATAGGAAACTGCCAAGAATAGCAGGTTCCGGATCGGTGTGCAGCAGAGACGGCAGGATTCCGGAACAGCAGGTCGCGCTATGGATGGAATATTCCTCAAGAATGCGGTGCACGAGAATGGAGCAAATGCCTCGAATAGATTTTCATGATGAATGAAAGGCTCTTTGTGCAGTTTTATTTTCAGACTGGTTCTACTGATCCAGTTATTGCAAGCTGCGGTACTTGCACATAAGAACCCCGGAGACCAGTGAGAATGTTGTATTTCACCAGGTACCACAGAGCTGCGATGCCATCCTTTGTGCCTATCTTTTTACCTTCTTCATAAGTGCGGCCATAATAGCTGATCGGCACTTCATAGACTGCGCACTTCAGTTTTGCGATTTTGGCTGTAACTTCTATCTCGAATCCAAAACCGGAAGACGTAATGACCATGTTCCGGATAATGTCTCCACGGAAAGCTTTATATCCTGTTTCAACATCCGTGAGGTTTAGATTGGTCAACAGGTTTGAAAGAAAGGTCAGACCCTGATTGGCAAGATAGTGATAATAGTAGAGAACTCTGGCAGCGCGCCGCACCTGAAAGCGCGATCCAAACACCACGTCGCCTGAACCGCGCACGATAGGATCGATTACATGCATGATCTCTGCAGGGTCGTATTCCAGGTCGGCGTCCTGGACAATCACGATATTTCCGGTTGTCGCGGCAAAGCCTGTCTTTAAGGCTTCGGTTTTGCCGGAATTCTCTTTGTGCCGGATGACCCTGACAACTGAGTCATGGGCAGCGGCAATGGAAGACGCCACTTCAGTTGTGCCGTCGGTGGAACAGTCATCCACAATGATCACCTCAAAAAGGTGAGGTACGCGCAAGAGCTTTTCAATGACTCTTCGCAGTGTGGCTTCTTCGTTGTAAGCAGGAACAACTACGGACAAGCGGGGCGACAGGGGGCTGTGGGAGACCATTTGTCCTTGACTCCTTAGGGGGAATTGGACTCGCTTGTATGAACCAACTTATTTCAGATAAATAGCAAGTTTCGCTATCTCCACCACTATAAAAGCAAATTTCAAATTTGACACGCATCGTTGGACGGTCAAAAGTTCTGTTTAAGTTTTCTAATTTCCTTCCAGATAGAGGTATAGGTTGGCACTGCAAGGCCCCAGCAGAATGCCTGTTCTCCCTACCTGTGCCCGTGCATCCGAAGGACATGCCGCCAGTAATTTTTGACGGGACATAAGGATCAGATTTTCCCGGCGGCTCCAATCCTGTTTGCCAAGGAGGTGGCATGCCAGAGTAAACCCTGAATCCACCCAATGCAGAAAGGGAATGGAAGTGTGATGCTCTACCGGAAAAAAGCGGCATGGAACCGTGATAAACACGCGGCGTGCGACCCGCATCAGATCCGCAACGAAGCGTCGCTGGTTCTCCGGACTGCCGACGTGTTCAAGCACAGCATTCGAGGTGGCGATATCAAAAGACTTGCCGGGAAAAGGTAATGGCTGGTTGGCTGTGATCTGTTGGTAGGCCACTTGTGGAAAAGCAGCGCGGAATTCTCTCGCTGTGCCCAGCCCTACTGCTGTGAGACGATCCGGATGAGGATAGCGCCGTTCCAACACATTAGCGGCATTGCTGAGTACATCGGAGACCCCAACATCGAGAATGGTCTCTTCTGGCTGTGGGCTGCAGAGGCGAATGAAATCTTCGTAGATGCGATCTCGTGCGCGGATCCCCAACTGCTCAGCCAGGGAGTTGGGCTTCATCGCTTCGTAATATTTGCCGTCCAGCGAGTGTGCATGCGAGGGTGAGCGAGTCATTCCTAAGACGCAACGATCAGAAGATGAGCTAACGCTATCATGACACTGGCGAAATAACAATCGCACCTTCCTAGAGCCGTTTGACTTCTCACCCCGCGTGCAGTTCTCCCTTTGATTCGGGACTACTCCCTTGCAGTCCCAACATTTCTGCATTTTTCTGCATCGCCGAAATGCAGAAGGCAATGTGGTCTTCGAGTGGGATACCCAATTCTTCTGCGCCCTTAATGATGTCGTCGCGGTTCACGCCCTTGGCGAACGCCTTGTCTTTCATCTTCTTGCGCACGCCTGCTGTTTCTACGTCAAGGATGGATTTGGTCGGCTTCACGAGTGAACAGGCGGTGAGAAATCCGGCCAGTTCATCGCAGGCAAATAGCGTTCTCGCAAGATGTGTCTCGCGCGGAACGCCGGAATATTCCGCATGGCCCAGGATGGCGGTGCGAATGTCTTCAGGCCATCCTTGTTCAGTCAAAATGCGGTTGCCGGCGAAGGGATGTTCTTCAGGCGAGGGATATTTCTCGTAGTCGAAGTCGTGCAGCAATCCAGTGACAGAGTATTTCTCGATCAAAGCATCGTGCGATTCGCCGCTGAGTCCCAGCGCATCGGCCTCACGCTCACCATAGGCACGGACGCATGTCTCAACAGCGAGTGCGTGCTTCAGCAGGCTCGCCGATTGGGTGTATTCGTTCAGTAAAGTCCAGGCGCGTTCGCGGGAATAACCATTCTGGTTCGCCATAGCATCTTCTTTCCTGTTTTGTCCGTTTTTTTTCGGGTTTTTTAGGTCTGACTCACAGTTTTCACTTGACAACTAAGGTACATTACCTGCATGGTAAATAAGAGCTGAGAAGAATTTCAGTACAATACTGAAATTTTCAACGCCCGGACGCCCTGCTCTGGCGCTCCGTTAACAATCTATGGCAACTACCTTAGCAACCGTCGAGGCACGCGAGGTACTTCGTTGCGAACACTGCAGCCTGGTGCAATTCCGCACGTCGAACTCGCTATGCAGGCGCTGCCACAAGCCGCTGGAAATCGAAGAACCTGAGCCACTTGTTCCGCAACTGGTACCGGACACGCCTGAGCCTGGCCACGACGGCTCTGGCCTGGAAGTCGCGCGTGCTGTGCGTGACATCCGCCGTGCCCGCAAGCTCAGCCAGCGCCAGCTTGCAGGAAGAATGCAGGTTCCTCGCACCTACATTTCAAAGATCGAGAATGACAAGGCGATGCCGACGCTCTCGTCACTCGCGAGGCTGGCAAATGCCCTTGAAGTGGACATCTGCGCATTGCTGCGCGATGCCCGTAGCCGCCGTCAAGAAGAGGCAGCGGCAGTCCTGGCGGATCCGTTCCTGGCGGAGATTGCTCCATACGTGTGCCACATGGACGCGTACCAGCGGTCAATTTTCCTCAATCAGGTACGAGATATGGCCATGGGGCGGCGGAAGACGGCTTAAAAATCTGCATATTTCACAAGCCCAAGAATCATCTGTTCATTTCCGGGGGTTGCACGTCCTTCACGCTCCCCCAGAACTGTTCCCTTCCTGAAGCCGTTAGGTGGTCTGTCCCTTAAGCCTATCTTAAGGAAAACATTACGCTCAGACTGGGGTTCTTATTACTGTAAGGCGACAGTTCAGTAAGAACTGACGTATGGTGAAAACAGATGATCCCCAGATCGGCATGGAAAACAAGGATGCAAACGACGCTCTATCGTCGTTTCGAGCAAGAACGCGGTTTGCGTTTCCTGTTTGCTCTGCTACTTGCTGCCGGAATGATTTTTGCAGGCAGTGCAAAATTGCTGGCCCAGGATGTGCCTCCTCCTCCGCCAGATGCGCAGGGGCAGCAGCCACAACCGCAGGACAATAACGACAACGGACAAATGCTGCCGCAGTATGGAACGCCGCTGCCTTCAGATGACTCTGCACAGCAGCAACAGCAGCCTCCGCAGCAGCAAGGCGCTCCTGTACAGCAGGGCCAGCCGATTACAGCCAATCAATTGGACCAGTTGGTTGCGCCGATCGCGCTTTATCCAGATTCACTGGTAGCGCAGGTTCTGGCTGCGTCCACATATCCGACGCAGCTTGTCGAGGCTGACCAGTGGCGTCAGGCGCAGGGCAATGCTTCACCCGACCAGATCGCCGCCGCGGCCAATTCGCAGCAATGGGACGCGAGCGTGAAGGCGTTGACCGCATTTCCGTCTGTGCTGACGCAGATGCACAACAACATGCAGTGGACGACCGATCTTGGAAATGCCTACTACAACCAGCCTCAGGATGTGATGGATGCCGTGCAGCGCATGCGCCAGCGCGCGCAACAGGCCGGCACTTTGCAGGACACTCCGCAGGAGACGGTTGCTCAAGACAACGGCAGCATCGAGATTCAGCCTGCAAGTCCGGATTTGGTTTACGTGCCTGTGTACGATCCTTGGGTCGCTTATGGGCCGCCGATCATTGCATGGCCGGGGTACTACTATGCTCCGCCACCGGCGTTTTTCGTAGGTGTGGGCTTTGGTTGGGGGTTCCGCATGGGTTTTGCCTGGGGCGTTCCGCTTCGTCCATGGGCACCATGGGGCTGGGGATGGCATAACTGGGGCGTCGGCTGGTACAACCGCACGGTTGTCTACAACCGCACTACTTACATTACGCGCAGCACGACTGTTATCAATCGCGGATTCAGCCGTCCAGGTAGTCCTCCGATGCAGTTGGCTGGCACGCGCGGCTCGTTCATGAACCGTCCGCAATTTACCGGATATGCGCATAACGTAGCTATGGGTGCGCGCCCTGCTCCGGCTGGAAATGGATTTGTGAACCGGCCAGCTTCCGTCGCACAGCCTGGTAACCACATCAATCCTGGCGGCGTGAACCGGCCTGCGGCTCCGGTCAATGGAATGGTGAATGGCGGCCGCCCAACGTCGTCGTATTCGTCAGGAACGGGGTATAGCCGTCCGAACTTTGGCGGTGCACCTCTGCAGACACCGAACTATAACCGTTCGGCTCAGACTTACAGGGCTCCGCAAGCGGGTTTTGGCAACCCTGGCTCGACATACAGAGCTCCTGCAGCGCAGAATTACCATTCTGCTCCAACGCCTCACTACAGCGCACCACAACAACACTATAGCGCTCCAGCGTTTCATGCGAGCGCGCCTTCTGCCCCCCATTACGGTGGGGGCGGCGGAGGTGGAGGCGGATCCCATCACCGCTAAACAAAACATAAACAACCTACAGGGGCCGTGACCGATTGCTATGGACACGGCCCTGTGCTACGGTCGGTTAGAGGATTTCAGTTGAGCCGTATTCATGAGCTACCGCCGGAAGAGCTGGCGATTTACCGTCGGCTTGATCCTGAGCGTCTCCCCAAGCATGTCGCCATCATTATGGACGGCAATGGCCGCTGGGCAGGGAAGCGCAGCCTCAAGCGCTTTCTGGGCCATCAACAGGGAGCCGAGTCGGTGCAGTACGTCGTTGAGACGGCGTCCCGTATCGATCTGCCATGGCTCACACTCTATGCGTTTTCGCTTGAAAACAATCTGCGCCGTCCCAAGACAGAAGTCAGTTTTCTGATGCGCCTGTTGAGCGCATATCTTAGCAACAACGTACAGCGCATGAATGACAATAACGTGCGCATTCAGTACATTGGCCGTACGCATGAGCTTCCGCCCGAAGTGCAGGAGCGCATGCAATGGGCTGCGGAAGCCACGCAACGTAATACAGGAACGACTCTGACGCTGGCACTGAATTACGGAGCGCGCTCCGAATTGATCGATGCCTTCAAGCGTCTGTACCAGGAGATTGAGCAGACGAACATTCGCGTGGAAGATCTGACGGAGCGGGACATCCAGCGGCATCTCTACACCGCGCACATGCCTGACCCGGATTTGCTCATCCGTACTTCAGGCGAGATGCGTATCTCAAACTACCTGCTTTGGCAGATTGCTTATACAGAAATATTCGTCACCGACCGCCTCTGGCCTGATTTTCGCGGCATTCACATGCTCGAAGCAATTGAAGACTACCAGCGCCGCGAGCGCCGCTACGGTGGACTGGGCGATGGCACCGAGTCAGATGACGTAGCCTCACTGCCCGCCAACCAGCTAGTCAACAGCTAGGACTGGCCGTCAAGGCCTACGCGCCTCCTATTTTCGTTGCTATATTTGTCTGTTCGCGATCGCGGAGAATTAAAAAGCCCGCTGAAAGCCAGCGGACTTTTCTAGTCGTTGCATTCGGTCTGCCCGCGTTATATCTGAGCAGTGCCTCCATCCACAAAAAGCTCGACGCCATTCACAAAGCTCGAATCGCTGGAGCCGAGGAAGAGAGCAACGGTAGCAATCTCTTCCGGACGGCCCATCTCACCGCGTGGGATAAGAGATTTGAAGTGCTCTTTCGCGTCGGGGCCCAGAGGGTCGAGAATCGGTGTATCGATAGTGCCGGGGCTGAGGATGTTTACACGAATGCGGCGGTCCTTGAGTTCCAGCAGCCAGGTACGCGCGAAAGAACGCACCGCTGCCTTGCTGGCGCTGTAGACGCCGAACGCCGGGAAGCCCTTGATGCTGGCGATGGATACGTTCAGAAAGATAGAACCGTTGTCATTGAAGAGCGGCAGCGCTTTCTGCACAGTGAACAGCGTACCGCGTACGTTGAGGTCGAAAGTCTTGTCAAAGTGTTCCTCGGTTACTTCTTCGAGCTTGGCGAACTCTCCCTGACCGGCGCTGGCGAATAGAATATCGATCCTTCCCTTCTCGCGTTTCACTGTTTCGTAAAGGCGGTCAAGGTCAGCCAGGTTGGCGGCATCGCCCTGCACTCCGGTGACATTCCGGCCAATCAGTTTTACGGCTTCATCGAGTTTCTCTTTGCGTCGACCGGTAATGAAAACGTATGCGCCCTCTTCGACAAAAAGCCTGGCGGTTGCCAGGGCCATGCCGGAAGTCGCTGCAGTAATGACGGCTACTTTCCCTTCAAGTTTTCCCATGACGGTTCATCCTTCCTGGGGAGTAGATGGATGCGATCGGAGTATAGATTCAAAAGTTCAGAATTAATGAACTATTGAACCATTTTCCTCGCACGATTACTCTCTATCAATATGCGCCCCCTGTTCCATCCCTCAATTGAGGAGGTTACGGTAGAAGGCATCCTTTATGCCTTATCCGATCCAGTGCGGGCTGCCATTTTAACCGACATCGTGGCGCAGGATTGTCCGCAGAACTGTTCGACGTTCCTCACAGTCCAGGACAAGGCGATCCCGAAGTCGACTCTCTCCCAGCACTTCAGGATATTGAGAGAAAACGGGCTCATTCGAAGCGAACGGCACGGCGTAGAGATGCATAACACCTCACGGTGCGCGGAAATCGAAGGACGTTTTCCGAAATTGCTCCAGGCTATTGTGAACGCGTACAAGGTTCAGGCGGAGGAATCCCGCACAAAGAAGCCTTTGAGGAAGAAGGTCTTCAGGCGTCAACTGAAAGCCCGCTGACGAACTGAAGTATTCCGTTAACACTGCGAGGGTTAAATTTTCCCTGTGTCGTCGGCGCCTGGCGAACGCGAAGTAAACACGGTTTTTCAAGCGTGCCGATGAGGCCCTTTATAAGGCAAGGGAAGGTGGGCCTCGCGAATCCAGACATCAGGAGTATCCTAGTCGGTGATGAGAGTCGCACCCACGAATCCTTTCGGAGAAAGCGGCCTGGATCCACAAAATGTGTAAAAAAAGCTAAGA
Organism: Pseudacidobacterium sp.; assembly: GCA_036264445.1. Taxonomy (GTDB): domain Bacteria; phylum Acidobacteriota; class Terriglobia; order Terriglobales; family Acidobacteriaceae; genus Pseudacidobacterium. Next base: position 9,109 of record DATAQW010000356.1, read on the forward strand.
TGTTACGGATTGCTACACCGTGAACCGAATCTCAAAGAAAGAGGAAGCCATGAAGAAACTGCTTGTTTTCGCCTGTGTTGCTGGCATGAGCGCACCAGCGTTCTGCGCCAGCGATGTCGAAAAACTGGATGCCCGGATCAATGACTCGCGTACCGTGATTCAAGAGATCATGGCCGAGCCTGATAAAGCGATCCCTGACAGTATTACGAAGAAGGCGGTCTGCATCGGTGTGATACCTGGAGTGAAAAAGGGAGCTTTCATTGTCGGCGGGGAGTATGGCCAGGGTGTCGTGACGTGCCACACCGCGCACGGCTGGAGTGGACCAGTTTTCATTCGTCTTAGCGGTGGATCATTTGGCCTGCAGCTCGGCGGCCAAGCCACCGATTTGGTGCTTGTCGCTGTTAATGATAGGGGCTTCCAGGCTCTGCTGCATGACAAGTTTAAGATCGGCGGAGACGCTTCGGCCGCGGCCGGCCCTGTAGGGCGCGATACTCAGGCCGCCACGGATATAACCTTGAAGGCCGAACTGCTTACGTGGTCTCGAGCTAAGGGGCTCTTTGCTGGTATCGATCTAACCGGAGCTTCCATCAGCCAAAACACGGACGATACCACGAAACTTTACGGCTCAGAGCACACCTTCGATCAGATCCTGCATGGAAGCGTACCCGCGCCCCCCGCTTCAAAGCCATTCCTTCAGACCGTGTCCCAATATTTTCGGAGCGCCCAATGAGAGATCCGTTCCGCAGTCTGATCTGCGATTCCGTTTGAAGGACGACGGCAGCCATGCCAAAATGGCGGGCCTGTTCACCGGAGGGCGATGAAGTTCTCGCCTACGGACAGCCCTGCTCCGAAGCCAATAGAGATTAAATACACTGACGCCCTACAGCGAAACCAGATCATTTGCGGATAAAGCCTGCGGAGCACGCGGGGCGCGCTCCGCAGATGAGTTTAGGCCGGTTGCGCCGCGCGTCTTCTGCGGCCGCTCATCAGGTAGACATCAGCCCGTGGCTGGAAGAGAGGATCGGCGGAGGCTTCGATACCGTCTACGCGGGGAATGGGATCGAAGATGATGTGCTGCTGCTCCTTGGCATTGTTTTCAACGGATCCAGTGAGTGAGATTTCACCGAACTCTACGAGCGCGCGCGTTTCGGGCCAGCGAATCGTGGCATCGTTGGTTGCGTCTCCATCCGCAGCGAGCTGGACGAGGATTTTGAATTTCACCGGGCTGCTTGCGAGGCGCTGCTTGAGTTCATCAAAGAGAAAATTGGGAGACTGTTTCGCGGCTTCTTCTGAGCTCAGATACTCATTCCCAGCTACAGGGACCACGTGATAGCGTCCGTACTGGCTCTTGCCTTCCGCGTTCGTGAACTTGAAGGCCGACACAGCGAAGAAGGATTCATGCGCGAAGCTGGTGGGGATGGGTTTGGGAATCTGCACAAAGGCGAGCGCTTCCGGATGCGTGCTCAGGTACTGCTCGATGGCATTGGGATGCGGGCCGTTGGGGTCGGTCGCCGCGACTGCATTGAGGAAATCAATCAGTCCTTCAGCCGTGCGGGCGGGGAAGGAATCGACAGAGTGTGCCACGATGTCGGTGTGGACGTGATCGGCCAGGTTGAAGCGGATGACGCAACCGCGCGGGCTGGCTCCGTTGGGATCATTGTCGGGGACGTTGGGAATTCCTGCGAAGTCTGACAGGCGCACAGTGACAGGAGTGGATGGGCGCTGGATGTGGGGCGCTCGCGTAAGCTTACGGGCATCGGGCGCGGGGGTAAATGTGCCCGTGAGCAGGATGCCTTTTGCGTGGCCGGGACGGAAGCCTGGGTGGATGCCGCCTGAAACTTTGTCGAAGCTCTTGAGGACTTCGCTGGCAAGCTCTACGGCCTTAGGATCAGTAGAGAGAGGCATGAGATTACTCCTTTTGTTGGTTTGAACTCATGTCCTCCTACTCTACCTCTCAGATATTGTTTTTATCTCTTCAGTGCGAAAAATTCATTGCGTAGCTCCGCCCACCGGAACCCGCTGCGGAGCATTTACGTCAACGTGCGCGATGTCTGTCTTTACTTTCAGTTCTACCAGTTGAATTTTTGAGTGTGCAGGAGCAGTGAATCCAAGCTCGTACTGGTTCTCGAGGCGTTTGCGGAGATCTTCAAGAAATGGCTGGAATGATACCGGGTTCGACAGTCCCTGCCAATAGAGTTTTCCGCCCGTGGCATCGGTCAGTTGCTCCAAAAGATTTTGTCCTGCGTTGGTTTCGTACCCAGTGCGGTCGATGCGGCCGCTGTCCCGGTAATAAATCGAATAGACGATGATGCCCGCCTTTTGCGCGTCGCTAATGGCGGCTTGCAAATAGGGATCTTCCGGATCGTAGCGCAGATTGTAACGGTCGACTCCGTCAGTCACCATCAATACTTCGCGACGGTTTTTAGGATCCTGCGATGGCCAGCGCTTTGCCAGATCAGAAAGGCAGAAATATGGACTCGCGTTGCCTCCTGGAACTCCCTGCGGCTGGCGCAGCGCTTTTGCCGTCAGCGCGTGATCTGCCGTAAGGTTCTGCGCAAAAACTGCGCGTCCGTTCTGCATGTAGGCGACTCCGGTGAGCGCGTTTGGCGGCAGCGACTGCAGGAACTTTGCAATATCGTTGAACTGCAGGCCGACGCTGCTGTGGGCTGAATCGTCGATAAGGACCACGAATTCAAGGCCTCCGCGATCTCCCTGAAGGGGCTGCCATGTGGTCACATCGCTGCTTTTGCCGTTCGTCCATACCTTCACATTCTGTTGCTGTAAGGGAGCAGCAACCTCACCGTTCTTGGGCATAGCCGTAACAATTGTTTGAGTGGAAATCATATCGCCCTGTTGCGCGAAGATGGGCAGAGAAACAAGCGCAAATGCAAGGGTCCAGAACTTCTTCATATCCTTCTCCTACATAAATTAGACGCGCCATGAGCTCAATGCGCCGCAGATTCATTCGCGAACGTGTATCCTGCCGAACAGGGTCCCAATTACGAACGATGAAACGTGTCCTGACTGCTGTTGTTCTGGTTCCGCTTGTTTTATTGTTGGTTTTTACGAACAAGCTTCCCATCATTACATGTGTAACCGCTGCTGTTTCAATGCTGGCGGCGTGGGAGTATCTGGCGCTTGCCGATGCTTCCGGCGCGAAGACTCCGCGAATTGCGGTCCTCGTCTGCATAGCGGGCCTTTTTGCCTGCAATTTTTTTCGTCCGGAGTATGCGACGCCTGTGCTTGGCTGTCTGGCGTTTGCTCTGTTCATTTTTTGCGCGTTTCGCTCACCGCTGTCGCGCGTCTTGCCGGATACGGCTTATTCGGTTTTTGGGCTGCTGTATATAGGGCTGTCGTTGATCACGATTCCGCTGTTGAGCGCGCAGGAAAACGGGCCGTCGCTGCTGGTGTTTCTGTTTTTTGTGGTCTGGACTGGAGACGTCGTTGCTCTTTATGTGGGCCGAGCTTTTGGCAGACACAAACTGGCCCCAGCTATCAGCCCGAATAAAACGTGGGAAGGGAGTATTGGGTCAATCGCAGGAAGCATGTTGATTACCTGGCTGCTCATTCTTCTTGCAGGAGTACTGACTCAGCGTGGCTTTGATTGGCTATCGTATCCGGGCTCGATATTTCGCTGGCTGGGCTTGTCCGTTGTGCTGAATGTTGCCGCGCAAGTGGGCGATTTGATCGAATCGGCGATCAAGCGCGGCGCAGGCGTAAAGGATTCCGGCAGGCTACTGCCCGGTCATGGGGGCGTGCTCGACCGCATTGATGCTCTGTTGCTGGCCGCTCCAGTTCTGTGGTACGCGATACTCTTGCAACAGGCATTTTAGGCATTAGCGATTTAGCATAGAGCGACAGTGAGGGACAGATGAAAAAGCTTTTGCTGCTCGTTGTCCTGATGAGTACGTTGGCGGCTCGCGCGCAATATGAAGGTCTCTGGGAAGGTTATGACGGGGAGTGGGGGCATGTTTCCCGTCAATTGACCGCACTTGCTGAAGCAATCCCGGCTGACAAGTATTCGTGGCGGCCTGCCCCTGGAGTTCGTTCCGTGAGCGAAGTCCTCATGCACATCGCGATTGCCAATTTCTATCTGTTGAGCGTAACAGGCCCAAAAATGCCCGCAGATCTTACCTCGGATGATATGGAAAAGACGGTGACTGCGAAGGCCGATGTGATCAACTGGCTGAAACGCTCACTGGATGCCGTGAAAAATGCCCGCGCACAGTTAAAGCCTGGAGACCTTCAGCGCAAAGTGAAGATAGAAGGCAAAGTTGTCACGGTTGATGGCATGTACCTGCGTATCATTATTCACGATAATGAACACATGGGGCAGTTGGTTGCCTATGCCCGTATGAACGGCATTGTGCCGCCGTGGTCGCAACCGTCCCAAAAACAATAGGAGCACAGCACGCGCTTTGAAACACATCGCCATTCTCGGCTCAACCGGATCGATTGGGACCAGCACCCTCAGTATCATTGAAAGCTATCCTGACCGCTTTGCTGTGGCTTCGCTGGCGGCTGGCCATAACATTGAAGCAGCTTTTGAACAGTGCGTGCGCTGGCGGCCTCGTGTGGTTTCTGTTGCGACAGAAGAACTGGCCACTGATCTTTCTGCGCGATTGAAGAGCGCTGGCGTTTCCGGGATCGAAGTTACTTATGGAACTGAAGGCACAGTGCGTGTTGCTACTCTGCCCGAGGTGGACTTTGTTGTTTCAGCGATAGTAGGCGTTGCCGGACTCGAAGCAACCTATGCCGCCGTAGAAGCGGGTAAGGCTATTGGTCTCGCGAATAAAGAGGCGATGGTGGCTGCAGGAGAAATCTTAACGGCAGCCGCACGCGCGAAGAATGTGCCGCTTCTGCCCATTGATTCCGAGCACAATGCTGTTCACCAATGCATGCGTGCTGGCGAGAAGCGGGAAATTCGCCGCGTCTGGCTGACCGCTTCCGGCGGGCCATTCCGCATGCTCCCTTTGGACCGCTTCGAATCGATCACTGTTGAGCAGGCTCTCAAGCATCCCACATGGGTGATGGGGCGGCGCATCACGATTGATTCAGCAACGATGCTGAACAAGGGGCTGGAGATCATCGAAGCGTGCCGGCTTTTTAATCTACCCCCGTCTGCAGTGAAGGTGACGATACATCCGCAATCAACAGTACATTCGCTGGTCGAATACATCGACGGAAGCATCCTGGCGCAGATTTCTGTCACAGACATGCGGCTGCCGATCCTCTATGCAATGAGTTATCCGGAGCGCGTTGCGTCTGACCTGACCTTCGATATGGCAGCGCTGGGCCAACTCAATTTCGAGCCGCCGGATTTTGCACGTTTTCCATGTCTTCGCCTCGCATATGAGGCGGCGGAAAAGGGTGGCGCTCATTGCATTGCACTTAACGCCGCCGACGAAATTGCCGTGGAAGCATTCCTGAATAAAGGCATCCCTTTTACTGGGATAGCGCGTACAATAGAACAAGTACTGCAGGCTACCCCCGAGGCACATCCTGCGACCATTCGTGAGGTCCTAGCATCGGATTATAGGGCGCGCGAAATGGCCCGGGAGGCTCTGGTCAGGGCCGGTCATGAAGTAATTGCTCCCCGATTCTGACGCCCGCTAACAGGTTTTCTTAAAAGACAATGCCTTTTGCTATTACTGCACTTCTTTCCATGCTCGTGGTGCTCGGCATCATGGTGCTGGTACACGAATTCGGTCACTTCATTGTGGCCAAGCTCTTCGGCGTTCGCGTCGAAGTTTTCTCCATTGGCTTCGGCACGCGCCTCTTCGGCTTCCGCCGCGGCGACACGGATTACCGCCTCAGCCTGTTGCCTCTTGGCGGCTATGTGAAGATGTCGGGTGAAAATCCTGGCGAAGTTCGCACTGGAGATCCCGGCGAATTCGCCTCGCATCCGCGCTGGCAGCGCATCCTGATTGGGTTGGCAGGTCCCGCCGCGAACTTTGCGCTGGCGTTTGTGCTCATGACAGGCTACTACATGATGCACAACGAGGTGGACCAGTATCTCTATGGGCCTGCCATTGTTGATTTTGTGCCGCAGAATTCGGCTGCTGCCCACGCTGGTATTCAGCCGGGCGACCGCATCATTAGGTTCGACAGAGATGTGAATCCCACGTGGGAGAAGGTGCGGATTCGCGCTGCTCTTGATGTGAACTCTTCCGTGCCGCTTACAGTTGAGCGGAACGTTGACGGGCAGACACAGCAAGTTTCCATGCAGCTTTACCTGCTTGACGGCACAAAGGGCGACGATTTCGAGGTGGAGTCGGTTGGACTAATTCCGCGTTACCAGACCGAGCCGCTGAAAGTACACGACGTGGAAGCAGGGCTCCCGGCATATAAAGCGGGGCTTAAATCCGGAGACCTGATTCAAGCGATCAACGGACAGAGTTTGCATTCAGTGCCTGCCGTAATGGCATATCTTGACCAGCTAAATGGCAAGCCTGTCACACTGGACCTGTTGCGCGACGGTAAAGCGCTCCCGCTGAACGTCACGCCAATATGGGCGGACAACGGCGCAGGAAAAATGGGCTACCGGCTTGGCTTCACTGCGTATCTGCCGCCATTCCGCGTAGAACAGTTGCCGCTGCCGCAGGCAATTCGCCACTCGGCCAGCTTTAACCTGCAGAACTCCGGCCTGATTCTCGATGTGCTGCATCGCCTCATCACACGCCAATCGAATATGCAGCAATTAAGCGGTCCTATCGGCATTGCGCGCCAGACTGGCGAAGCAGTCTCCATGCCAGGATGGCAACCAATCATCACTCTCATGGCGCTCATCAGCCTGAACCTCGGCATCTTCAACCTGCTGCCAATTCCCATTCTCGACGGCGGGATGATTCTTCTGCTGATGATTGAAGGCACAATTCGCCGCGATCTGAATCAGCAGTTGAAAGAGCGTATTTACCAGGTAGCATTTGTAGTGCTGGTGCTGTTTGCCGTCTTTGTAATGTTCAACGACGTTTCGAAATTCAATATCTTCTCGAAACTGAAACCGTAACTGAAAATTGAAGAAAACGGTGCCCCAGGTTAGCGAAGCTAACCTGGGGTTTTTATTTACACTCGTTTTTGATGCCTCAATCTTCTACTGTTTCACTGCGTGTCCGTTATGCAGAAACCGACCAGATGGGCGTGGTCTATCACGCAAACTACTTTGTCTGGTTTGAAATGGGGCGTGTGGAGTTTCTACGTCAGCTAGGGTTCGATTACAAGCAAATGGAAATCGCAGACGATTGCCATCTGCCTGTAGTGGCGGCAACCTGCCGCTATAAAGCGCCCGCCCGCTATGATGATCAGCTGACGGTTGAAACTCGTATCAAGGCGATGCGGTCCGGGGTGGTCAAGTTCGTTTATCAGTTGCTGCGCCCGAACTCCGATGGTTCACAGCTCCTGGCTGAGGCCGAAACTACGCACGTCGTCGTCGACGGCAAGATGCAGAGACGGCAGTTGCTGGAGAAATATGCGGCGGCGCTTCGTTCCGCGCTCCAATAAATAAATATTTTCAGCGCATTCGCCAATAGGATCCAAAAGCAGCCATCCTGCGGCTATACTCATTGCGACAGAGCGGAGGAGTGAATGAAGCTTTCTTTTGCTTGCGCAACAATGGCTGCCGCGACGGCTCTATTGTTGACTACAGGTTGCGAAACTGGCCGGGTGAACAAAGTTCATGCAGCGTGGCAGGCCGTTTCTGATGTTACGACGACGGGCAGGCCGAGGATGGCTAATGCTGCTCAAGCGACAGGGCAGCCGCCGGTGCCGGGGTCGCCGACCGCTGCAGGTTACGACGGTCTACAGCCGATGAACGACAACGAAGCGCGGCAAAGCCCTGGGGTAGAAGGGGGCAGGCCAATTCCATTTAACAGGCTGAAAAGGGGCGGTTTTTTGCGGCAGTAGAGAAGTGAGCAGTTATTCTAACGTCGATACTTGCGTTTGTTGTCGACTTTAGACCAGTACTGAAACTCGTCGGCGTAGAGTTCTCCGCTTAGATCCGATATGCGCTGCTCCATGCGTGCCTGTGCGTCCGCAATCGCCTGGTTATAAATCGCCGGTCCAATTTCTTCGATGAAGAAGTTGAGCAGTAACCCTGCAGGAAGATCACCGATGGGCTCAGGCATATTTTCCTGAAAGTAGCGTTGAATCGAAGCGATTGCATCGGCGCGGGCCTGCTTGGAGATATCGACGGTCATCCTCTAGGTGAACTCCTACGAATGAGCTTACGCTTCCTGCCGCGATAGGAGGCCACCTTGCGGGATCAGCTACTTCAGCGCTGGATTTTTCACGTTGAAGTAGCTGTTCACTCATTTCAGACTATCGGGCAGACGCCAGCCGGTAGTCCGCTCGGATTTCAGCAGCAGGTAGAAGTCATACGTTTCATTGTCGACGCCTTGAGCGTGCACTTTTTGCGCCAGCGCCATTGCTTTAGCGCTCGTTGCTGGAGCAGGCTCCTGGCCTACCGCAAATGAGAAGTCATTGAAGCATGGCTCCCACGGTGGAGTTGGAATCACAGGCAGCGCCGGAAGCGATATATCCTGATTGCTGAGATCGAGTGCGAGCGCGAGATTGGCAATGTCGTTGGAAGCATCACGCGCTGTAAGAGGCGGCAACTGCCAGCGCCATTCGATCAGCTTCAATACTGATGTGTGATCGTAGGTAAGGGAATTAATGCGTGGCTTTGCCGGATTTCCTTTTGAAAAAGGCGAGACGATCAGCACAGGAACGCGGCATCCGAGCAATGCTTTTCCGTCTACGAGATCAGTATCTACGCCGTTGGGAGCGGCAGCGCGTGGCGGAACAACATGATCGAAGAATCCTCCCCACTCATCCCGATTGATAATGAGGACCGTTTTCGACCAGTCAGGTCCGCCGGCGAGCGCTTCGACAACCTGCCGGAGAAAAATCTCTCCTTTGCGCAGGTCGGCGTGCGGGTGGTCGTCATTTCCTGAGCCATCGTCGAGGATCGTGAACCAGGGGTCTACGAATGATACGGCAGGTAGTGTCCCATTAGCCGCGTCTGCAAGAAAATCATCGTAAAGGGC
>DATAQW010000410.1:0-9172 GCA_036264445.1 Pseudacidobacterium sp.
TGTCATCTGCGTATCAGCCGAACTGTCGCCACAAGACCGGCAACGGCGCTTTAGATAGCCAGGGAACTACGAATCGTGTTGCCAGAGCGCTACGCCGCCGAGGAGCCCGTCCTCGTTAGAGACGATCTGCACATGTTCGCCGGGCTGAATCTGAATTTGTTTGGTGTTGCCGCCACCGATGTAGAGATAGTCCCAGTTAAAGGTGAGCGCTGTTTGTGCGATGGCTTGTTGTAGCAACTTGTTCCAGCGTTTGCGGCCGTATTTCTTTAGCCCGCGCTTTCCGAGGAAGTCTTCATAGGTCTTGTTTTTCAGCCAGGGATGATGTCCCAGCTCTAACCCTGGGCAGAGCTTGCCATCGGTATAGAGAGCAGAACCGAGTCCCGTGCCGACTGTCAGGATCAACTCAACCCCTTGTCCGCGAATAGCCGCATAACCTTGCACGGCTGCGTCGTTGGCCACGCGGACTGGCTTCTTCCAGCGCTTCTCAAGTTCGGCCTGGAGTTTGAATCCGATCCATTTGGGATGGAGGTTGACCGCCGTGTAGACAACGCCGCGTTTGACGACTCCGGGGAAGCCAACCGCAACGCGGTCGAATTTGGGCACTGATGGCTTGAGTTTGCTTAAGGCAGCCAGAACATTTGCAGGCGTTGCTATCGATGGAGTAGTTGTGCGCAGGCGTTCAGTCAGTGGCGCGCCTTCGCTGTTGAGAAACATCATCTTCAGGCCCGTTCCGCCGATATCAACACAGAGTGTAATAGGGTTCGTCTTTGCAGGCATAACAAGAACTTATATCGTTACGAACGGATGTAGGCAAGAGCGCGGGTTATTACGCGGTTAACGCCCGTAGATGTGTCAAGGTCAAGCTTTGGTTGCAGGATCGGCTCAAACGCTGATTTTACGCGGCGATAGAGGCTCACATCGCGGTTGCGCGCGGGGTGATCGGAATCGGGTGAACGCAGACGGGCTTCTGCTACCTCGTCCGTGCAACTCAGATGCAGAATGCGCCAGCCTGCTCCGGATTTTTTAGCCTCAGCTAGTACTTCATCGATCTGTTCTGCGCGAGAAAATGTGCGGCCATCGAAAAAGATGAAGTTCGCCAGATGATGGGAAGTCATATAGTTCGCTGCTTCGATCATCGCACCCATGCAGAGATTGTCCTGTTCTGTGGAGTAGTCAGTCATCATGGCGGGAAAGAGTGATTCGCGGACGCGGTCCTTGTCGAGGATGGCAGCGCGCTCAAGCTGGCTGGCAAGTTTGTGTGCCAGCGCACTCTTTCCGGTTGCAGGTAAACCTGCAAGTAGGATCCATGTGGTGCGTTGCGCAGGCAGATCTTTCTCCAAGTAAGTGGAAATCCTTATTCTTCTGTGCTGTGCTGCGGCCTCAACAGTGGGAATAGAATCACATCGCGGATGGAGCGCGCTCCGGTCAGGATCATCGTAAGCCGGTCGATTCCGATGCCTTCGCCTCCTGTCGGGGGTAGGCCGTAAGCCAGAGCGCGGACGTAGTCCTCATCCATCTGGTGAGCTTCGTCATCACCGTGCTCGCGCTGCGCAATCTGCTGCTCAAAGCGTTTGCGTTGCTCTTCCGGATCGTTCAGCTCGCTGAAGGCATTACCCAGCTCGAATCCGCCGATGTAGAACTCAAAGCGCTCTACCCAGTTGGGCTCGTCCGGCTTCTGCTTCGAGAGCGGTGAGACCGCAAGAGGGAAGTCGTAGATAATCGTTGGCTGGATCAGATGGGGTTCGGCGACTGCCTCAAAGATGCCAGCGATAGTTATCCCGAGCGGCTGAGGTTGGCGCGGCATAGGAACAGTAGGGGCAGGCCAACCGAGTGTTCTCGCTATAACTTCAGCAGGGCCGTTGAAGTCGCCACGAAGCAAAATGAGCTGACCGTTTAGGATCGTAAGGAGGCTGCGAAGTCGGCGATGTCGCTCAATATCGACACCCTGTATCTCGCTGCTAGGTGTCGTAATTTGCGGGTAGTGCGTATGTAGATGCTGGAGCGAATCATTTAGAAATTGCTCAAGATCCTCTGGACTTCCAAAAGCAGCCAAAGATGGAGCGGAACCAAGTTCTTCTGGCCAAAACTTAATAATCGCTTCACGCATGGAGAAGCGTCGCCACTTGCCGAGGTCAATTTCCACACCGTTGAAGTGCGTGATCATGGTGCCGTTCACCTCCTGCGCAACGAACTTCACCAGTTCTTCCGTCAAATTCATCAGGTCGTGATAGTTCGCGTATGCCTGATAGAACTCAAGCATGGTGAATTCAGGGTTGTGCTGTGTTGAAATGCCCTCGTTGCGGAAGTTGCGATTGATCTCATAAACGCGGTCGAGTCCACCGACGACGAGGCGCTTTAGATACAACTCCGGCGCGATGCGCAGGAACAGATCCATGTCGAGTGTATTGTGGTGCGTCACAAAGGGACGCGCCGCCGCTCCTCCGGCGATGGGCTGCATCATCGGCGTTTCGACTTCGATGTATCCGCGCTCATCAAAGAAATTGCGCAGCGCCTTCAGTACCTTTGCACGCTTGATGAAAACCTCGCGTACGTTGATCTGATCTGGGTTGCCTTCGTTGAGCGTGGTGTTGGTGAAGAGATCGACGTAGCGCTGGCGGTAGCGCAGTTCAACATCGGAGATGCCGTGATACTTCTCTGGCAAAGCCAGCATCGCTTTAGAGAGAAATGTAATCGTCTTTACATGGACGCTTAGTTCGCCGGTGCGCGTACGGAAGAGATATCCGGTAACGCCGATATGGTCGCCTAAGTCAAGCAGCTTATAGAGGAGAAAATTTTCTTCACCCACTTCATCTTTGCGGACGTAAATCTGCAGCCGCTCGCCATCCTGTTGCAGATGCGCGAACCCGGCTTTGCCCTGTCCACGGATGGCCATAATGCGTCCGGCGATGGAGACCTCGACACGGTTCGACTCAAGCTCTTCAGCAGTCGCTTCGCGGAACTTCGCCCAGATTTCAGGAATCGTATGCGTACTAATGTATTGATTGGGATACGTCTGCTGGCCAAGAGCGGAAATCTGGTTAAGCTTTTCGCGTCGAAGAGCAAAAAGATTCCGCTCGAAATCGGATTCAAACACTTGGGTTGCCTCTGGTGTGGTTGTTGTGTTGTGGAATAACTCTTTAGTATAGCGAGTCAGGAGTTTGCCTGAACGGCCAGTCCTGATATAACTGCTTCGGACGTTCTCAATCATGGCCTTCAACAATCCACCGCAAAACAAGCAGGACAAGCGCGATAGCGGCATGGACTCGCTGCTGCGCGCTGAGAAGTTGACGCAGATTGCGTTCATCCTGCCTGCGGCTGTCTTTATCGGTTGGATATTGGGCGTAGGGCTGGATAAATGGCTGCATCAGCACTGGATTTATATTGTTGGCATCCTGTTTGGGATCGTCGCAGGGTTTATCCAGATCTTCCGGCTTGTGAACGCAGCAGGAAAAGATACTAAAGATAATTAAGTGACAGACAACGGCAATTTTTTTCTCGATTTCACCGATGCGGACCTGAAAGCAGCCTTAGCGCGCGCTTTTAAGACGACTGCTGTACTCGGAGTTGTTCTGGCGATTGTTCTTGCAATTGCTGTGAACTGGCAAACAGGTCTCCTGCTCATGGTTGGAGCGGCTATTTCATCCACCGGACTATGGGAGTGGCAGCGGCTGGTGGCCGTTATCAATGCGCGTCTCGACAAGCAGAGGGCAACGGGCGCCGCGCGCGTCGTGATCATGTTTTTCCTGCGGCTTTTGCTCGCGGGAGCACTGCTTTATGCTAGTCTAAAGTGTTTACACGGCTCGATTTACGCACTGGTTGGAGGTCTGGGACTTGCGGTTTTAGTTCTGGCCATCGAAGTGGTGCGTCTGATACGGTCTTAAGCAACACAGTTTCCTTGGAAAACTATGCACGGTTTACTGATCGCATTCACCCGTCTGCTCAATGAGCTTTTCGGCGGCGCAATTACCGCGCTGATCTCCAGAATCGGCGTTCATCCACGGCATCCGGCAGCCCCTATTACACTTACCTTTGCGTTGGAGATATTTGTCGCGCTGGTGCTGCTGCTTTTCTTTGTGTCGGTGCGCCTGACCCTCAATGTTGAGCGTCCGGGAAAAATCCAGCATCTTGCCGAGATGGTTCATGAGTTTGTGAGTGGGCAGGCGGTCGCAATCATGGGCGAGCATGGATATGAGGGGCACCTTCCGTATCTGACGACAATCCTCCTCTTTGTTCTTTTGTGCAACTGCATGGGCTTGCTGCCCCATATTCCCACGCCCACAGCCGATACGATCGTTCCTCTTGGTCTAGCGATTCCGACTTTCATTTACTACAACTGGAATGGAATACGCGCGCAGGGTCCCATTGGATACCTCAAGCACTTTATGGGACCGATGTGGTGGCTGGCGCCGCTGATGTTTCCCATCGAGATCATCTCGCACCTGGCGCGCATCATGTCGCTCACTGTTCGTCTTTATGCCAATATGTTCGCCAGCGACCTGCTTACACTGGTCTTCTTCTCGTTGATTCCGGTCGGTATTCCTGTCATCTTTCTCGGACTGCACTTGGGCGTTGCTCTGATTCAGGCATATGTCTTCATGTTGTTGACGATGATTTATCTGGCTGAAGCAACAGCGCATGACCACTGATTCGAGATGGATGCGTTTTGATTTTGAATAGCACGGCTAGAGCCATGCCCTTATTTAAGGAAATTAAAAAGTTCCGCAACCGGAGTTTGCTTCCACTTCGGCATCGCGGCCGTGAGCGTGAGGGGGCCAGCACGGTGAGCCTCAACCACCCACTGACGGCACATTCTTAAGGAAGCAAGGAGAACTATCATGCGCAAACTACAATATCTTTTCATGACGCTGGCGGTCCTTTGCATGGCATCGCCCGCGTTCGCACAATCAGCCAATGGCTCCTCTGCGCCGAGCTGGGTTCCGATCGGCGCCGGCATCGGCATGGGCATCGCTTCCGGCCTTTGCGGCATTGGTCAAGGGCGCGTTGCCGGCTCTGCTGCTGAAGCAATTGCCCGCAATCCCGGAGCACGCGCCGGCATTCAGTTGATGCTCGTTCTTGGTCTTGCCTTTATCGAGTCGCTGGCCCTCTTCACCCTCCTGATTGTTTTTGCTGTGGTGAACAGATAGTTTGCGAATACAAATCCAAAAAGCCTCCGGTTCTCCGGAGGCTTTTTGGATTTTCGGAATAAAGTAAATTTCTGTAACCCGCGCAGGGATTTCGCGTCATACAATTAGCTTGGATTCTGTGACAGAACAATCAACATCCCCAGACCAAGCAATTGAGAGCCGTTCACGTTGGCTCGTCTGGTCGGCATTCCTCTTTGCCTTGCTGCAGAGCGCCTGCACTTTTGTAGTGGCGACGAGCGGCATCCGGGTTTTGATTGGATTGGGTGCACTGGCGGCAGCTGCAGGCACGAATGCTCCTGCGAAAGGCTTTCATCAGGATGCAATCCGCATCCCGATGATGTGGTTTGCGCTCATTGCTACGGCGATCAATCTTTATGCGCTGTGGCGCGCTCGAAGCCTCCGCAAAAAGCCCGCTGCGCAGTGGCGTGTTCAGCCGCTCACCCCTAAACAAAAGCGGTCAGAGCGATTTCAAATCGCGCTTTCTATCCTGACATTTGTTCTTCTTGCCCTTGAGTGGTGGACGCATTCGATGATTCACCACCCACGCTGAGATCATCCAGACTCTGGTGATTCAGTAGCGAGAATGGCGTCAAGCCGCGCATGAAGCCGCCTGCTGAAATCGATGGGCAGCTCGAAAACGCGGTCGTCAGCCATCAGGACAATCACGTTGCGTGTGGAGTCCAGGACCGCCGAGCATATCTCGCAGTGCGCAAGATGCCGCTCGACGTCAGCGCGCACTGCTGGATCGAGCGTCCCGTCAATATATTCGGAGATGCGGTCCCATACGTGGCGGCAGTTCAGAACCATGGCAACCTCCTTAGAATTCCAGCCTTGCGCTTTGGTTTTATCTCGATTTTCAATTGTGGCGCAAGACTCTTCTGCAACAGCAGGCGCGCGCGATGCAGCCTCACTTTGACCAGTGCAATAGAAATGCCGAGCGCTTCAGCTGTTTCCTGCACGCTCATCTCTTCCATATCGCGCAGCACGACGACCTGGCGGAATGTGTCGGGCAGCTCAGCGATAGCATGCTGTATCATCGCACGCACTTCCTGCCTTTCCAATGATTCCAGGGGGACTTCGCGCCAGTCAGTCAACGCTGCGGGAGTGTAATTGCCTTCGTCGCTGTTTTTGTCGTCGAGGAAGTCAAGCGCTGCGCGCTTTTCTTCTCGTAGTCGCGTGCGCGCTTCATTCAGCGTGATAGCTGTAAGCCATGTACCGAACTTCGCCTCACCGCGAAAGCTCGCCAGCCTGCGATAGGCGCGCAGGATGGCTTCCTGGGCAACATCTTCGGCTTCTGTTTCGTTTTTGAGGAGTGCAAGCGCGGTGAGGTAAATTTGCCGCTCGTATGGACGAATGAGATCGTGAAATTTTTCGCGTTCTCCGTTAAGGATGGCGGCAATCAGCGCGGCTTCGTGTTCCAGGTAAATGCTGCCCGCGGTTTGCTGCGCTGTCATTTGCTTGACAAATTCCTCTGCCTGGAGATCAGGTAGTCGAGCGAGAAGTATCCAGCGCCAAAGATGAAGACAATGAGAGACGCAAACATGAATGTAAATGGATCAGCAACATAAAACTTGCCCGGATCGCGGAGAATGGACCAGAGAGCATCACGATCAGCCGTAATGTAAGCAGTGAGCATATTACAGGCAAGCAAGAGCCCCGTGAGCCGCGTTGCAAGTCCGACGATCAGCAAAATACCGCCAAAAAATTCCAGAGAGGCAATGGCAGGCGCCATCACATGCGGAGCAGGAATGCCCAGACTGGCAAAGAAATCTCCCACCTGGCTGATGCGGTGCAATTTTCCCCATCCTGTTTGCATAAACTGCCATCCCCAGTAAAGCCGAACCAGCAGAAGGAACGGTGATTCGAGTTTTGAAGAAAGGTTCTTGAACTTGGCGTAGAAGCCGCTCAGCGTAGCTACTATGCCTTTAGGAGGAACGGCCGTAGAAATAGGTTGCGCACTCATTACGGTTATACTTGCCTTTCAGAATTTAGTGAACCACCCCAGCGAAGCCCAGGTTTGAAATGCTTCCTGTATAAATCCGGCCTGTTCCTCTTCAGACTTGCCGCCGGCGGCAAATGCTTTCTCTATCGCTATTCCCAGCGGTTCTCCAGCAATGAGCGCTTGCAGCAGCAAATAATCTTCATGTTCGAGGCGTTTGTAGTAAACGGAATTCTCGTGACGGTGCACTGCCAGATAAATCTGTTGAGGCTCAAGCGCGGCAACGCGGCGGACTCTTCTGTGCTTGCGTTCGATGCTGGCATTATTGCTGCTTGAATCGCTGCTTCCGCTCTCGCTGCGTAATTCGATAATGAGGTCGTCCACTGGGTATCGCAGCTCGATCAGGCGTAGATAAGGCTGTAGCCGCAGAATGGAATTTTCATCCAGAGCACCAAGGTCTCGAGCATCGGGCAGCGATTCTGTTGGGGAGTCAAAAGCTTCGATATGCGCCCATTCGATCCGCACCATATCCACCGCAAGCGCTGCACGCGGCTCGGCGTACTCCGGATGCGCAAGCAACCAGCTTTCAAGCTGCGATCCCAGATTACGCAGGGTGAACGACCGCGAAGGGCACTCAGTCAGATAATCGCGCATCAATCGGTCAAATTTTTTCCGTCCAATGATCGCAGCGAGTCCGGGAAAATCCTCTTCAAACGATGAATAGAGCCTGAACCAGTATTGACGGTTGTAGATCTCAAGCCGTTCAAACGACGAGAGTCGGTCATTTGGCTTGATGAAAGCTTCTGCCTCAGCAATATTTGAAGCGCCGTCACGCCGTCTGCGAGGCATGCTCTCCTGCTGCGTTAGCGGATGCATAATCGCCGCGGCCACTCTACGCTGCAAGTCGAGAAGGTCGCTCATCGCGCTGCCTCCGCGAATTCTGGTTCTGGTGTTTTCACAGCATTCAGAAAACGATTCGCCTTCAACGCCTCAGCATGGACTTCCTCAAAGGAAGGAATATTGTCATCCCATTCAAGCAGAGTCGCGGTTGGCCCTGCGCGTTCAATTGTCCGCTCATAAAGCTGCCACACAGGCTCCAGCACCGGATGGTCATGCGTATCAAGAATGTATTTCTCAAACTTTGAGTGGCCTGCGATATGAATCTGCGCGATACGTTCTGCAGGTACGGCATTCACATAATCAAACGGATTGAAATTGTGGTTTTGAGACGAAACGTAGATGTTGTTCACATCAAGAAGAATGCCGCAGTCGGCGCGCTCCACAACCTCATTTAGAAATTCCCACTCCGTCATTTCGGAAACGTGATACTCTGCGTAGCTCGAAACATTCTCGACCACAATTGGGACTTCAAGAAAATCCTGCGTGTGCCTGATACGCTCTGCTGTGACTTTCACGGCTTCCCAGGTATATGGCATCGGCAGAAGGTCATGTGTGTAGCGTCCATCCACCGAACCCCAGCAGAGATGGTCACTCAGCCACGGCGTTTTCGTTCGCCGTACAAGTTTTTTAAGCCGCTTTAAATGCTCAGGATCAGGATCGCTGGCCGAGCCGAAGTACATCGACACGCCATGCTGCACAACTTTGTACTGCTCAAGAATCTGGTCCAGCACTTCGAGCGGGCGTCCGCCATCGACCATGTAATTTTCCGAGATGATCTCAAACCAATCGACGACAGGCTTCTTGTTCAGAATGTGCCGGTAGTGCGGAATCCGCAGTCCGATTCCTACACCATAATCCGTAAATCCGTTGAACCGATTTGCTGGCACTATTCAACTCCCCAGTCTCAGGAAAGAAAGCAGAAGGCCATGATTACGCATGGCCCTCCGCAGATGAAACTACTTCGGCATCTTGGAGCCGTCAGTGGCGCAGCCTCCCTTGCCTTTGCAGCTGTTTTTGCCTTTGCAGCCGTTGTCGCTGCTCTTGCAGCCGCCCTGACCCTTGCAATCATTCTTGCCTTTACAAGAATGCTTTGTGGTGTCCTGGTCCATTGCGCTCTTGGCAAACGACGCTTTGCCCACCTTCACCACAGAAGTGGCGCTGGTTGACGAGGCTGCTGCCTGCATTGTTG
>DATAQW010000444.1:0-3109 GCA_036264445.1 Pseudacidobacterium sp.
TCAAGTCACGCTGGAAATGGGATGCTGGTCGCAGTCTGCAACTACTGCGTTTCAAAAACGGCAAGAAAATTCCGCCGCAAATCCAGCGCACACGCTCGGACGATCTGCTGGCCAGTGTCTTTCCGCAGGTCGCAGCGTGTCAAGAGAATGTCGAAGGCGATATAGAGATTCCAAACCATCCTCTTATCCGCGAGGTGATGAAGGATGTGCTTGGCGAGGCGATGGATCTCGAGGGATTAAAACGTGTACTTGCTGACATGCACGCGGGCAGGATTCGCTGTCTTGCAGTCGACACGACAACGCCGTCGCACTTTGCGCACGAGATGCTGAACGCCAATCCGTATGCGTTCCTTGACGATGCTCCACTCGAAGAGAGGCGCGCGCGTGCGGTGAGTCTACGTGGAATGGTTCCGGACAAGCTGCTGGGCGAGGCAGGCAGGCTTTCGCCGGATGCGATTGCCGAAGTGCGAGAAGAGATATGGCCGGATATTCGCGATGAATATGAACTACACGATTTGCTATGTTCGCTTGTCGTTGTACCGGTTGCTTTGCTCACACAGCCGGAAGCGCGAGATTGGGATATATTCTTTGCTCGGCTGGAAATGCAGGGACGGGCGACCATAGTCAGTGTCGGAGGGTGGCAATATCTCTGCGCGGCGGAACGAGTGGGCTACCTCCACTTGCTTTGGCCAGAAGTACAGCTGGCTTTTGTACTGCCTGAGCTATCTGTAACTGTATCCAGCACAGAAGAGGTGCTCCGCAGAACGATTCAGGGCTGGATGGCTATCCTTGGCCCTGTATCTTCGCGTTTGCTTGCAGAAAAGCTTGGTCTTTCGGCGAGCGAAGTCTGGAAGCAGATGTTGCTGCTGGAGATGACAGGCACGATTCTGCGCGGCGTCTTTGAAGGACGAGGACCTATTGATTCGGCCGGCGATGAGGATGTCGAATGGTGCGAACGTCGCCTGTTGCAGCGCATTCACAAAAAGACGTTGGGAGCGCTACGCAAGCAAGTTGAGCCAGTATCTCCCTCTCTCTTTATGCAGTGGCTATTACGATGGCAACATGTAGCGCCGCAGAGCCAGCTTGTGGGAGAGCACGGGGTTTTGGAGGCCGTCCGCGGCCTCGAAGGGTTTGAAGCTCCAGCGATTGAGTGGGAGCGGTCGATTTTGCCACAACGAGTAGCGGGATATGATCCGCGTTGGCTTGACGCGCTTTGTTTAACAGGAATCGTGGGGTGGGGACGGATTTCACCGCATCCGGCATTCAACTCCATGGAGTCGGGTGGACCGCGACGCGTTGTGCCAACAAGCATGGCCCCGATCACATTCTTTTTACGCGAAGAGGCGCTGTGGATGGATCTGTGCCTGTCACAGCGACAAATTCCCGAGACTTGCCTGACCGCCTGCTTAAGCGGGCTTGCCGGGCGCATACGGAGCGTTCTTTCATCGGGCGGCGCGATGTTTGCCGGCGATCTGGTGCGCATGCTGGGCGATCCCGCCGAAGATGTGAGCCTTGCTCTGTGGGAATTGGTGGCGGCTGGCCTTGTTACGGCGGACGGTTTTGACAGCTTGCGCATGTTGATCGATCCGAAGCGGAAGCAGGCGCATACCACCCCTGCCCACGTAAAACCGATGGCACGTACGAAACAGGCTGCGGGGCGATGGAGCTTGTTTAACTGGCAGCCATTTGATAGTCCTCCCGAGAATGCAGGACAGGCAGCGGAGCGGCGTGAAGCTGAGATTGAGTCAGCTTGTCGAATACTGCTGCGGCGCTATGGCGTCATCTTCCGAGATGTGCTGGAACGCGAGGCGGCCATTCCGCGCTGGCGCGATTTGCTGGGGTTGCTGCGCCGCATGGAAGCGCGCGGCGAAGTGCGTGGGGGACGGTTTGTCTCCGGCTTTAGCGGCGAGCAGTTTGCATTGCCGGAGGCTCTGGAATCGCTGCGCGAGGCGCGACGCAGCGGAATGAAACTGGAGGCGGTCACGATTGTGGGTGCGGACCCCATGAACTTGCTCGGGATCGTGATTCCAGGCGAGCGGGTCGCAGCGGTTCCAGGGAACCGCGTGATCTTTGACGAGTCGAAATTGACACCTCTAACGGCGGTCGAACCTCACATGCGCACGCATCCTGATTACGCCAAGATAAGCCAATCGGCAGAAGGTGCCCGGATTTCCACTTTGCCTTTACCTCTGACAGAATCTACCTATGAGCATGGTCCCTCCATCTGACGAGAACCAGCCTCTGGTTGAGGGCATCGATTACTACATGGATGGGGCGTATCTCGTCTTCACCGAGGCATATCACCGGAAGCGAGGATATTGCTGCCAGTCCGGGTGCAGACACTGTCCATGGCGGCAGAGCGAAGAGTTTGAGAGTGAGCTTTAACCATAGCTCCAATATCTATTCGGAAGCTTTTATACTCTACCAGTTGGATTTGAACCGATCAGGTGCAAGAACCAACCAGCACGATGCATGCCTCAATCGTGCTGAAAGGTTTCTCAACCTATGAGCACGAAGACATTCACCAAGTTCGCGGCAGATACCTTCGTAAACGGCTGGCATAGCGACTTTACGCCGCGCCGTTTCCTGAACAACGGGCATTTGATGACGTTAGCTGGCAATTTTTTGCCCCGTCAGTGGTCGCTGCCTGATCCGGAAGATTTCCTGGTGGAAGTAGAGGGGCAAGTCGAAGGCCATGCTTCCTATGGGCCGACCCGCGTACTTTGCCATTGTCACTGGCAGGCTGCTGACGTTCGCAGCCAGCGGCTTACAGTTGTTCTTGTCCACGGACTCGAGGGCTCATCGAATTCTCAATATGTGCTTGGTAACGCCACACGTGCATGGGCGGCAGGATGCAATGTCGTTCGCATGAATATGCGTAGCTGCGGCGGCACGGACAAGCTTTCACCCGCTATTTATCATTCTGGCTGCTCGGATGACGTTTCACGCGTGGTCGAGCAGATTGTTGCGCAGCATCGTTTGCAAGCGATAGCGCTCATCGGTTACTCCATGGGTGGCAACCTGGTGCTGAAATACGCAGGGGAACTTGGTACAGCCGTTCCATCTGAACTCAAAGCGTTGGTGGGTGTCTCGCCTCTAATGGATCTAG
>DATAQW010000245.1:0-12149 GCA_036264445.1 Pseudacidobacterium sp.
CGGAACTTGATGTTCGGATTATGCTTCGACAACACCTTCGTGATCGCCGCCGTCAACGTCGTCTTCCCGTGATCAATGTGTCCTATCGTCCCCACATTCACATGCGGCTTCGACCGGTCAAATTTCTCCTTCGCCATGTCGCGAATCTCCTCATTTACTCGGAGGGAAAAGCGCCAATGCGGCGCTCCCATTCCGTTAATCCTGCCAATTTCACATCCAGCGTTTCGTAGCTTTCTCCGTATTTACGGCAGAAGCTTTGAAATGCTGCTTCCGAAGTCCACGCGTCCAGAGTGAAAAACCGAGCCGGATGCTTGACGCTTCGCACCAGTTCCACTCCCAGAAACTCCGGCGATTTCCGGAAGAATCGGGCCCAAGACCCATCTGGCGCATACGCTTCCTCGAAAGCATCCTCGCAACCCGGCCGCACCTGAAACTCCCACATGACAACGTAGAAGCTGGGCTCAGAAGCCTGTTCGAATGCAAATCCCTCAGTAATACGCGTACACCTTCAAAAACTTTATGCGCAGCTCAGGAGCTACCTTCTCCACCAACCTCAGGTACTGTTCGCGAATCTGTCCACGGTCGGCATCGCCCAACGACCCATAAAGCGCCGGGGTCTTTGCGCCAAGAAAACCGTGCGCCAGAATCGCCTCAAACTGCCTTGCGCGGAGCTTCGCTCTATCCAGCTGGCGAAGAAACTTCGCTATATTCACAGAAGCAAAGGCATTTTCGAGCGCCTGCTCCACCTCAGCAAAAGTCTTTTCATCCTGAACTGGAATGACTGCTTGCTCAAACATGTTTGCCGCGTACTCCGTCTTCAACTTCTGGAGCGGGAGACGGGAATCGAACCCGCGACCAACAGCTTGGAAGGCTGTGACTCTACCACTGAGTTACTCCCGCGCTTTTACACGCCACAGGGCCGACAGCATAGCCGCCGGCCTCGAGCATTCACTTCCTGAAATCTCTGGAGCTGATGACCGGGATTGAACCGGTGACCTCTCCCTTACCAAGGGAGTGCTCTACCAACTGAGCTACATCAGCTCACTTCATTCGAGGGCCTGCGCCCTCTGGCTTTGCTCGCGCAATCGGCGCCCGCTCCGCCATTCACCCGCTACAGAATTTATTGCGGATTCCCTTCTTCATCGTACCGCGAACGCGCAGTTAACAGAATGCGAAGAGCGAATCCCCCAAGCACAACCAGAACCAGCATGCGAATCCTGCCGGGATCGATTGTGCTCCACGCCAGGGCCGCGAGTACCGCTAGAACGAGGAGCGCGACCATCTTGCGCTGAATGCCTCGCACACGCATGTCAAACCCGCTTCCCTATAAATTCAAAGCTTCTCAGCTTTAAATTTTTAACTGGTGCACAGGGGAGGATTCGAACCTCCGTAGCTCCAAGGAGCGGCAGATTTACAGTCTGCTGCCATTAACCACTCGGCCACCTGTGCGTCCATATTTCGTAAATCTTCAGCCGTCCAGACACCGGCCGTCCTCATGCGGAGCCAGAAACTGCTCCAATCTCGAACAGAGCGCTGTCAGGTGGAATGACTGCGGATTCACGCTTTCACGCGGCTTACGATTCTGGAGCTGGCGAAGGGACTTGAACCCCCGACCCTCTGATTACAAATCAGATGCTCTACCAGCTGAGCTACGCCAGCCCGATCAGCCACATACTCCAATTTCGAGAGACACTGCCGCGTCCGCTGAAAGAGTCGTACAGATTGAAAGATTATCACACGCAGAGATGCGCCGCAACGCGCTGAGAGCAGGGAAGAAAAAAGCCTCCCGCTTGAGCAGAGCGGGAGGCAAAGGAGGCACAACAAACCTGTTTTTCTCTCAGAACTGATACCGCAGACTGAACTGCATCTGCCGCTCTGAGGGGTAGGTCTGCCCTTTTGTGGTGACCTGCCCAAACGTTCCGCTGGTCGGGTTATTCATGCCCGAATCATTGGAAGGGGTATCAAGGTTGGGGTGATTGGTGAAATTGAATGCCTCAGCCTTGAAAACCAGCACGTGATTTTCATGACTCGGCACTATGTGAAAGTTCTTCAGCATCGCAATGTTCCAGCTTTGGAAGCCTGGGCCATAGATCGAATTGCGAGTGCCGCGAGGAGCGAGCGTTCCCGGGGCTGGCGCAACAAAGACCGATGGATCGAACCAGTTACCAAGGCCATTGCTGCCGGTAAATTTCTTCGAAACATTAGGCGTGCGTGTTGTCTCCCAGAGCTGTTCTCCGGCTCCTGGTCCGACGCCGGCATAGTCGTTACCCGTTCCGACTGAGAACGGCTCTCCTGTCTGTGCCTGCGTTGACCCGGATACCTGCCAGTTGCCCAGTGCTCCACGCGCAAAACGATTTCCCAGTTGCGCCCCATAAGGAACGTCCCACACATAATTCACGACAAGCACATTGCGGATGTCGAAATCGCTGGGACCATAGTTTGGTCGGGAGTCATAATAATTCGGCAACTCATATCCCGGGCTGGAACCGAAGTCCGTGCTCTTGGACCGGTATAAGCCACGCCAAAGAGTAGCCCCTTGGTCATGCGCCGCTTCAGGCTGAGCTGCAGCGCGTTATACAGCGAGCTGCCGGCATTCGTATCCTGCAGGATCGACGAAAACCCACGGTAAGGACGCAGAGCATCCTGTGCCTGCACATTCGGGTTCGCCTGCACCGTGCCTGGTAGCAGCTGATTGACCTCGTCAAGTTGCGACAGGTGTAATCCGCGACGGCCGACATACTGCATGGTGAAGGTGGCAAAGTTCGGTACCTCCTGCTCGACGGCGGCATTCCACGCCCATGCGTTCGGGTTGGGGAAGTTACGCGCCTGCGAGGAGAGTGAAAGCGGCAGGGCATTCGCCCCGGCTGCTCCAGGATTATCCACCGAACCAGCCGTAACGGTCGTGCTGGGCTGGAAAGGAGCATTGCCGCCAAGCTGTACCGAATCGCTGATGCCAATGCGCTGCACGAAGCGTCCAGCGCCAAGCCGGATAACGGTCAAAGGAGCAACCTGATACGTGATGCCAACACGCGGCTGCACATCCGTCCAGATCGTTTTGGAGTAACCTGGACCGTAACCACGGAAGAGCCGGTTGAATTGGCCGTTCAGGATATCGGCAGGAACGTGGCCCTGCGCTGAGCTGGGAAAGCCGCTTCCCGGAATCACAACGCCGTTGTATGGATCACCACCGGAGAGCTCACCGGTAGTCGGATCCACGTTCGGTGCTAATGCCGGACTCCACGAAGTGGGATCGAAGACTGACTGGTTACGCCACGCTGCGGTATAGGGCAGCATCACACTGTAGCGAACGCCGTACTCCAACACCAGCTTTGGTGTTGCCCGCCATGAA
Organism: Pseudacidobacterium sp.; assembly: GCA_036264445.1. Classification (GTDB taxonomy): domain Bacteria; phylum Acidobacteriota; class Terriglobia; order Terriglobales; family Acidobacteriaceae; genus Pseudacidobacterium. The sequence continues at coordinate 3,350 of DATAQW010000245.1, forward strand.
TCCTGCGCAAAACCCTCATACATGTTGCCGCGGAAGAGCGTGTAGGATTTCTGCCCAATTTCACCATACGTATCGAAGAGGCCGAGCGCGGCATTTGCCACCGCGGCATTCGAGGTTGGGTGACCGCTGCGCGTGTCGGTGAAATTGAATTGACCGTTCTGATTGTTGGTGGCGCCTGGGGTTGTGCTGCTCACGTCAATCTGGTCAAAGTTGTTCTCGCCCGACCACTGCCACATGAAGCCAAACTTCAATGTATGGTTGCCGAGTACTTTCGTCAGACTATCGCCGAGGTTCACAATCGGACCGCCGGAGTGCGATGGATACGGACCGCCGTCGAGCGTGGTGAAGTTTGCCAGATCGATGGTCGGAATCTTGTTGGGAACCAGCTTTTGGGTGGCCGGATAGATATACGGGAAATTGATCCCATAAAGATCGCGGTTATAAAGACCGTTAGATTGATCGTAGCTGATGGTGATATGGTCCGCTGAACCTGACAAAGTCACATCGTTCACCATGGTCGGGCTGATCGTCCAGGTGTAGTGCAAAACACCGACCTGGTTTGGCCAATGCCATTTCTGCGGTGTGCGGTTGAAGTTTCCCGCGAAAGGATTGACATAGTCGTAGTTGTAATTCAGGAGGCTGAAGCGAAGATGGTGCGCGTCAGCCGGGATGTAGTCGAGCACCAGGGTGTCTTTCCTCTGGTTCTGCGGATAAGGTGCCTGATCCTGCCAGTTGAAGCCACTGTTATTTGCATTCGGGGCAGGGTAGGCATTGAGCAACGCCAGGCCATTCGAACTAAGCTGGTTTTGTGGAACGACGTTGTTCTGGTAAGCAGCGCCTGTGCTGGGGTCCACGAGCTGGACAGGCTTCTGATAAAAAATATTGCTTCCCAGCAGCTCGCTGAAGTTACCCTGCCTCATCAGCGCTGTCGGCACAATGCCGGTCTGCGTCACCGACAGCCGGTAGCGAAGGTATTCCTGCCCGGCAAGGAAGAAGAGCTTCTGCTTGGAAGTATTAAAGTGCCCCGGAATATAAACCGGGCCGCTCAGGTTCCAGCCGAACTGGTTATAGCGGAATGATTCTGGATGATTGCGCAGCGCCGGCAGGTCGGAATCATTGCGAATCCAGGTATTCGCATTGAAGAAAGAATTGCGCAGGTATTCATACACCGTGCCGTGAAAATCACTGGTGCCGCTCCTAGGGACCATGCGGATCAGGCCGCCGGAGGTCCCGCCGTATTCAGCAGGATAGCCGGTCGTCAGAATCTGCACCTGTGACGTAGAGTCCACGTCGGCTACGCCGATCTGCGTGCCGTTTGCGCGTGTGCGGACCATGGGAGCACCGTCGAGCGTCAACACGCTCTCATCACCGCGCGCGCCGTTGATGGTTGGACCACTGAAATCCGGCGCGAAGTTGAACGACGAGATGGCTGCATTGCGCGTGACACCGGGTTCGAGTTGCGAAAGATAGAGCGGATTGCGGCCATTCAGCTGAATCGTCTTCACCTGGTCGCTGGTCACAAGTTGCCCTGCGGCGGCCGATTCAGTCTGCAATACGTTGGCATCAGCCTGCACAGTCACTGTCGTGCTGGTATTGCCTGCCTTCAACGTGGCATTCACTCTACTGCCGATATTGGGGTCGAGGCGATTGCCGCTCAGGATAGCGCTTTGAAACCCCGGCGCCTCTATGTGAACGGTATAGCCGCCGGGAGCGAGGTTGGTGATGGTGTAGAAGCCATCGTTGTTTGTAACTGCGGTACGTTCTGCTCCAGTAGCGTCGTTGCGAACGATAACTTTGGCATTAGGCACGACTGCGTTGCTCGTGTCGGTGACTGTGCCCGAGATAGAAGTTGCATCGGCTTGCGCGAATGCTTGAGGTGCTTGAAGTAAAAGTGCGGTAAGAAGTAAGAATAAAAATGATGAAAAAATGGCCTTCCCACGACTGAACATTACTGCCTCCAGGGGAGATTGCGTGGAAACGATACCCCCTCCGTAAATGTGCCACTGGAATCGTTTCCACAATTTCACCGTTTTATTGTTTCGGACACAGAGTTGTCAAGCTGCGCAAGGGATGAATCATGTAGACAACATATGCCGCAGTAATTGCTTCTAATGGTGTTTTCTTTGAGCATCGCAGGTTAACTTGTTATTCTTTGTTCCCCGCCATTCGCCGCAAGAAAGAGAGGCATATCTTTGCAGCACTCGAGATTTTCAATACTGCTGTTTGCCCTCCTCTTCACGGTGACTTCCTGCAAAACCTCTGAGGATGCTCGCACGGTCGCTGCAGAGATGACCGCTACCGCAGACGATCTGCGCGACTACTATGCCGCTCTGACCGAAGTAACAGATCAGCACGCGAAGCTGGAGCGCTTGCAGAAGGCGCTGCTCGGAGTTCCACTCGATGAACAGGACCTTGCTCAAATAAAGACCGCACATGATGAGTTGCAAAAACGCTGCGACATGGCAGAGTCTCTATCCGGATTGGCTGAAGCTTATTCCGGACTCGCAAGATCCGAAGCGTCAGCAAAAGTGTCGCAATCTGCTGCGAATCTCGGCAGCACGCTGTCGACAATTCAGACACTTCCCGGTTCTTCCTATGCTCCCGAGGTACTACAACATGCTGGAGAGCTTCTGACGAAGCTTGCACAGACGCATGACGAAAAAAGGATGACCGAATACGTCGGCCCGGCAATAACGGCTCTCTCGGAGATGTATTCGCAGGAGAAACCGGTTTATGAATCCATCAACCGTACTTACATCGAATTAGCACAGAGCCTGGCTCTTGAGTTGATCCAACGCAATCAGGTCGATGTGGACAGTCTCGTTGTGCCGGCGCTCAAGCCCTTCGGCCTGACATCGCGCAATCCAGAGGAAATGCTCTCGCCGGGATTGCAAGATTATGCTCGCGAGCAGATTCAAGAGCGCGGACAAGCCGAAGTTACAGCCCATGCCGCGGCTTCTGCCGGCATGGAGAAGGCACTCAAAGAGTTGTCACAGACTGTGCATGAACTCGCATCCAGAGGACAGCTCAGTAAAACCGGCCCGACTGCGCATCATTCCAGTGTGGAGCACTGGACGACAATGGTTCCAGTGAACTGAAAGGAAGAGGCAAAAATGGGAGATTCTCTCAAGGCTCTGGAAGACCAGTACATGCTTCTGACCCAACAGCTCTCGATGATTCTTGCAGCGTGCAAAACGCAGACACAACGGGATGCTGTAATGACGCAATACGTCACATCAAGACGCAATTACTGGAACAGCATCAACAAGATTTTTCATGATGACGATCCCAAAATTGCAGCGCTGGTGCGTCAGATGAGCAACGTTCAGACCCAAATCAAGGACTGCACGAACCATCTGGATAAGATCGCGCAGGTGATTGACGATATCACGGATGCAGTCACAGTAGGAACACAGCTCGCAGGGCTGGCCGGATGATTGTCCTATGCATACCGACTCCAAGACGAACGGATAGGAGACTATTGAGGATCCTGGCTGAGATCCCTCACATAGAGTTTCCATCCGCTCAGGTGAGATGATGAATGCACTGCGAGGTAAATCTCTCCGATGAAACATAGGCGCACGAAAATCACTTTGGTGATTGTCGCCGTCATTCTTATCCTGCTGGCTTTTGCTGTATATCTGCGCAAGAAAGCTCCGCCGGAAGCGGCGCGGCTGTTGCCGGAATCCGATGGCATTGTGTACCTGAACCTGCGTCCGCTGCGCGTGGCTACGCACTTCGATCAGCGTCCCGTCTCGCACGATCCGGACTATCAGAAATTCATCGACGCCACTGGCATTCAGTTTGAGCGCGATCTCGATGAAGCAGCATTTGCCCTGCATCGCATGCCAGATCCAACTGGACCGAATGGGCAGGTCGCCTTCTCTGAGGTTTTTGTCGGCCACTTTGATGGGCGCAGGCTTGCACATTATCTCGAAGGCATTGCGGCTTCGCAGGAGAGCTACGCGGGACACACAATCTACAGTATTCCCAGCGATGGCCGTACAGTTCGCGTGACGCTTCTGGGCTATGACATGGTGGCCGTCAGCAATACGCCCACTTCAGAACAGATTCATTCCATTCTCGACCGCTATCGTTCAGCAGCGCTGCCGTTTTCCGGTTCCAGCCTGTTGACGGACCACTATGAAGACGTGCCGCTCCTTTCGCTGGCCTGGGGCATCGGACAGATCGGACTTCCATTCGGCGACAATGGCAATATTCACATTCTCGGCATACGTCTTCCCCTCGCATTCGATTCCACATTTATTGCTTCTTTGCGCTGGACCGGCGCACTGCGTTTGCGCCTGGAAGAGATCGCTCCCACCGATGATGCCGCCGCCTCTTCTGCTGAGTCTGTGCAGTCGTTGGTGACTCTGTTGCATGCTGTGCAGCCAACATTGCAGGGAACAGATAACGGCGACTGGAAGCCGCTGCTCGACAGTATCAAGATCGAGCACCACAAAGACCGCGCTGTTATGCACGCCACGTTACCGCTGCCTCTTCTTCAAAAATTGTTGACTCCAGGAGCGGCGCAACCGTCTCAAAGATGAATTGCGGCTATTATGGGTTTTAAACGTCATCTAAGTGGTATGACCACTATCCGGGACGTCCAGTGGAGGACTAGAGGTATGAGGAAGCATTTCCCACACGTTGCTGTTTTTACGGCAATTGCCGCTTTATCTTTGGTTGTTCCTGTGTCACACGCCGATGGCCCTCCATCCGGAAAGGTGCTGACAGGCAAAGACGCCTTTACTGATTACAGCAAGGAAAAACCAGGCGTTCGACGGAAGCTGACCGTCGCCGATCTCCCGGAGCCTTTCGCAACGACGGATGTCGACAACGGCGCAGAGGGAGTAAAGATTCCTCGCCCCGATGGAGCATGGCCGCAGGCCCCGGCTGGCTTCAAGGTAGAGCTTTATGCAACCGGCTTCAACCAACCACGGCTGATCCGAACTGCTCCCAATGGCGACTTGTTTGTCGCTCTCAGCTATGAGAACAAAGTTATGGTCTTCCGGGGTGTGGGTCCGGACGGCAAAGCAAAACAGATGGAGACCTTCGCTGACGACTTGAATCTGCCCTTCGGCATTGCCTTCTATCCCGCAGGTCCAAATCCTAAATGGGTCTACATCGGCAATACCGATGGAGTGATCCGCTTCCCCTATCAGAACGGTGATCTGAAAGCACGCGGCCCGGCTGAGCACCTTACCGAGCTTCCCGGTGGCGGCAAATTGCGCGGCGGCGGCCACTGGACGCGTGACATTGTCTTCTCAAAAGACGGCACAAAGATGTTCGTCTCGGTGGGTTCGCACTCGAACGTGGATGATCCTGACACGCATCCGGAAGAGTTTCACCGCGCCGACGTTCTCGAGTTCACGCCTGAGGGCAAGTTCATCGAAGTCTATGCCTCCGGCATTCGCAACTGCGTAGGCGAAGCGATTCATCCCGTTACAGGTGAGTTGTGGTGCTCGACGAACGAGCGTGACCGTCTCGGCGACAACCTCGTCCCCGATTACATCACTCATGTGCAGGAAGGCGGCTTCTATGGCTGGCCCTGGTACTACATGGGGCCGCATCAGGACCCGCGGCATGACGGCAAGCATCCTGAACTGAAGGCGAAGGTAATTACGCCTGACGTCCTGCTGCAGCCGCACTTTGCTTCGCTCGAAATGAACTTCTACGAAGCCTCGCAATTTCCCAAAGCGTATAAGGGCGATGCCTTTGCCGCAGAGCACGGCTCGTGGAACAAGTCCCAGCGCGCCGGATACGAAGTCATTCTCGTACCGATGAAAAACGGCCATGCCACAGGCGAGTATGAGGACTTCCTTACCGGCTTTACAACAGCGGATGGGCACGTCTGGGGCCGTCCTGTTGGCGTCACAGTTGGAAATGATGGATCGCTCTATGTCACCGACGATGGATCAGGTTCAATCTGGCGCGTGAGCTACACCGGAAAGTAATTTTCCTGCGACTTGCGGGCGCTTTTTCCATCCATTCTTCATGGGAGGAGCGCACCCGGATGTCTACTGTTGAAGATTTTCCTTACGAAACACGCCTTAATATCCTGCATGAACCTCTTGAGCTGATTGACGAGCAAGCGCTCTCTGCTGCCTGCACTTATAAATGGTTCAATCAAACACTCTGCCAGGTAAATGGATCGGTTGTCCGCCTTGGGGTTGTGGAAGGCGAATATCACTGGCATAAACATGAGAATGACGACGAGTTTTTCTATGTGATCGAAGGACAACTCTTCATCGATCTTGAGCACCGTACCGTCAGCCTCTTACCCAGACAAGGTTTCGTGGTTCCTAAGGGAATCCAGCACCGTACGCGCGCTCCGAAGCGGACTGTCATTTTGATGGTGGAGAACGCTGGAATCATTCCAACCGGGAATTGAAGAAGACCAGGCAAAAACAACAAAGGCCGCTTCAGCGGCCTTTTCACGCTGTTGAATCTGAATTACTGCATCCCGCCACTGCTTGATTGCACTCCAGTGGTAGCTATCTGCTGCATCGTATCGCGCAGATATTTGTGGGGATTGACCGGTGTATTGCGGATACGAACCTCGTAATGCAGATGAGGACCGGTACTGCGGCCGCTGGTGCCGACGTAGCCGATAATCTGTCCGCGGGTCACTTCCTGGCCTTCGGTTATAGCGAAGCCTGAAAGATGCCCATAGATTGTCTTGACACCATAGCCATGGTCAATCACGATTTCACGGCCATATCCTGACGCGCGGTCGGCCATTTCTACAGTGCCATCAGCAGTGGCGCGGACTGGTGTTCCAAAGCTGGATGAAATGTCGATACCGGCATGGAATGCGCCTTCACCGTTGAATGGGTCCTGGCGCTCGCCGAATGAACTTGTGACAGGTCCGACCACCGGCCATAAGGATGGGGCATTTGCCAGGCTCAGGATATCGCTCGAACCGCCAAATGGGCGTTGAGCATTCATATCGAATGCGGGGTAAACGTGGCCCGAAAGCGCTGTCCGGCGAAGCGCATACAACTGATCCAGCGACTGTGCATAAGCCTGTTCGTTGAAGTCATCAGAGGTATCGGTAAGCGGAGAATTTGCAGCCGTGGCGGCCTTGGATGCCGACGACGTCAATTTATTCTGGCGCAATCCGTAGAGCGCGCTGATCTCGTTTGCCAGAGAACCAAGCGAGGCCGCCTGGACTTCTTTCTCGTGTGCTACCTGCTCAAGTTGTGCATAGTCCTTGCGAAGAGCCTCGCTTTGCGAACGCACCTGGTTAAAGCTGGCCGTCTTGAGCAGCATGCGCGAATAGGAACCAGCCATACCGGTAATGGTGAACGCCCCTACGATAGCTGCCGCAACAAAAATATAAGCGTAATGCAGAGGAATAGGAATCTTGCGTAGACGGCCGTCTTCTTCGCGGGCAACAAAAATGATGTAGTAGCGTTTACGCAAAAAATTTCTCGCTGATCCGGGAAAATGCACTTTGAATCACGCCCTGCCGTAATCAGCGGGCTTCTGGATTCAGGCCGTTGAGCAGTTTTCCAGAGATTCTCTGAAAGACCCTAACAGGTTGACGGAATCAGGTCAATCTAATGTTGGTCAGTCGCGTCCCTTTTCGATTACCTAAGGCAGTTACTTCCCCTGCTGAATAGGGAGGGTATGCTTATTTTCGTGTCCGGGAAAATAAAACCAGGGCTGGCGCCAGGCGAGCGTACGTTGATTGCCGGAATACGCAAGCGTGTTTCCGCCCGTGGCATTGTACGGACCAGCATTGGCGATGACTGCGCAGTACTGCGTCCAAGCGCGAAAGATGAAATCCTGATCACGACTGATTTTTCTCTTGAACAGGTGCATTTTCGCCGGGATTGGCACCCTCCGGAATCTGCCGGGCATCGGTGCCTTGCGCGTGGCCTGAGCGACCTGGCAGCAATGGGGGCCAAACCCGCTGCTGTGTTTCTTTCGCTCGCGGTTCCGGCAGAACTGACGGTCGGCGAACGCGGAGTGAGCTGGGTCGAGCGGTTCCTGAATGGCTTGCTTGCCCTGGCTGACAAGCATCGAGTCCCGCTCGCCGGAGGAGATACAGCGCAATCACCTGTCTTCGACGAGGCTGGCAGGAAGCAGAGCGGCATGGTGTCAGCGGACATTATTCTTGTGGGCACTGCGCCACGAGGACGTGCGCTTCTGCGTTCCGGCGCAAAACCTGGCGATATCATCTACGTCACCGGCAGTCTCGGCGGGGCTGAAGCTGAATTACTGGCGCTCGGACGAAATCCGCAAGCATTCCGCAAACTAACAAAAGCTGCGCAACAGCACCCACATCTATATCCAGAGCCGCGTCTCGCTGTTGGAGCCAGGCTGCTTTCATCCCGCATCGCTAATTCGGCTATCGATATAAGCGATGGGCTCTCGACCGATCTAACTCATTTATGCGAAGAATCCGGCGTTGCTGCAGAAATTGATGTTTCAGCCATCCCTGTACATCCTTTGGCGCAGAAAGCTGAATCTGATGGCTGGATTCCTTCGGCTCTCCATCTTGCGCTCCATGGCGGAGAAGACTACGAGCTGCTGTTTACGACATCTCCGAACAAGAAGATACCGTCGAGAATTGCCGGTGTGCCGATTCACGCAATTGGTCGCATGAAGCAGCGGCGTCCACGCAAATCACTCATTGAAGCGATTGAAAAGAACGGGAAACGTGTTCCGCTCGATGCTGGCGGGTGGGAACATTTTTCTTAATGGCCTTAATTTTGGGTGAGGCTCATCTTAGTCTAATAGTCACAAAATTTCCAACGAAACGGAAGGATCGTATCGCACGGTCACGGAT
>DATAQW010000093.1:0-4764 GCA_036264445.1 Pseudacidobacterium sp.
AAAAAGGCCACCGAATTACGCCTGTAAGATTCCACGAACCGGCGTAATGTTGGCTGCGTGCTGCGATGGAAATTTTCATGTCACAGTGACTGGAGGTTTGCAAACCATAAAGGCAACCGTATGCGGTGCTTTTTCAATCAAAGGAAAAGCGAGGGGGATGTTTTTTTGCAAGAAACTGGAACCGTTGCGACGTCTTCGCGGCCCATACCAATGGGTCTTATTCTTATGGCGGCGGTTGCCATACATCTGCCGCTGCTGCTTATGCAGCTTCCCTTAAAGTCATACGACACGAACTTCCATATTTTCTTTGCTTCTCACTACGTTTCTCATTGGTTCGATCCGTGGAATCCGAAGTGGTTTGCCGGGTTTTCACAGACGACGTACCCTCCGATGCCGCAGCAGTGGATTGCTCTGACCTCCTGGATTCTCGGCCTTAACATGGCATATATGGCGGTTCAGTTCGCCGCGATCCTGCTACTTGCAATTGGCACTTATCGATTCTCTCTGTTGTGGGTAAGCCCGCGCGCCGCATCGTTTGCAGCGCTGGCCAGCGTTTTACTTGGGTCGGAAAGTTTTCTGGTTTATTCCGCAGGCCAATTAGGCACGACGTGTGCTGCGCCGATTTATCTGATCGCCTTGCCGTATTGTTTTGATTGGCTTCGCTACGGCAGATGGCGTTCACTGCTCAAAGCAAGCGTGCTCTTTACAGCAGCCGCGGCAGCGCATCACGCCACACTCATTTTCGGTTCCCTGCTGTTTGCTCTGCCCGTCTTAGCGCTTGTTCTGCTTGACCGCGAGGGCGCAAAGACTCCGGCGCCGTCTGTGGTGGTGCGAGCGATTACGATTGCTCTATTCACTGGCGCTGCCATTGCCATTGTGCTGCTTCCTTTCTGGATCGGACTGATTCGATATCCGATTACGCAAACACCCATCCCGCACCCTAGCCGCGCGAACTATATTCTCAGCCCGCAATGGGGAGTGAACTATTTCATCGTTCCATATGGAGCATTAATTCTGGCGCTCCCATTCATCATTCTGCGCGGTGCTCGGGTTGTCCGGCTTCGCCCATTAATGCTTGGGTTCTGGATTACATTTCTTCTCGGCCTTGGTGGGACCACACCCGTAGGCCATCTGCTGCTGGGTCGCGCCTTTGAGGTGTTGACATTCGAGCGTTTCAGCTATTGGGCAACACTGATGGCTCTGCCGATTCTCGGATTGCTTGTCGCAGAGCTCGTCGATCGATTCCAGATGAGGGCCATTGTCCCGCTGACCGTTCTTGGCGCTTTTACCTGCGCCCTGGCGGTTTCATGGTCCGCCTTCCGGCCAGCCGACGCTGCCAATTTCGACATGGAGCAGATTGCGCAATGGTTGAACCGCGACGGCCATGATAACTATCGTTACATCACACTCGGCTTCGGCAACAAGCTTTCACGTCTGGCGATTTTGACGGATGCGACCAGCGTAGATGGAGAATCGAACTCCGCGCGTATGTTACCAGAGTTGACTCGCTACGGCGGCGCTGCCCTTACCAGCGCGAAGTATTTCGGAAAGCCCGGTCTCGATTCGTTGCGCGCCATGCTGGGACATGCAGACCGTTACGGGCTGAAGTGGGTCATCGTGCGAGATTCTTATTATGACCCTCTCCTTGATTTCGCCGGTTGGCGCCAAGTAGATCAGCTGGATGACAAAACGGTCACGATCTGGAGCAAAGACGGTGTACCACCCGCAACGCCCATGAATGCAGCGCAGATGCCTCCGCACTGGCAAGGTGTTCTGTGGGGCTTATTACCGTTAGGCAGCAGCCTTCTCGCAATTCTAGTGATGTTGATCCCGGAAAAGCGGCTCGGCGTTGAAGACGATGGGGCTGCCACACCGGCTGGACGGGAAAACCTCGCACCAGGGAGGTTGGTCTCGTGAACAAGGGGAGTCTGCTCGCCATTTGTATTGCAATTGCAACTGCGGGGCTGGTAACGATTGGTACGCTCTGGCCGGTTCACTCGGCAGCAGCCTATGCCGGCGGTGGTGGTGTGTTTCGCCCGTCGTCTACACCGCAGGCGGCTGTGGAAAATCTTGGGACGCAAATTCGTCTTCAGAACTGGGACAATGCTTATTCCAGTCTTGCGAACAAGGCTGAATTCACAGAGCCTGAGTTTCTCCATGACCTGAAAGGCTATGCTCTCAGTCTGCGTACCTATGCGACTCTTGATAGTTTTGAAGTGCGGCCACTGCATCAAACTGCGAATGATGCGGAAGTAGCAATGAATATGCACTGGTCATCCGTTGTGGGAGCGTTCCAGGACACGCGCAATCTTCACGTCGTCAGAAACGGTGATCATTGGGCCGTTGGCTGGCCTCTCGTAAAGGAGCAGCACGTACCGCCCCAGGTAATTCCGGTAAATTACCTGCGCTGGGACGTCATCTATCGTGGACCGGGAGACGACTGGGGAGCGCAGGATGTGGAAGCCCCGCACGTACGCATTGTGGATATGCATCCTGTGAGTCGCGCAGAGGGCGTGGTTGTGATGGGCGAGCTTCTGAACGAAGATGTGGTGCCTGCATTTGTTTCGGTTCGCGCCACATTGCTTGCGAAGAACGGCTCTGCCATCTCCAGCGAAGGCAGCTTCGACATGATCTCTCATACGCTTCTGCCGAAGCAAGTCACGCCGTTTATGATTAGATTTCCCGGTATCGATCTGGCGCAAGCGAGCTCTATCCACATGCAGCCCCTTTCCGTGCTGGTCTCTGCCTCTGCCGATCCAGTAGTCGAAGTTCAGAACCAGAAATACGATCCGGCGCCGCCGGCAGCCTTGACTGGTCAGCTTTCCAATCAAAGCGGGCAGACGATCAACGTGGCACACGTGCTCTCTACTTTTTATGACAAGAATGGACAGGTGATCTGGGTTGCCGGTCAATACATTGACCGGGCACTTCAACCGCAGACGCCGATTGATTTCCATATCGCAGTCCCTGAAGACCTGGCGAAAAAGATCAGCACACAGCGAACCATCGTATCCACGTTCAGTTCCGGGAGTTCTCTGTGAAGTCTGTGCGAGCATTCCTTTTAATAGGTCTCGCGCTGAGCGCATCTGCTGCTTTCCCTCAGAGTGCGCAGATGCAAGTGCCAAAAAACGTCACGGCAGGAAGCGTCGTATCGATTCCAATTATAGGGAGCGGCAAAGGTGTTCTGTACTTGGTCGGGTCGGGACAAGCGCTACGACGAGACGTGCAGATGGGACAACCCGTAACATTTGCCGCAGGAGAAATTTATAACGCTGGACACTATCTGGCAGTTCTGGTCAACGGGACTTCGACGGAAACCAGCGAGCTAGAAGTGGTGCCAGCATTCCAACCTAAAACGTTGAGTTTTCTGGCTAAGCCATCCCGCATTCCTGTTGGCCTGCACGGTGGCATCAGCGGTACGGCTTATGTCTTCGATGCATACAATAACCTAATCACCACATCAATGCCCGTTTCCTTCGCATTGTTAGGCCAATCCAACTCAACACAAACCAGAACGGTAACCACACGCAACGGCGTGGCATGGACCGAGATGGATTCTGCAGCGAAACAAGGTAGCGCGAAGTTCGTTGCCCATGCCAACGGAATATCCCGCACCCGCGTTATCGATCAGGTGCCCGGCGATCCATGCGGGTTGACCATCAGCGCTCGCCAGGATGGCGCGAAAGTGGAGGTGCAGACATCTCCTGTGCGCGATTGCAGCGGCAATCCGGTTTCGGATGGCACTATCGTGACCTTTACGGAAACCGGCAACGGCACGCAATCCACGGCAGACGTTCCCATAAAGCAAGGAATCGCAAAAGTTCAATTGCCCGCCTACAGCAGAGCGACGATCTCGGTCGCAAGCGGGGTCGTGGCCGGTAATGAGATTCACTGGGAAGAACGATGATCCGATACGTCCTGACATTAGGCTGCGCTTTAGTAGCGCCGATGGCTGCTCTTGCATACCAGGCGTCCGTCCGGGTGGAACCTCCGCAATTGATGGGTTCAAGGCAGGTAGAAAAGCAGACGCAGGCGGCTGTTATCCGCGATTATCTGCAATCGTGGAAGAGCTTTCGGGCTGCGTTCGATCAGAATCAGGTGGCATTGCTTGATCCGGACTTTGTCGGTGTTGCACATGACAAGCTTGAACAAGCAATCGAAGATCAAGCAAAACTTGGCATTCACACGAATTATCAGGACAAAAGTCATGATCTTCAGCTGGTGTTTTACTCGCCAGAGGGAATGTCTCTCCAGCTCATCGATAATGTCGTCTACGATGAACAGGTACTCGATCATGAAAAGGTGCTTGCCGTAAAACAGGTGCAGGCACGTTATGTCGTCGTGCTGACGCCCTCCGATGTGAGATGGAAAGTGCGCATCTTCCAGTCAGCAGCTGAGTGACAGTTTGGATTTATCGGGAATCTTATCATGCCGCTTCAGAACGGCAATTGGATCCTGTTAGCTGTAGTCCCAATTCCTGGAACGCTTGCCTAATTTTTTCCCATCGATGACGGCGTGTTTTTCCCTTGACTCTCCAGTGGCTGCGGCGTCGGTTGCCCGCAAGTGGGAATACCCGGTTCGATAGCCGAACCTTCTTCGTAATCATTCCATGTCTCTATCAATACGAAAGGGATGATTTGATCGGCGGGAAAAAATTTCCGCCACAAATCGAAGGTCTCGTGAAATGTCTGTCCACAACGTGCATCGATGTGCCGGTTCAAGCTCCATGACGCTTTTGTGTCATCGAACTTCGCCCACGCTCCG
>DATAQW010000095.1:0-24486 GCA_036264445.1 Pseudacidobacterium sp.
TCGCACAACATTCGAAGTTTCCGAAGACGGCAAGATGGGGCTCCTTGGCATTGAGCGAGGAACTATTCAGCTGACCATCGATTGTCCGATGCAAGGACACGGACGAAATGCCTGTGTGTCTTTGCAGGTGGATGACACCGATGCTTATTACAGTGAGTGGGGTAAGAAGGTCGCTGTTCTTCGAGCGCCGAAGAATGAGTCGTGGGGTGCGCGTACGTTCGACCTCCTTGATCCTTCGGGCAACACAATTTTCGTCATGGGGCCGGTTCGGCAATAGGGGATCATGTCTGATACTCCCGAATCTTCTGTTCAGGTTTCGTTCGCGCTGCGCATTGGAGAAGGAACGCTGAGGGCTAGCCTTGAGGTTCCGGCAGGGAAGACTACGCTGACGCAATTGCTGCCGATCATCCAGGACTTTGAAAGCAGCATGATCAATCAGGTGACGGCAGAGGCCGCTGCGGCTGGCCGTCCAGTTTCATGCCGCGCCGGATGCGGCGCATGCTGCCGGCAGATGGTTCCGTTGAGCATCTTCGAAGCTGAGGCGTTGGGAGAATGGTTCAGCACGCTCCCGCAGGAGCGGCAGACTGAGCTTGAAGCACGTTTCCACCGTGGCTTAATTGCGTTGAAAGAAGCAGGCGTGCTTGAAAAACTGATGCAGCAGGACTGGGGTGGCGATGAAAAAAACTTTACCCAATTAGCCATCGATTATTTTCACGCAGGCGTGCCCTGCCCGTTCCTTGAGAATGAAAGTTGCAGTATTCATCCCATCCGCCCGCTCATCTGCCGCGAATACCTGGTCATCTCTCCGGCGGAGCTGTGCCGCGATCCATCCATACATCAGATCAGTGCTGTTAACCTGCCGCTTCACGCATCGAGCGCGTTATACAAAATGGGTCGTGAGCTGACACACGATGTTCGAGGATGGATTCCGCTGATCTTTCTGATGGCATGGATGAAGCGCGAAGCAAAACCCGGCGATTTCTATTCAGGAACAGGTGAGGAAGTACTGCGGAGTTTCATGGACCATCTCACGACCGAGCCTCCAGCCGAAGATGTGGCACGTTTCATGCAGGCGAAGTAAGAACCTAATCCTTCATTTCTTTCAGAACCAGATAGGCGAGAGCTTCAGCCCGTGAGGCACACCATGTAAGGTTTTTCGCCGAGCGCGGACAAAAAGTCCGCGCCTGCCCTTGGCTGACTATTGCGACTTGACAGTATCACCCGTCTGCGGCTTTCCAGATCCGCTGAACTTTCCAACAGCAGAATCAGCATCGACACTGGTAATCGTCAGTTGTCCAACTGAATCTTCAATCGAGCGCAATGCTTTTCCGGTGGCCGGGTCTTTCACCACGCGGACAACGCGCGCTACTTGCAGCGTATCTCCAACCTTTACGCCGGCCTTGCCGCCAACGTTGATAATGATGTCCGCTGTTGACGCATCAGCAACAAGACCTGAAACAACAACAGTCGCGGCCACAACCGTCGGCAGTTTTGAGTTGTCTGCAACCAGGCTTTGAGCAAGCTGTGTAACTGCGTCATTAGTTGCTTCGCCAATGATCGTCTCCGCGAAGTTGCTGCTGTTCATGCCGGCTGCACCGCCGCCGTAGCCGCCACTTCCGGCGCCTCCGCCAAGAAGGTTTGTGCCGGAGCGTTTGGATTCTCCTTTACCGGTTGCTGAGGCAAGGATTTCGCCGGTGTTGGTGTCGATCAGACGAGCTGTGACAGCGACCGTTGCCTTGGCGCTGTGCGTATTTGCTCCGCCCAGTCCCCAGCCGCTGCCCCATTTACCAAGCATGGCGCCGACGTTCTTGTTTTGATCATCGCGGCCAAACTGCGTGATGTCGCCAATGATGACAGCATCCACGCCGAGAACATGACCAATCTTTGCCGCAGTGCTGGAATCGACGCGATTACTGTTCGAAAAATTCTGCTCGTTCACGATCTTGTCGATCTGGTTGCGCTCGATCACGCGGTAAGTGCCGTCGTTCACGAGGCGGTCGATCAGCATATCTGAGATGCCTTTGCCGATATCGACATTTGTGCCGAAGACAGCCTGCGATGCTGTCATCACGGTTGCATAGTTGAAGTCGAGCACCGCGATTCTGTGACGCTGCGCTGTTTGCGCCACCATTACGGGGCCTATGGCAAGGAACAGTAGCATAGTTGAAACTGCTCTACGCATTGCTTTCTCCTATCTCCCTAAGAAGCTTTCAAGTGTTGCCAAATCTTTTTCAGCGCGATCCATATACTCGTTCGCAGTCTGAAGGTTGTTTTGCTCGAGAGCGCGATTGGCCTCGCTCATCGAGCTGTTCATCCGGTTCATAGCGGCGACAATGTCGCCGCGCATGTCGAAGCCCTGCGCCTGTTGCTGGCTGCGGATTGTCTGCACACTGCTTTTTGCCGCATCGGCGCGAGCCTCTAGATTTGAAAATCGGTCGCGTGTTTCGCGGATCTCTGCAGGCGACGGCCCAGTAGGTGCTGGAGTAACTGTTGGCGTGCTGGCTGTCTCGGTCTGTGTGTTCGCCACGGCCGATGTTTGCCTGGATTTAGTTGTCTGCGGATTTTTGGCCAACGCAGATGCGTTCTGACCAGACGGATTCGTTGCCGCTGGAGCAGCCGCAGTATTCGGAGTGGCAGATGTCAGAGGGTTTGCTTCACCAGGGCTGGTGCTTTGTGGCGAGGCTGCACTTGAAGCCGGGGCAGGCTGCGTTTGCATGTCGCTAGGTGCTGTGGCTTTCTGGCCAGCGTGTGTTGCGAATATGTGCGGCAACAGAGTTGCAGCAGCAACGAGCGCAAGAATAGCTGCGACTGCTCCCAGGCCGATCCATAACCCGCGACGGCTTTTGGCAGGAGTGGGGGCAGAAGGTGGAGGCGCTGCTATAGGGCTGCCAACGCCCGCGACACGAAGCCCGGAAGCGACACTTCCGCCCGTAGATGGTACTGCTTGCATAGGCGCGAAGCCTTGTTCCTGCGCAACTTTGCCCTGTTGCTGCTGGCCGCGCAGAGCAAGAATCGCGTTACGAAACTCATTGGCTGTCTGGAAGCGTCCATCAGGGTGCTTGACCATGGCGCGCAGCACAATGTTGTTCAATTCAGACGAAAGCAGCGGATTGACTTGTGCCGGCGGAGTTGGTGCTTCGTTCAATTGCGCATTCAGGACTGAGAATGATGTATCTGCCTGGAATGGCCGCCGTCCAGTGAGCATTTCATACAGGGTTATGCCGAAGGAGTAGATGTCCGAACGAGCATCAATCGTTCCGCCGCGCACCTGTTCTGGTGACATGTAGTAGACCGATCCCATGGTCGTGCCGGGTCGTGTGAGTTGCAGATCATTTGTGGATTTGGCGATGCCGAAGTCCATCAGCTTCACTAGACCGTGCGGGGTAATCATGATGTTCGCCGGCTTGATGTCACGATGCGTTACGCCGCGGCTGTGTGCATAACTCAGTGCCGAGAGGACTTGAATCGAGTATTCAAGTACCTGATCCACGGGAATACGCGACTGGCCCGCCACCTTTTCCAGCGTGGTGCCTTCAACGAACTCCATGATCATGACAAGCTGGTTTTCAAATTGAAAGGCCGTGCGCAACTGCGCGATGTTGGGATGGTCGAGTCCGGCAAGCGTGCGGATTTCCGCCATGAAGCGCGCGGCTAGCTCCGGCTCCGACGCATAATCGGGAAGCAGAATCTTCATCGCTTCCACGCGATCTGAGATGATATTGCGGACCTTGTAGACGCGTCCCATTCCGCCCGTGCCGAGTAGCGCAAGGACTTCGTAGTCACCCGCCCGCTGACCTGCTTCTAAAGCCATATTCAGGCCTCGTTCGCTGAATTTTTAGGGGAGGTGAGGGGCCGGAACTCAGGAGCGCAACGAGTGTACTCCTTATTCATGCGCCCGGCGCGCTAAAATTCTCAAACCTTCCGCCCTCTGTTGTTCCATCAAAATAGTGGCAGCAGGTATATTTGCGTTGCATGTAAGGGGCAGTGCGGTCCTGTTTTAATGAGGACACGACTTCAGTCGTGTCGCAAGTCATACAAATTGTGCGCTGCTTTGGCCGCTGAAATTCGCTCGTCGCCTGATTGCGTGTTCTCTTTACATGCTCGTATCGCATCTGTCAGTCTAAACACGCGTTGTTTCCTTGGTTTGCAAGCTGCATTTCTGGAATGCAGCGAAACGCTGATAGGATTTTCTGAACTAAAGAGTTACCACGACATGCCAAGCCAGACCGGACTGAAATTGGAAGTTGCAGCATTGACCGATGTTGGATGCAAGCGTACCAACAATGAAGACAGTTTCGGCTATGATCTGGCTTCGCAGATATTTGTCGTCTGTGACGGCATGGGCGGCCAGGCGGCCGGAGAAGTCGCCAGCAACACAGCGGTTAACACGTTGATGGAGCACTTCCGCTCGCAGGCTTCAGTATGTGCGCCGATTGAAGAAAGGCTTTACCAGGCCATCGTCGAAGCGAATCAAAGGGTTTGCGCACTGGCACAGGACAAAGAAGAATTGCGCGGCATGGGAACAACCCTGGTTTCTGCATGCCTTGACGGGCGAAAAGTAGTCATCGGAAATGTAGGTGACAGCCGCGCGTATTTCCTGCGCAATGGTGGCTGCGTGCAGATCACGCACGATCACTCTTATCTTGCAGAGCAGGTCCGCAATGGCGTAATGACTCCAGAGGACGCAGGCGCATCGCCGCTCCAGTCGCTCATTACGCGCGCCATTGGAACCACAGAATCAGTAGAGCCGGATTTATTCTCGGCAGCCCTTGAGCCAGGAGACGTCGTTCTGCTCACTACAGACGGCCTCACACGTTACGCCGACGCTGATGCGATTGCGAAGATTCTGTCAGAAAATTCTGATCTGGAACAGACCTGTCAGGCGCTTATCAACACAGCAAAAGAACAGGGCGCCGTTGACAATGTGACCTGTCTGCTACTGCGGTTTTTGGAAGAAGGTGCTGCGTAAATCAGATTTCGTGTTGGTATGGTCGTCATTCTGACGACCAACGGAAGGAAGAATCTCAGCGATGTCTGACTGGGCCGAGATTTTTCGCGACGCTCAAAATATCGATGGCTTATTGAGCTAATGACCGACCTCTGAAACACAGCGCATACTCAACCCTCCAGGCATCAGCAATCCAGCATTCGGTCCGGAGAATTCAATCCTGACAACCAGTGGAGTGCCTTCCACCACGATCGGCGTGTTCGCAATCTCCAGCGGGTAAGCCAGCCGCACCGGATTTCCAGACTGCTCCAATTTACCTTTATCGACTAGATGAAAAAGAGCCCATGTCCCATTGAATTGCAGCGGCAGGCTATTCGAACCATAGTTGGCCAGGATCTGCGCCATCTGCGCTGTCTGCGCTGACCACGTGAATTGTTTTGAAATGTCCGCGCCAGAAAGCCTCTGTGCGTCGACTGCGAGAGTTACGCTCTGAATACCCTTCGAAGCAAGGATATGAGCGTTGAATGTCAGCGCCGGTGATGTAGAGCCTGCAGGATAAAACGTCGATGACAACGCAGCCGCCTGATTAAAGAAATGCACAAAGGCAGGATTCAGCTTGATCGGCGCCGTTGGCGCAGGAACATAAGTCGAACCTTGCTGGATGAGCAGGGGCTTCAGCGTTGCATCATAGAACTGCCACAACGATCCCGTTCCGGGCTGGAAGACGGCAGCTACTTCCGTGGGCGTAGCTTCTGCCGTAGAGTTTGGCGAGAAGGGGAACTTCGACATCAGCGCGGAGAATCCGCCGCAGAAGCTCTTGCCTCCGCCATTGGCCTGCTCAGGGCGCGCGCCGCGCACGGCCTCTTCGACAGAGTTGATAGGCGCCTGCATCAGCGAGATCACCGTCTGCTCCACATGCGCCTGCGGGTCGATGTTGAATGCCTGTGAAGTCTGGCTGACTGCTCCATGCGCGCTCACAGCAGCACTGGTGATCGGCTGAACAGCAGCAGGATTACTGGCCGCAGTCGGATCCTGCGCGACCTGTGATACTGCGCCCTGCAATGCAACCAGGCCGTTGATGTATGCAGTGTTGCCCTGCGACATCAGCTTGTCTGCACTGTCAGGAGGAACAAGCGCCTGCGCCGGTTGAAATTCTTTCGAGATATCCGCATTCGCAACCACGGTGTTGTTCGACGCAACGTAGACCAGCGCCAATAGCGGAGAGCTTGGATTCGAGAGTACCTGGAGCTTTTGGCCAGCATCAGGCAGGCCGCGGTATTTCACCACCGCAGCCTGCCGCAGATAGGTGCGCCATTCAGATTGATAGTCAGTCGAATAGCGAGTTGCCAGCTGCTGTGTGAGCGCTGCGCGGTCGAGTGAGGGGGGCGCCTGATCACCCAATACCCACGCTTCTCCACTGAAGTAGCGGTCAGGATGCTGGATGGCGTCCTGCATAAAGCCGAAGCCTTTGCGTGTGAATGCTCCGACAACGATATGCGGCTCAACAACAACCGCGGATGATCCCGGATACAACCTGTTGAAGTCAATTGGAGGTGCGGCCTTGTTGGCTGCGGCGAGCATTGCCTGATAAATGCGGTCGAATCCGCCGAATCCGCTCAGGTAAATGCGAGCATGTGTCACCACAGGCATGGCAGCAGCGATCGAATATGGGTTACCGCGGCGCAACTCATTGGCGTAGAAGTCAAACTGCTGCTCTGCCAATTGTTTCTGCTGATCAGTTTCGGCTGTGCGTCCATTCAGCCAAAACTGGGTTAGCACAGGCGTAAGGAATTCTGAAGTGCTCTTGTCAGGATTCGACGTGGTGATGAGATAGGCGCGCAGCGGATTGTATGCCGCTGTATAGTCAGCCCCTGGTTGTGGCGCGGCGGGGAGCGCGCCGAGTGTTGATACAAGATTGGTCTGCGTATTTGTCAGCAGAAGGCGCTGGAAACGGTCGAAGTAGATCCTGCGCGCTGACTCAAGCAGATCGTTGCCGTGGTAGAGTCCCCAGCGGTACATCAGCGGAGGGCCGTCCTGCTGATATGTTTCAAGCTGCACTAACGCAGCGCGAAGCTGGTCGAGTGAAGCAAGCTCAGATGTGGAGGCCAGCATCGTGGCAGGGACATTCCTTGCGGGCAAATTACCCGCCGCCGATGCAATCTCGTGCTCAAGCTTAGCGTTATTGCCATACGAAATCACGAGAGAGATCAGGTATAAGAAGAGCAATACCGAAGCGCATGTAAAAACAACGCGGCGGAATGTATGCGTGCGTCCGCTGTTTCTGGTAGCTGCGAGCGCGCTGCGATCAGCCAGAATGACCCCAGTGAAAAGGCGTGGCAGGAAGGCCCATTGAGCAATCTTTTGCGAAACAACTTTCGGCGTGGGCTGTGCAGGGCCCGCCTGCATCTCCTGAAGCGAGAACATGCGTGTTGCGCCCGCATCTGCAGGAGCGGCCTGCGGAGCTTGTGCCGGTGCGCTGACCATTTGTTCGACGATGTGTGCGCGCACTCCAGTGAAATAGAAGCCGCGCAGATACGGATTGGCATTCAGATGGCTGGGCCGCGCCAATTCGACTAAGTAGGAAGCAAGATTATTGCGCAGCTTGCGCAGTTCGCGCGGGAATTCATAGATCGAATCGAGGTTGCGCGCATCATTTTCGCGCGAAAGTATCTCCAGGCGAAACTCGCCAAGCGAGAAAATAAGCTGGTCAAGAGAATTTGTAACTTCTTGGGTTGCTTGTTCGACATAGAGTCCGCTTGAGGCGGTGCTGCGCGGTGTAGTGATGCCAAGAACCTGCGAAACTTCTTCGCTCGAAAGATTGCGGACATACTCTGTAAACCCGGGAACGCGGTCGAGCTTGGCGAGGATCACATAGACCGGAACCTCAGTTCCGAGCTGCTGCGCAAGGTCGCGGAGCAGCTGATTTGTTGCGCGTGCAGACGCGGCAATCGTCTCAGTTGCATTGGCACCCAGAAACTGCTCACAGCTCATGCAGACAACGGCGGCGCGCACTGGAGCCTGCGATCCGAGAGCAGCGCGATAGGCCTTTGGACGCGTCCTGCGCACAAGCTTTCCCCAGAGTTGCGGGCTTTTGCGAATGGCGTCGCCGGCCTCTACAATGACGCATTGCTGCGTATACCAGATATTTGTAACCGGCGTAGGCACAATATCCTGGTTGCGATAGATTTGTCCTGCAAGGAGCTCAGGATCAAGTCCGGATTTGAGAACTGTAGTGGTCTTTGCCGAATTCGAATCGCCAATAAGATAAAGCAGGGGCAGGGAATCGAGCGTTTTGGCCCCGGTGCGCTGCGCGGTTGCCAGTTTCTTTTCAGCATCGCGCAGGAGCGTATCCAACTCGGTGTTACCCTGGATATTTTTGGTTGCTCCTTCGCGCTTCTTCTTGCGCAGATCCAGCATGAGGATGATGGTCGCCGCAGTAATACCTAGCAACACGAGCAGCAAGCGCAAAATAACGAGCGCCGTGCCAGAGACGCCAAGGACAGGGCCGGATATCCAAGCCAGAGCAAACGAAACGATAAGAACAAAGACAGAAATCAGAATCGGGACCACTACAGACTCCTAACGAGCATTGAGACTGGTGTTCTGAACCCGGGAAACTCCAGAACCAAGAGCAAGTTCAAAACCGCCGAACGTCAGCATAATTAATCCGGCAAGAACACATGCCGTAATCAGCAGGGCGTGGCTCCAAGAATCTTTTGCGCGTGTTGGCTTTATTTCCGGAGCAGTCATGGAGGGCAGCAGGTGCGCCTGGCCGCGGATGCGTTGGATCTTTTCACGCGCCTGACGCAGAAGCTGATGCAGTTCGCCGCTGTCGCCCAACGCGTAGCGTCCGCGGTATCCCATTTGCAAACAAAGGCAGTGCAGTTCAAGGGCGTCGGCTACTTCTGAGGAATCCTGCTGGTTGAGCAGCTTCCGAAGATTCTGGAAGAACGTTTCGCCTGCAAGATGGCCACCGAAGAGCTCTTCCTGCAACGGGCGGCGCGCCCAGTCAGCAAAAGCCGGACTCTGCAGATTCAGCACGCTTTCATCGAGATATCCGACAGCGGCGAAGACTGCCATCTGCACGGTTTCGCTCGAATAGCCGAGCGATTTTGCTTCTTGCATGGCTGCTTGCAAAGATCGGCGCATCTGCGCCCGGAAACTTTCCGCGTCCTGCACCTGCTGGCGCTGGAAACGGACGCGCAGAATGGCGGTAAGTACTTCCTGAAAAGCAAACGCAAGACTGTTGACACGGGGCTGACTCATCAGGACGCCTCCACAATCACGGTGAGTTCAAATTCCGGCTGCGTAATTTCTCCGGGGATGTATACGCCGACTTTGCGGGTCTGCAGAATGTGCTCCCAGCAAGGCCCTGTAGTTTCGACGACGAAGTATTGCATGTCCACCTCGGCGCGTATCGCCGTAGGAGGGACGGGAAGATGCGTCAGCGTCATCCCCGGCAGAGCGCGCTTCACCAGCTCCGGCACAAAGCGCGAGGAGCAGACTTTCACCAGACGCGGCACCAACCGCAGCAGGTCTGACTCGCCAAGACTCGAGCGCACACCCAGTACCCAGCGTGCGCGACGCAGGCAACGCTCATCCGGGACGTCTGCTTCGTGAATGTAGGGCTCAGTGGGATGGAAGCTCAGAGTAACGGTGTTTGATGGAACGACAATTTCGAGATGCCTCTTGATATGCTCATCGAGCGCGCGGAAAACCGGCCCTGGGTCGCGATGATGATAGTTCGGCAGTGAGCGCGGATCTGAATCGACGGCAAAAGTGCAGAGCGCTCCGGCGAGACGCGATAATTCGACGAATAATTCCTCAGGATGTGCATGTTTAGTCGTGCTCAAATGCTGCAAGGGCGGAATGGCATTGTGCAGCGCGTGCAGAAACCAGTAGTTGGCCACATCGAGCGCTGATGTCCCAGCTTCAAAGCGCCCATGACGGCGGGCGCTGCGCGAAATGGTAGCGCTTTTCTCGCCAACAGTTTCAATCAGTCGCTTGATGAGCAGCATGAGTGGTTCGCTGGCGCTGGCTCGCAGGCACGCTGGAATAAACTCCTCGTCATAGATAAAGTGTCCGTGGCCATCGCGAACCACGCGCGCAATCGGAATGGATTGCAGATCGGGCGTAAGCTCGGCTTCCGTCACGATGCGGATATTTTTCTGACCGAGATCGATCTCGCGCTCATCGATGCCGTTGGTTTCATCACGCAGAAGGCGCTGCATCTTTGCGTAGCGCGTGCCGTTGCCTGTGCTGTTCAGGTCGCAGTCGAAACCCTTGTCTCTGCGATAGGGAACAGCGAGATAGAGCGGAAGCACCGCGTCAGTCGAAGGGAAAACCTCATCAAGATTACGGGGCGGTGGCGGGGGATCAGAATTAGGCAGCTCAAATGCAAGCCCGTCAGGAAAAACGCCGGAAGCGTGCAGCACGACGGCATTTCCATTCTGAATAGCTTTTTGGTCCAGCTCGAAATTCAAAAGACCCCAGGGCTCATGCCACAGACTTGCTACGAGAAACGCAATCGAGTCTTCAAAATAGCGGCTCTGGGTTTGAAAATGGTGCGGTCCCAGATACATTCCCTCAGACCAGACCACACGCGATAGAAATTTCATAAGTGTCGAACCATCAGACAACCACGGTTAATGTGCGGCCCACAGACGCGCAGGCTCTTTTGTAACGATAGTGAGCGTATTGCCTCAATAGTTTCGGATAGTGAAGATTCATGAGGGGCATTCGTGTGTGCATCGTAGGGTGTCAGGGCTTTACTGTCAAGATTTTGCGATGTAAGCTTGGCTCCAGACCCAATCGATTACAACCCAACCACGGTGCGCGAGATGGACACATCTAAGCCTCAATTCGAAGATCCGGATCTCTCAGGCCCATCCGAGGCTTCAAGCGCAACCGGTGTCTTTGGGACAGTGAGTCCAGGAACATCTTCAGCGTCCGCAGACGATTTGGAGTCTTTGCTGCGTTCAGAAACTGCTCCTGCTTCGTCTCCGATACCAGAACCCGCTCCTGCGAATCCCGCCGCACCAGCCGGAACAGGCGAGTTTACTCGTATGTTTCAGGCTTTGAAGCCAGAGACAGCATCACCCGTGGCACAACCGGTACAGTCAAAGTCACCTGATGATTTGACCAGTGTATTTACTCCAGTCAATCTCAACAAGCCAGCGCCCGGCTCAACTACATCACCCGCGTCCATGCCTCCTGAGTCAAAGCCCGGAGAGTTTACGCAACTTCTGCAGACGTTGAACCGCCCGATTGTTGAGCCCGCCCAGCAGCCGGCTCCATCTCCATCAGTTGAACCAGCACAGCCTGCCGCAGCAGACGCATCAAAGCAGGGGCCAGGAAGCTTTACCCAGATGTTCCAGGCGCTTTCTTCCGAAAAACCTACGGAAGCACCAGCGTCAGTGCCTGTCACACCACCACAACCAGCGCCAGCAAGCGGCTTCACGCAGATGTTTCAATCTTTATCTGGTGCTCAGAAAGAGCAGACTGCGCCGGTTGTTCCCGATCATGTTGCGCCCATCGCGCCTAAGTCCAGCTCCGGATCATTTACTCAGATGTTTCAGCAGCTCAATCCACAGACATCGCAGGAGGACGACCCATTCGCATCACTGAAGCCTGAGCCCGCTCCCGAGGCACCGGTAAATTTTTACGGAACGCGGCCGTCGCAGCCTGAGCCTGCTGCTCCGGCATCGGGAGGATTCACGCAGCTGTTTCAAGCATTAGGCACCGAAAGCGCTCCAGCAAGAGCGCCGGAGCCATTCGCACCGCTTCAGCCAGCTCCGACAAATCCCGCTCCGCCAGCCGCTGGAGGATTTACCCAGCTTCTGCGTACTTTGAACGCCGAGCCTCCCGCGCAGCAGACTCCGTCTCCTCAGTTCACTACGCCGCAAACACCCCCAACGCCGTCTCCTATGCCGTCATCGGCCGGACCGGGTGAGTTTACGCGGATTATCTCCGGTTCCATGCTGCGCGAAGCGCAACAGGTGCAGGACGGTGCAGCGCCTGGGTCACCTCCGGTCATGCCGCCAACGGCAGCCCCGGCTGGTGGTGGCCAGCCAGCTTTCCAGATGCCACGGATTCCGCAGCCTGTACAGCCCCAAGTGCCGCAGATACCTCAAATGCCGATGCATGGCGGCGGTGGCGGGGCCGCGCCTCAGATGCCGCACTTCCAACCACCGGCATTTCCATTCCCACAACCCTCAGCGGCACCCGCGCCGCAGCCGCCTGCTCCTGGCAAGCTGCAGCAGTACCTGCCGCTGATTCTTGTGCTGAATGTGTTTGTGCTTCTGGTAGTGGTGCTGATCGTGTTCTTCGCTTTACGCCATCACTAGCTTTTGCAGGATGGAAAAATCCAAACCCACATCATTTCAAGATGTTGGGCGTACCCGCATGTGTTCCACATCAATCAGCATTAGCAAAGAGGATGATTAATTCCATCTCAGGGTTGGGGATTTCGCTGGGTGCATACACGCCGAAGTTGCGGGCGCGCGTAACTGCCTCCCAAACAGCGCCGGAGCGTTCAATGCTGAAGTACTGATAGCGCAGCTTTACCGGAATCGCGCGTGGCGGCACAGGCACGTGTGTCAGCTTGAGACCCGGCAAGGCTTGTCGGATAAGCTGCTCGATGTGCGTAGCCGAGCAGGTTTTTGCGAGGTTGGGAGTCCGGCTGATAAGGTCAGCTTCGCGCATATCGGCTGAAATCGCGAGATAGAAGCGCGAGTTTTCAAAGTACTGATCTTTGTCGATGGCCGTGGCGTAGATCGAATCCCGCAACTGCTTCAGTGGCAACGCCACAAAATTGCTGGGCACCACGGTATCGAGCAGTTCCGTAATGATCGCGTCGAGTGCAATAAAGCACTTGCCTTGATCTTCATGCTCATACTTCGGCAGATCACGCGGCTCAATCTTTTGCGAAAACGTGGAAAGCGCTCCGGCCAGCGAGAGCATTTGCACAAAGAGCGATTCAGGATGGACGCGCGTAGCCTCCATCAAATGCCGCAGTACGGGCAGAAATGAATTGATGGTATAGAGCAACCAGAAGTTTGCGACATCAGAGGCGCTGAAATCAGCCAGCGACTGGTTCCGCTGCCGCCGCGATCCGGCAAGCTGACTGCTGCGCGCGACCAGCACCTCGATCAAGCCCCGCAGTATTCCGGAAAGCAGTTCATTGCCGCGCACATCCAGCATCGGCGGAACGAATTTTGCGTCAATACGATAGCTGCCAGCCTCGGTCTTCTCAATACGAGCCAGCGGAAGAATCACAGAGCCTTCAAGGTTTTCGCCTTCCGCAAGAATCTGCAGATTCTTGCGCGCCAGCGAAACCGGCTTCTCGATGCCAGTGCTGTTTTCATCACGGAGCATCTGCAACTCAGAGAAAAAACGCGTGTTGATGCCGCCACGCTGCAGGCTGATGTTGATGCCGCCGGGTCGGTCTTGAGGAACGGCGAGGTAGAAAGTACAGGAATGCTGTTGGTCGTGGAAGCACTCGTCAAGGGTACGCAGCCGCGGCGGCGCATCCGACGCAGGCATGTCCAGGAGCAATCCATCGGGAAAGACGCCTGACGCCTCCGAAATGCTCAGCTGGCCTTCGCTCAAAGCAGTCCCGTCGATCTGCAGAGAGGTGAATCCCCAGAAGCGGAAGGAAAGCGACTCGACCAGGAAGCGCAGAGTTTCTTCAAAAAAGCGGTCCTGGGCCTGAAGATGCTGCGGAGAAAGAAAGACGCCTTTTGACCAAACAACGGGCTGCAATTGTCGCATGAGTAAGGAATTCCTATCGGCCATGAGTATACAGGTGATGGTGATTGTTCATTCTGCTCTATTTCAGCTTGACCTAAGAAGCTTCGGGGGACCTTCACGCGACCACAACGCCATAGTTACTTTGGTTCGACATTAGTATTCCCTTCACACGGCCAAGTGTGATAAGTCTATTTCCTGTTCGTACTTGCGGCGTTTCGTTTGTTCGGAAATTCTCCCCCAATTTCCTCCGAAACGTTTTCATCTTGACACGCACCATGCAGCAGGAAAATAATTACCGCGCTCTTAGCAAGGGCTAATTGTGTTCCCAAAACAAGTTGTTTGACAGCTATCCAGGGGAATAGGAAGGCCCTTTGAGGTGTTAACCCTTAGGCGGAGCATTATTCGAATCACCGGCGAGCGGTGCCTCCGCGCGTCTATCGAGGAATAGAAAAATGGCTAGAGAGAGTACGCAGCACAAACTGGACCGCGTGCGTTCGCCGCGCGTGCATATTACCTACGACGTAGAGATCGGCGACGCGATTGAACTCAAGGAGCTACCCTTTGTGATGGGCGTGCTCGGAGACCTTACCGGCCAGCCTGAACAACCGCTTGCCGCATTGAAAGACCGCAAGTTCGTAGAGATCAATCCTGACAACTTCGATTCGGTTTTGAAGGGAATGCAGCCTCATCTGGCCTACTCCGTTGCCAACAAACTTAGCGACGACCCGAACGCCGGCCAGATATCTGTCAATCTGAAATTCGAGAGCCTCGACGACTTCTCGCCCGAGAATGTCGCCAAGCAGGTTGGTCCGTTGCGTGAGCTGCTCGATCTGCGCACGCGGTTGTCTGATCTGCGCGGCAGTCTGCAAGGCAATGACAAGCTGGATGAGGCGCTCTTCGAAGCAGTTTCCAATACCGAGACGCGCGAAAAGTTGCGCAACGAGCTCGGAAAAACCGGGGGTGAGCAATGAGCACGACTAACACTGCAGCCGCGGCTGCGGCACAGACTACCGAGACTTCGGAACAGTCGCTGCTTGACCAGATTGTTGCGCAGGGCCGCTTTAACCGTGACACTGCGACGCTTGAGCGGGGCCGCGACATGGTGAAGGAATTCGTTTCGCAGGTGCTTGAAGGTCACATGACCCTCACGCGCGATGCGGAGGCCTCCATCCAGGCGCGCATTGCGCAGATCGATAAGCTGATCTCGCTGCAACTGAACGAAATTCTGCATTATCCGGCGTTTCAGAAGCTCGAAGGCACATGGCGCGGGTTGAAGTATCTGCTCGATCAGTCAGAAACCAGCGACATGCTGAAGATCAAGGTGCTGAACGTCTCCAAACGCGAACTCCTCAAGGACTTGCAGCGCGCTCCTGAATTCGATCAGAGCGCTCTGTTCAAGAAGGTCTATGAAGAAGAATTCGGCGTTTTCGGCGGCGCTCCGTTTGCGTCGTTGATCGGAGACTATGAATTTGGGAAAGGTCCTGAAGACATGGAGTTGCTGGAGCGCATCTCTCAGGTCGCTTCTGCTGCTCATGCGCCGTTCGTCTCGGCGGCGCAGTCCGAGCTGTTGAACCTCAGCACCTATACTCAACTGGGAGCTCCGCGCGATATCGGTAAGATTTTCGACTCGACCGAATACGCCAAGTGGAAATCGTTCCGTCAATCGGAAGATTCCCGTTATGTGGCACTTGCTCTGCCGCATATTCTTATGCGTCTGCCATATGGCAAAGATACGAAACAGATTGATGCTTTCGACTATGAAGAAGGTGTGGACGGCAGCGATCACTCGAAATATCTATGGGGAAACGCGGCCTACGCCCTTGGCGTAAGGATAACCAACTCCTTTGCCCGGTATGGCTGGTGCGCAGCGATCCGCGGAGTAGAAGGCGGAGGCCTGGTCGAGGGTCTTCCAGCGCATACCTTCCGTACCGACGAAGGCGACGTTGCGTTGAAATGCCCAACAGAAGTGGCGATCACTGATCGTCGCGAAAAAGAACTGGCCGATCAGGGACTTGTTCCTCTTGTCCACTGTAAAGGGACAGACTATGCAGCATTCTTCAGCGTGCAGACGGCAAACAAGCCAAAGCTGTACGACAAGGACGCCGCGAACGCCAATGCCCGCCTTTCCGCGCAGCTTCCATACATCCTTGCTATGTCCCGTTTTGCGCATTATTTGAAAGCCATGATGCGCGACAAGATCGGCAGCTTTATGAGCCGCCAGGACTGCGAGCGTTTCCTGAACCAATGGATCAGCAACTACGTCTGTGCGGATGACGATGCGTCGCAGGCGGCCAAAGCCAAGCTCCCTCTACGCGAGGCGGCCATCCAGGTCTCCGAAATACCAGGGAAACCGGGTGCATACCGTGCTGTCGCGTTCCTGAAACCGCATTTCCAACTCGACGAGCTCTCAGTATCACTTCGTCTTGTGGCCGATCTGCCGGCATCGGCGCGGAAGTAATAACCCGGGCCGGGAATTCTGTTGAACGCACAGCCCAAGCAGCTGCGTAGCAAAGTAATGAAAGGAGCCAGAAATGGCAGTAGATTATTTTCTTGACCTCGATGGGATTCAAGGCGAGTCCCAGGACGAAAAATTCAAAGACAAGATTCAGCTCCTCAGCTGGAGCTGGGGTGCCTCAAACGTATCATCAGTCGCAGGCACCGGCGGATCTGGTGCTGGGAAAGTCGATTTGTCAGACTTCTCAACGATGACTTTCTTCGATAAGTCAACGCCGAAGCTCTTCAAGTCGATTGTGAAGGGCGCTCATATAGCTAAAGGAACGCTGAGCGCCGTCAAATCTGGCGCGGATGGCAAGCCTTACCTGAAGGTCAACTTTACGGAAATCTTTGTCACGGGTCTTCAAATGTCAGCTTCTTCTGAAGTCCCGAGCGTCAGCTTGTCATTCACCTACAACGAAATCGGCGTCGACTACTCATTGCAGGATGAGAAGGGCACGCTGAAGAGCACAGGCGAAGTCAAGTACAGCACAAAAGAGAACAAAACCTCGTAGGCATATTCCATGGACGGGCTCTCTTACTACCGCGATGGCCAGCTACAGCTGGCCATCAATGCGCTTGGCGATGAATTGAAGAAGCAGCCGCTCGACGCCCGGCGCCGTACGTTTCTATTTGAGCTGCTATGCTTTGCCGGAGAGTATGACCGAGCTGGCAAGCAGCTAGACATTCTTTCGGATTCAAGCAAAGAGGCCGCCGCCGGAACCATGCTGTATCGGGCTGCGCTTCACGCAGAAAAAACGCGGCAGGAGATGTTCGCAAAAGACGAGCTTCCCATGGGAACGACTCATCCTGTTCCTTCAGGTATTTTGAATGGACAGGAATTTACTTCCCTGCAGGATGCTGATCCGCGCATTGGCGCAAACCTCGAAGTATTCATAGCCGGCAGTTATACGTGGATTCCATTTGCGTATGTGGAGTCGGTCGAAATGCAAGCTCCGAAGAAACTGCGCGATCTCCTTTGGATTCCCGCAGTTCTACATACCACCGAGGATTTCCGCTTGCAGGACTTAGGCGAAGTGCTTTTGCCGGCGCTTGCTCCTTTGTCATGGAAGCATCCGGACGACGCTGTCCGGCTGGGCCGCGCTACTGCCTGGGAAGACAACGAGAAGCACGGGGCTGTTCCCTATGGGCAGAAGCTGTTACTGCGCGGCGATGAGGAAGAACCATTTCTGGAGCTGCGCAATCTGACATTCAAACATACGAGAGAGGCAGCCGAAAGTGCCACTCCGTGACGATTTGCTGAACCCGATATCCGGTGAAAATCCGTCAGGTGTGAGCCTGCGCTATGAAAAGGTCTACGACCAGATCAAAGAAGCGCGCACCGAAGATGATGACAGCATCCCCAGCGGAGACTGGCAACGCCAGATCAAGAAGGCCGATTTTCCTTTAGTGATTAAATTAGCCGGCGAGGCTCTTGCAACTAAAAGCAAAGACCTGCAGTTGGCTGCATGGCTAACTGAAGCTCATGTAAAGCGTGAGGGAATCGGACTGATCCAGCCATGTTTCAAGCTCATGCTGGACATGCAGGAGCAGTTCTGGGACACCGTTTACCCTGAAATTGAAGACGGCGATGCGGGCATGCGCGCCACTCCCATTGAGTTTGCCGCGAATCGCGTCGCCGCCATCGTGCGCGAAGCTCCAATCACGAAAAAGGGCCTCAATTTCTACCAGTACAAGGAATCGCGCGCCGTCGGCTATGAGGCAGATGCCGAGGCCAGCGACAGCAAGCGCGCAGCGCGCCAGGCGGCAATCGAAGATGGCAAGGTGACTGGGGAAGAATTCGACGAGGCGTTTTCGGCGACTCCAAAAGCCTTTTATGCCGGACTGCATGAGTCGATTCAATCAGCGTCAGAAACGCTCGACACGCTGCAGCAATATTGCGAAGAAAAGTATGGCGATGAAGCTCCTGGATTCAGCAAGCTGCGCGCTGCTCTCGAAGAGGTCGATCAGGTCGTTAACAGTCTGCTGAATGAAAAACGCAAGACCGAACCGGATGAAGTTGCCGAAGAACCTGAAGAAGTAGAAGAAACGCAGGAAGAAGAAGCAGTAGCTGAGGTTGAAGAAGAAGTTGTAGCGGCAGCTCCAAAAGTGAAGAAAGGAAAATCACTTTCTGCCGAGCCCGCTGATTGGGACGATGCCGTCAGCCGCATTCAGGCTTGTGCTTTATTCATGCAGAATGAGCGACCGGCAAGCCCTGTCCCATACCTGCTGCAGAGCGCCTTGCGTCTGGGAGAAATGCGTGAGCAGGGCAGTTATGCTTCGTATGACTTCCTTGCCTCGCCTGTAACCGAAACGCGCCAGACTCTGAAGCGCCTCTCCGCCGAATCCAACTGGGAAGAGCTCCTGCGCGCAGCGATTACTGCCGCAGGCGAGCCGTGCGGGCGTGCGTGGCTCGATGCCCAACGCTATGTCTGGAAGGCAAGCTACGAAAATGGCTATTCGGCTGTTGCTTCAGCCGTCATTGCGACGTTGCAATCGCTGCTAAAAGATATTCCGGAGCTGCCCACATGGAGCCTCGACGACGACACACCCACGGCAAACCCTGAGACACACCGCTGGCTGGAAGAGATGGTCATTCCCAAACTACCTGAGCCGGTCCAGCAGGAAGCAGAACCCGAGCCGGAACCCGCCTATACGCCACGACAAGAAGCCTCTTCCGAGGAAGCCGATCAGGCCCCGCCAGACGCATTCGATCTTGCGCGCGATATGATCCGTCGCGGGCAGATTTCTCCAGCCATTCAGTTGCTTGTCCGTGATGCCGCGCAACAGCCCAGCGGCCGCGCCCGTTTCCAGCGCAGATTGCAGATTGCGCAGCTTTGCATCGGAGCAGGGCAGAACAAGGTGGCGCATCCAGTGCTCGAAGAGCTGGTGAAGGAAATTGAACAACGCAACCTGGAAGATTGGGAAGCGGCAGAGATAATTGCGCCGCCGCTGGCATTGCTTCTGACGTGTCTCGATCCCTCCCAGGACACGAACGGTCAACGCGAAGCACTATTCTCCAGACTTTGCCGCATCGACCCCATCGCTGCGATGGATGTCTCACTCTGAAGGAGCAAGAATACTTGGCACGTTCCGCCGCAGAAACGCTGGTGACGCAATCCTTGCTCGACCGCCTGATGGCTGCCGAAGACTGGCCGACGACGCGCGCCCAGTCGCTGCGCTATTTCAAAGACGCTCTAAAGCGTGATCTTGAATGGCTTTTGAATACACGCCAGCCCCCGCTGGATGAGATTTCCGACTATCCGATGGCAGCGACTTCGGTTATCAACTACGGGCTGCCCGACATTACTGCGCTGGGTTTGAGCTCCGCTTCTGACCATAGGCGCCTTCGTCTTGCCATCGAAGCCTGCCTGCGTAATTACGAGCCGCGTCTCTCAAATGTGCACGTCACCCTTGAAGGCGGCGATATTGCGGATCGCAGGCTCCGCTTCCACATCGAAGGTATGATGAAGCTCGATCCCGCGCCGGAAGAAATTTCCTTTGATACCGTGCTCGAGCTTTCAAGCGGCGAGTACAAGGTGAAATAGGCCATGCGCGAAGAACTGCTCGAATACTATGAGCGCGAGCTCGCTTACATGCGGCAGATGGGGGCGCAGTTCGCCCAGAAATATCCGCGCGTAGCCAGCAGGCTGCTGCTGGAGCCGGACCGCTGCGATGATCCGCATGTGGAACGCCTGATTGAGGCATTCGCATTTCTCGCGGCGCGCGTCCATCTGCGCATCGACGATGATTTCCCTGAGATTACCTCCGCGCTGTTGGGCATCGTCTCGCCACATTATTTGCGGCCCATCCCGTCCATGACGGTAGCGGAGTGCCAGCTTGATCCAGAGCAAGGCAAGCAAACAACGGGCGTGCGTGTCCCAGCCGGAACTCAGCTTGCAAGCAAACGGACATTTGATGGTCTGCCATGCCGTTTTCGCACCGCATATCCGGTAGAACTATGGCCATTCTCAGTAGCGGAATGCGAATGGCGTCATCCTGAGCGACTGGCGCAACCCATACGCGTTCCCGGAGCTACCGGCGTCATTCGCATGCGCCTTGAGTGCGCCCGCGATGTCTTCTTCAACAAACTCAATGTCAGCAAGTTGGTTTTTCATCTCACCGGCGAGACTAACGTAATCCACACGCTCTATGAGCTGCTGTGCAGAAACTGCATTGCCATCTTAGTCCGTGACCCGCAACAGCGTGGCGGCAAAGTTGTGAGACTGTCTCCATCAACGCTGCGTCCGATGGGCTTTGAAGAAGATGAAGCCCTGCTGCCATTCCCGAAGCGTTCCTTTGAAGGCTATAGGCTGCTGCAAGAGTACTTCACCTTCTCCGAAAAATTCCTCTTTTTCGAACTGAGCGGACTGGAAGCCATCACCGAAGCAGGATGCAAGGATCAGGCTGAGATTCTTTTTTACTTCTCGCGTTTCGACCGCCCTGAGCGGCAGCAGGATCTCGAAATTGGTGTCACATCACGCACGTTGCGCCTGGGGTGCGCGCCGATCATCAACCTTTACCCGCACACTGCGGAGCCGATTCTTGTCACCCACACAAAACACGAGTATCCCGTAATCCCCGACGTGCGCCATCAGGAGACAACCGAGATATTCTCCATTGATGATGTGCTCGCCTCAAACACCAGCCGCCGCGAGAGCATCGAGCTAGACCCTCTGTACTCCTACCGTTTCGAAGGCCGCAAAACTACAGGACGTGTGTATTGGCACGCTGTCCGCCGCGGCAATGGACTTGGCGAACGTGAGCCATCCACCATGCACATTTCGCTGGTAGACCTCGACGGAATCGTGACAACTCCTGATGCAGAAGTTCTCACCGTAAGAACAACATGTTCAAACTTCGACCTTCCCTCGCGTCTGCCATTCGGTTCAGAAGAAGGCGACTTCACTGCAGAAGATTTCCCCATCGTGCAGAAGATCACAGCTCTGCGCCGCCCGACGCCGAGCTTTGATCCGCCGGATGAGAAAGGACAATTGTGGCGCCTGGTTTCACAATTGTCACTGAACTACCTTTCTCTGGCAGAAGAAGGTGTCCCGTCATTGCAGGAAATATTGCGGCTGCACAACTTTACCGATTCGTCCTATCTCGAAAACCAAATCGGCGGCATCTCGTCAATGTCTTCGCGCCCGCACTTTGCCATCATGCAGTCAGAGTTTGGGAACATCCCTGCGCGCGGCACGCGAGTAGAGCTCGAATTTGACGAGCGTCAGTTTGTTGGTGGCGGCGTCTATCTCTTCGCAAATGTGCTGGACCGCTTTCTAGGTTCCTATACATCCATCAACAGCTTCTGCCAGCTTGCAGCGCGTACCAATCAGAGAAAGGAGATGCTCGGCGAATGGCCACCCAGAGCAGGGAACAAGCCGCTGATCTGAACAGCGCTGATCCGGACGTCAATATCGCTCTCGAGCCGCTCCGCGATCTGCTGGAGCGCGATCCGCACTCAGTCCGCTTTTTTCAGGCGGTGCGGTTGCTGGAACGTCTCTATCCGGAGCGCAAACCTGTTGGCCTGTTTGTCAGCCCCGGACAGGAAGTGGTGCGTTTTACGTCCGTACCGACATTCGCTTTTCCGGCGAGCGAAATTCAGGAACTGGAAAAAGGCAAAGACGGCCGGGTGAAGATGGCCGTGAACTTTATGGGCCTGAGTGCCGCTGTGGGAGCGCTGCCGCATATCTACACGGACTTTCTGCTCGAGCGCGCAAGAGCAAAAGACCGTGGCCCCGGCGATTTTTTTGATCTCTTTAATCACCGCATCGTCTCGCTCTTTTATCGGGCATGGCAGAAATACCGCTTCTATGTTGCCTATGAGCGCACAGGCGCGGGCGACGATGCAGTCAGCAGGCGTCTCTTCGACTTCATTGGCCTGGGTACCGAAGGTCTGCATCGCCGCCTTGAGATTGCCGACGAAGCCTGTCTTTACTACACAAGTCTTCTGTCGCAGCGCAGGCCAACAGCACAGGGACTGCAACAGCTGCTTTGCGACTACTTCGGAGTGCCGGTGCAGATCCTGCAGTTCACCGGGAAGTGGAACCGCCTGCCGCCTGGGAACCAGACATTTCTGCGCGACATGGGAATGTTCTGCGAACAGCTTGGAATGGGCACGATCGTGGGCGACGAAGTCTGGGACCAGCACGGCACGGTGACCATTCGTCTTGGACCCATGAATTTCGAGCGCTATCAACAATTCCTTCCCGGCGCAGATGCATACCGTGAGCTGCGCTCCTGGCTGCTCATCTATGCCAACCGGGAATTTGATTTTATTGTCCAGCTTGTATTGGAGCGCAATGAAACCCCAGGCATGAAGCTTGGCGAAATCGGGCCTGCATCATCGCGTCTTGGATTGGTGAGCTGGATCAAGAACCGTCCTCTCCTGCGTGATCCGGATGAGGCGACATATCAGCTGTCATAAACGACTGTCCCTGGAGCAAGAAAATGAGTCTGAACCTTAAATCGCTGATCGGCAAAGTAGACGATGCAACCCGCAGTGCGCTCGAAGCCGCTGCAGGCCTCTGCGTCTCCCGCACACATTACGACATTGAAGTGGAACACTATCTGCTGAAAGCGATAGACAGTTCTGATAACGACATTGCCTTCATCCTTCGCCAGTATGGCGTAGACCGCTCGCGTCTCACGCAGGAACTGCAGCGCAGCCTCGACCGCCTGAAGACCGGCAATGCGCGCAGCCCAGCCTTCAGTCCACAGCTGGTGAAGATGCTCACCGAAGCCTGGACCATCGCGACCATCGAATACGAAGCCAATCAGATTCGTATCGGATTCACGTTGCTGGCACTGCTCACGAATGATGAGTTGGTTCGGCTGATTCGCGACGTCAGCAAAGAGTTGCAACTCATCCCGACTGAAGCCCTGCGCAACGATTTCTTCACCGTCACGCAGAAGTCGAGTGAAGTGCATTCCGCAGCTGCCGGCGTTGCTCCCGCGGCATCTGGGGATGGAACGGTTGGAAGACCGGTGGGCAGCGGCAAAACGCCACACCTCGATCAATACACAGAGAACCTTACAGCCAAAGCTAAGGCAGGAAAGATTGATCCAGTGTTGGGCCGCGATCAGGAGATTCGTCAGGTCGTCGACATCCTGATGCGCCGTCGCCAGAACAACCCGATCCTCACCGGTGAAGCAGGGGTGGGCAAGACTGCTGTGGTCGAAGGTTTCGCGCTGCGCGTAAGCCAGGGCGATGTTCCACCCGCGTTGCGCAACATACAGCTGCACAGCCTTGATCTTGCGTTGCTCCAAGCAGGAGCAGGTGTAAAGGGGGAATTTGAAAACCGCCTCAAAGGGCTGATCAACGAAGTTAAGTCATCGCCGCATCCAATCATCCTCTTCATCGACGAAGCGCACACAATGATCGGCGCAGGCGGCCAGGCAGGACAGAACGATGCTGCGAATTTGCTGAAGCCAGCACTGGCACGCGGCGAGCTGCGAACAATTGCAGCAACCACATGGTCCGAATACAAGAAATTTTTTGAAAAAGACGCAGCGCTGGCGCGGCGCTTCCAGGTTGTAAAAGTTGAGGAGCCTGCAGAAGACCAGTGCTGCACTATGCTGCGCGGCATCGTCGCTGCCCTTGAGAAACACCACAGTCTTCGCATTCTGGATGAAGCGGTCACGGCGACTGTGAAACTGACCCATCGCTATCTTGCAGGAAGGCAATTGCCCGACAAAGCCGTCAGTGTGCTCGATACAGCATGTGCCCGGCTTGCGCTGGGCCAGAACACCACCCCGCCCGCGATTGAAGATGCAACCCGCCGCATCGACGATCTTACAGTGCAGAAACAGATTCTGGAACGCGAAACAACCGTCGGCGCAGACCACACCGAGCGGTTGGCGACCATTGACCAGCAACTGGCAGACACTAAAGCATCACTCGAAAAACTAAACGCTCAGTGGGAGCGTGAAGTGGATCTGGTGCGCCGCATTCGTGTGATGCGCGAAGGACTCGAATCTGGCGCAGAGAAAGTGAAGCTCGAAGAGAATGGCGAAGAAGTCAAGCCATCGGTGGAAGGTATGCGCGCTCTCGAAGACGAACTCGCCAAAGTGCAGGGCGAAAATCCGCTCATGCAGGTGTGCGTCGATGAGCGCATTGTTGCCGAGGTGGTTTCAGCGTGGACAGGTATTCCACTGGGCAAGATGGTGAAAGATGAGATCCAGAGCGTGCTTGAGTTGGATAATCAGCTCAAAAAGCGCGTCATCGGCCAGGACCACGCGCTTGCCGCCATCGCGCAGCGCATTGTCACGTCGCGCGCACGCCTCGATGATCC
>DATAQW010000109.1:0-9837 GCA_036264445.1 Pseudacidobacterium sp.
TGAGCCGCTCGCCGATTCCCTGATTACGCTCGCCGCCGGCAGCGTTGCTTCCCAGACAACCACGGTGCAAAGATGAAGACTAACGCCGCACGCTATCTCGATTCCCTCAACATCCGCTACGAACTGCGCGACTACTCGCTCGATAGCGAGGATTTCTCTGCCATTCTTGTTGCAGAGAAGATCGGCTTGCCTCCAGAGCAGGTCTTCAAGACTTTGCTTTGCGTAACGAGCGACAAAGAGCATATCTTCGCCGTCGTTCCAGGCAATGCAGAACTTGATTTCAAGAAGCTTGCGCAGGCTGCGGGCGCGCGCAAGGCTGAAATGGTTTCACTCAAAGACATCCAGCCACTCACCGGATATATTCGCGGCGGAGTCACCGTCTTTGGCGCAAAGAAAGATTTCCCTGTCTACGTTGACGAAACGATTGAACTGTTTGACGTGATCTCTGTCTCCGCCGGAACACGCGGCACGCAGATCATCCTTTCACCTGCAGATTACATCCGTGCTTCTCAGGCCAATATTGCTGCTCTGACGAAAGAAGGCACATCGTGAGGCAGCCGTATTTCGTCACGCACCTGCTCAAGGATCTGCGTCTTGAGTGGCGGTCGAAGGATGCCATCAACTCGATGCTCTTCTTTGCCCTGCTGGTGGTGGTGCTCTTCAGCCTTGCCTTCGATCCGACGCGTGAATCGTCGCGCCAAATTGCGGGTGGAATCCTCTGCGTGGCCACGATGTTTGCCTCTGTCTCGGCGCTGAACCAGGCATGGGCGCGCGAACTGCGGCATCAAGTGCTGGACGCGCAGCGCATGACTCCCGCTCCAGCTGCATCGCTGTTTCTGGGCAAGGTACTGGCGAATTTTCTATTTGTAACCGTAGTTGAGCTGATTCTTGCGCCTGTTTTCATCATCTTCTACAACCTGCATGCCCTCGGAAATGGCTGGCTGCTGGCTCTGGTGCTTCCACTGGGAACGTGGGCACTGGTCGTAAATGGGACATTTTTTGCTGCGCTCTCCATCCGTACACGAAACCGGGAACTGCTGCTGCCGTTGCTGCTGTTCCCGTTGTTTATTCCGGCATTGCTTGCGATGGTACTGGCAGCCAGCTATATTCTGACGGGAGAGCAGGACCCCGGTCTCTGGATCAAGATGCTCTTCGGTTACGACGTGATCTACACAACAATCTGCCTATTACTGTTTGAGATTGTGCTGCACGCTGAATAGATCCGTATCCCATCTTTTCTACCTTTAAAACCAGCACTGCTATTTAATTTTCTTCCACTCCTCGTTGTGCGCTCTCTGAT
This sequence comes from Pseudacidobacterium sp., assembly GCA_036264445.1. GTDB lineage: Bacteria > Acidobacteriota > Terriglobia > Terriglobales > Acidobacteriaceae > Pseudacidobacterium. Next base: position 1,301 of record DATAQW010000109.1, read on the forward strand.
GAAAGGTAATGGCGTCGATGGAACCATCAGGGCCTTTGTGAAACTCAAATTCAGCTTCATTCGATAAGTTAAAAAATTCCGTCGGGGATTCGGGAAACAATTCCAATGGATCTGGATCAAACGGCGGAACCTGCATGTAGAGCTTATTGTTGTCAAGCGTAACAATGAGTTTCAGATGTGGGTTGATTTGGTATGAGCCTACATAGGTGGGTAGGATTGCGGGATCAATCTTTACCAAAGTGCGTTCAACCTGGTGAAAATCTGGCCAGCCATATTCCTTTGCAATGGAACGCTCAATTTCGGCGATTAGCGATTGCCCTCGATCACCATTCGTCATGATTGCAAATCCTGGACCACCGTCGGCATAGGCTTGAAAATCTGCTTCAAAACCATCATTCGAGCCACCGTGGCCGAAACGCAGAGAAGAGGACCCTGGATGATCGAGGCCAAACCCCAAGCCATAATCGTTTTTTTCAGGAGTGAGCATCTGATGCACCATTTGCTGCGAAAGAATGGCATGTGATTTACCTGCATATTCTTTCTCGACTTCAATGGCCATGTGCGCGAGATCCGAAGACGTTGTCCAAAGCCCTGCCGGCGCCATTTCTGGATAGATATGCCACAGACCCTGCACAGGATGGCCGTCGCCGTCATAGGCATCGGCTGCCCTTGCCCGGAGTGTTTCAGGCAACGGTTGCTCATAGGTGCTGTGCGCCATTTGGGCCGGACCGAGGACTAGATCATGCATCAGTTTGGGATAACTCTCGCCCGTCACTTCCGTCAGCAACAACTGCAGAATCACATAGCCACCGCCTGAATAGCGCCAATTTGTCCCTGGCACTGTGTCTACACGAATTGCGGCAGTATTAGCAGGCTTTTCTCCATTAAGAATTTGATTGAGGGTTGGGAGAGGCTCACTCACGGCATAACCGGGAAAGCCGTGCACAGTAAGTCCGGCAGTATGACTTAGAATGCGTCGCACGGTTACTTTTTGCTCTTTCGTAAATTCGTTTTCCGGTACTTTCCACTCCCGCAGCTTTGTATTCACATCTTCGTTGAGGTTGAGCTTACCCTCTTCGACCAGACGAAGAGCAGCCAGAGCAGAAACGGGTTTGCTGATGGAGGCTGCCTGGAAGAGTGTATCTGGAGTGACAGGCTTGTTTGCTGCAACATCAGCCAGACCATAGCCACGCGCCCAGACAATTTCGCCGCGATCGAAATAGGCAATACTTACGCCGGGAACGTGATAGTACTTCAAGCGGTCATCCAGGTTCATCGGTGCGGATGGCTGTCCCTTGATCACCACCAGCGGGACCAGACCATGAATCACGCGGTCAATTTGCGCATCGATAGTCTGCTCGTTCGGATGAGTTGTTTGGCAGAGTGCACAGGGGATTGAAAGCAGGCAAATGACGGACAGCGAAGCGAACCGCAGAAGAGTCTTCAATCGAGCCGCCTTTCAAGAAACAGGACGAACCATATCAATGAAGCGCTCTTACGTGATCGTGCAACTTTCCTTCTCATTGGGCTGGTTCTTATAAAGGCCACCACAACATCCGCGTTGTGGAAGCACCTGTTAAATTAAACATAATATCCATGTTCTACCCCACAAATAATCTTCGTATTAAGGCGACGAAAGTCGTCCTTCCCCCGGTGTTTTTGCAGGAAGAGATTCCGGTAACGGAAACAGCTTCGGCGACGGTTTTTCAAGCGCGCAATGAGATTGCCGGCATTCTGAACGGTGATGACCATCGACTGATTGTGATTGTTGGCCCCTGCTCGATTCATGACCCTAAGGCAGCGCGTGAATACGCTGGCTTGTTGAAAGGCGCGATTGCCGAGTTCTCAAAAGATCTGATGATCGTAATGCGGCTCTACTTTGAGAAGCCGCGCACCACTCTGGGCTGGAAAGGGCTGATCAACGATCCGCACCTTGACGAGTCATTCCGCATCAACGATGGTCTGCGCATTGCACGCCACCTGCTGCTCGATCTTGCCGAGATGGGCGTGCCGGCAGGAACTGAGTTTCTCGACATGATTTCTCCGCAGTATGTGGCGGAACTGGTCAGCTGGGGCGCGATCGGCGCGAGGACGACCGAGAGCCAGGTGCATCGCCAGCTTGCTTCGGGGCTTTCCTGCCCTGTGGGGTTCAAGAACGGCACGTCGGGCAATGTGCAGATTGCGATCGAGGCGATCCTTTCCGCGAGCCATTCGCATACTTTTCTTGGCACATCGGAAACAGGCCAATCGGCGATTCTCTTCACAGCAGGCAATCCCGACTGCCATATCATTCTGCGTGGCGGCCGCCAGACGACAAACTATGATGCTGCCTCAGTCGCTTCGACTGCCGAGCAGATGGGAAAAGCCGGTATCCTGCCGCGCATCATGATCGATTGTAGCCATGCCAACAGTGGCAAGGACCACCGAAAACAGGGGGCAGTTTGCCGCAACGTCGCCGAACAGATTGCGGCAGGCGACAGGCGCATCATGGGCGTGATGCTTGAGAGCAATCTGGTTGCGGGGGCGCAACAGCTTGTTCCGGGCCAGCCTCTTACTTATGGGCAGAGCATTACCGACGCCTGCATCGATTGGCAGGAAACTCATGGACTTCTTGGCGAATTAAGCTCTGCGATCCGCTCAGCCCGTTAAAAAACGACCCAGGGTTAGCTTGGCAACCTGGGCACTCTCAGTTTTCAATTCCTTCAAGCAATTAGGATTAAATTAGTCGCAGTTTGCTGTATGATGAATCAGAAGGATTTGTACCCTCATCTGATTACTGGAAGATGTGCAACCTTGACTGCGTTGAGTGAATTGCGAATTGGCGGATTAGGTGTGGTGGAAACGCTGCAACTTCCCGATGAAATTCAGCACCATTTGATGCACATGGGGTTTATGCCAGAGGCGCGGGTGAGGGCGATAAGGTGTGCGCCGACAGGTGATCCCACGGTGTATGCCATAGATGGGATGGAAGTTGCCCTTCGGCGCGATACGGCGCGGTGGATTACTGTCCGGGAGCTTGAGGAAGAGTGACCATGAGCAGTTGTTGCACGCCAGGCACAATCGAGATTGAAGCGAGACCTCGGGTCGCTGGCAAGATACATACCGTCGCTCTCATCGGTCCGCCAAACTCAGGCAAATCAACTCTCTTCAACCGCCTTACAGGACTGCGGCAGAAAGTCGCTAACTATCCCGGGGTCACCGTTGAACAGCACTACGGCAAAATGAGCGGCATTGACCGCAGCGATCTCACGCTCATCGATCTTCCGGGAATCTACAGCCTGAATACGCATTCTGAAGATGCGCGTGTGGCCGTTGATGTCCTGCATGGCAGAATGCCCGGAGCTCCCACGCCTGATGCTGTTCTCCTCGTTCTCGATTCCCTGCACCTGCAGCGCCAGTTGATGCTGGCTGCGCCGATCCTCGCGCTAGGGCTGCCGACAATGGTCCTACTCAACATGAGCGACCTAATGGAAACACGCGGCGGCGAGGTGGACACGCTGGCCCTTGCGCGCGAGTTGAGTGTTCCGGTTGCCAAGATCAGCGCCTCGCGCGGCACCGGACTTGACACTATCAGGCATTTTCTCGACCACAAAAGCGAACCGATCAAAGCTGTTGCTCCGAAACTTGAATTGCCTGTGATGGGCAATCCGCGCTCGTACAGGCAATGGGCCACGGGCATCAGCACGCGGACGAAGTACAAAGCGCCGCTGTCTTCTGAATGGACGCGCAAGCTCGACTCCGTGCTACTGGGGCGCGTGACAGGGCCACTGTTCTTTATAGCTGTTGTCTTCGCTGTATTTCAGGTTGTGTTTTCGATTGGCCGTCCTGCCAGCGACATGCTTCAGGAGTTGCTGAATACCTCAGGCGACAAAGTTGGCCTGCTGCTTGGCAACGGCTGGTTGCAATCGCTCATGATTGACGGCGTATGGAAGGGCGTGGCTTCCGTACTCGTCTTTCTGCCGCAGATTCTGCTGCTATTCCTATTCATCGGGATCCTCGAAGACTCAGGTTATCTCGCCCGCGCAGCCTTGATCGCCGACCGCATGATGCGTGCCATTGGCCTGAACGGCAAGGCTTTCATCCCGCTGCTTTCCGCCTATGCCTGCGCTGTGCCTGCGATCATGGCCACGCGCACCATTGAAAACAAGCGCGACCGTTTTGCGACCATCCTGGTGACTCCATTCATGACGTGTTCGGCGCGCCTGCCTGTATATTTGCTCATCATCGCTGCATTTGTTCCGAACAAGCCGCTGCTCGGAGATTTTTTCGGATTGCAGGCTGCGGTGATGGTTGGGCTTTATGTGCTCGGATTTATTGCAGCGTTGTTTACGGCGCGCCTGCTAAAGTCTTCGATCCTGAAAGCATCATCGGCTCCCTTTATTCTGGAGCTGCCTCAGTACCGTGTGCCTACATTTCGCTCACTCGGACTGCAACTGATCGATCGCGGCAAGGTCTTCTTAAAACAGGCCGGTACGGTAATCCTGAGCGTGATGATTGTGCTCTGGGTGTTGAGCCACATTCCCTTCCATGCCGGCTTAGCACAGAGCATCGTCGGCCGCGTTGGACAGTTTATTGAGCCGGTCATCAGGCCGCTTGGCTTCAACTGGAAGATCGGCATTGGCCTGCTCAGTTCCGTAATCGCGCGCGAGGTGATTGTCGGAACGCTGGGCAATCTGTACGGAGCTGATCCGGCAACGCAATCACTCAATCTGCAGGCTGCTCTACGGCATGATCTGACTCTCGGCGGTGCAATGGCGCTGGTGGTCTTCTTTGCTTTTGCCATGCAATGCACTTCGACGCTCGCCATAGTGAGGCGCGAAACGAACAGCTGGAAGTGGCCGGCTTTGCAATTTGCTTATATGAGTGTGCTGGCCTATGTCGCGGCTCTGGCGACCAACCTCTTGGTTTCGCATTTTTTCTAGTAAACTATAGAAGAGAGCGGCAACGGATTTCATATTCCTGACAACCGCGGCGACACGCCCCAGGAATTTCGAAAAACATTTTCACAACAGAAAACACAGAGACATCTTCGACGAAGAGTCTGTCTCTGTCTGAGTAACAGGATTGCATCATGATTTCAGTAAACAACGTAACCATGCGCTACGGGTCGAAGATTCTCTTTGAGGAAGTGGCCACTACCTTTACGCCCGGACGCCGCTATGGTCTTACAGGGCCAAACGGCGCAGGCAAATCGACATTTATGAAGATTCTTTCCGGCGAACTCGACGCGCAAAAAGGCACGGTTGTTCGCCCGAAGAAACTCGGAATTCTGCGCCAGGACCAGTATGCCTTCGACGCTTATCGCGTGATCGATACGGTCATCATGGGCAACAAAGCGTTGTGGGCTGCGATGGAAGAGCGCGACGCCATCTACTCCAAGGCTGAGTTGACGGATGAAGATGGGATGCGCCTGGGAGAGCTTGAAGGCATCGTTGGCGAAGAAGACGGCTATACCGCCGAGAGCGACGCCGCCATACTTCTGCAAGGGCTCGATATCTCTGATGAACTGCATGAGCGCAAGATGAACGAATTGCAGGGTGGACAGAAGGTCCGCGTGCTTCTGGCGCAGGCATTGTTCGGCAATCCACAGGCCTTGCTGCTGGATGAGCCTACGAACCACCTCGACCTTGACTCGATCCACTGGCTGCAGGAGTTCCTGCAGAAGTTTGAAGGCACGCTGATCACGATCTCGCATGACCGTCATTTTCTGAACAGCGTGACCACGCATACAGCGGACATCGATTACCAGACCATCATCACCTACACCGGCGGCTACGATGACATGGTTGTCGCCAAGACACAGGTACGCGCACGTCTTGAATCACAGAACGAACAGCGCGAGAAAAAAATCGCGCAGCTGAATGAATTTATTGCGCGATTTTCTGCAGGCACGCGTTCGAGCCAGGTAACAAGCCGCAAGAAGGAAGTTGAGCGCTTGCAAACGACCGAGTTGGCGAAGTCGAACATCCAGCGCCCTTACATTCGCTTTGATCAGCTTCGACCTTCAGGCAAGCACACGCTGGAATTCGAGGGTGTACGCAAGAGTTATGGTGAGCATGTTGTTTTCGATGGCTTTGGCGGCGCATTGATGCGCGGGGAAAAAGTCTGTCTCATCGGACGCAACGGCCAGGGCAAGACAACGATGCTCAAATCACTACTGGCTCAGGTTCCTGATCTGGCAGAGAAAGACTTCTCGCTTGATGCTGGAACGGTAAAGTGGGGGCACGAATCGCAGATCGGATATTTTCCGCAGGACCATGCCGGCGTGATCGAGCACGGCATGACGGTGAATGAGTGGCTGCATCAGTTCGATCCCAAGGCCACAACAGAAGACATACGAGGCATTCTCGGGCAAATGCTCTTTCGTGGCGAAGAAGGACTGAAGCCAACCACCGCGCTTTCGGGTGGCGAAGCTGCGAGGCTCATCTTCTGCAAGCTGATGTTGCAAAAGCCGAACATTCTGATTCTCGATGAGCCGACGAACCACCTCGATCTTGAGTCCATCAATGCGCTGAACATTGCATTGCAGCGGTATGAAGGCACGGTGCTGCTGGTCACGCATGATCAGGATCTGATCGAAGAGGTCGGCACACGTATCTGGCACTTTGAGAACGGCGCAATTGATGACTTCAAGGGACCGTATGAGGAATACATTGCTGCGACGGCTGCAGCAAAGTAAGGACCTCAGGCAGAAGCCCTTGTTGATTTGCATGTTAACTGCGCGGGCTAAAGCCCGCGCCTACCCTTACATCTTCCAGTGCTCATACTGAACGCACAAAATATCTCGAAATCCTTCGGAGCCACTTCCCTCTTCAGTGACATCTCGTTCACCGTGGAAGATAACGACCGCATTGGCCTGATTGGCCCGAATGGCTCAGGGAAATCAACTCTGCTCAAGATTCTCGCCGGAGAGATTGAGGCTGATTCCGGTGAAGTCTCAGTCCGAAAGCTGACGCGAATGAGCTACGTTGCGCAGGATTCGGAGTTTGCTCTGGGGAAAACCGTTCGCTCGATTATTGAATCAGCGTTGGAGCGAGCTAACGTTCCTCATGACGAATGGGAAGCGCGCATGCGTGAGTTGCTGGGCCGCGCTGGATTCACAGATTTTGAAGCTGAAGCGGTTACATTTTCCGGCGGATGGCGCAAACGGCTAGCCATTGTCGAAGCGCTGGTCCAGAAGCCGGACATTCTGCTGCTCGATGAACCTACTAACCACCTCGATCTCGCGGGAATTGAGTGGCTTGAAGGCGTATTGGCTTCGGCTTCATTTGCCAGTGTTGTGATCAGCCACGACCGATATTTTCTTGAGAACGTAGCCACGCAAATGGCTGAGCTGAACCGTACTTATCCCGGCGGATTGCTGCGTATCAGCGGCCACTACAGCGATTTCCTGGAAAAGAAGCAGGAGTTTCTTGCCGCACAGGCCAAACGGCAGGAGGCGCTGGAAAATCGCGTTCGCATTGAGAAGGAGTGGCTGCGGCGTGGGCCGAAAGCACGCACCACAAAATCAAAAGCGCGTATTGATCGCGCCCAGTATCTGATTGGCGAACTAGCCGACCTCAACACCCGCACTCAGGCACGTTCAGCAGGCATCGATTTCAACGCGACGGATCGCCAGACAAAGCGGCTGGTTGAGCTTGAGTACCTTACATATTCTGCCGGAAACCGCAGGCTTTTTGATGGTCTGAGTTTTGCCATCACGGCGGGCATGAGGGTCGGTCTCGTGGGCCCTAACGGCAGTGGCAAGACAACCCTGCTGCGCCTGTTAAGCGGCGAACTGGAGCCGGAGGCAGGATCGATTAAGCGCGCCAGTCAACTCAAAGTTGTTTACTTTGAGCAGAACCGCGATATCGATGACTCATTGACGCTGCGCCGCGCTCTTGCTCCCGACAGCGACTCGGTTGTTTATCAGGATCGCGTGATTCATGTTGCATCCTGGGCTGCGCGGTTCCTGTTTACCGGAGAGCAGCTGAACCAACCCGTCTCTCGTCTCTCAGGCGGCGAACGCGCTCGCGTGCTGATTGCAAATTTAATGCTTCAACCAGCGGACCTTCTTCTGCTGGACGAGCCGACCAATGATCTCGATATCACTACGCTTGAAATTTTGGAAGAGAGCCTCCTGGAATATCCCGGTGCGCTGGTGCTGGTTACGCATGACCGCTATATGCTCGACCGCGTATCGAACGTGGTACTGGGACTCGATGGGGATGGCGGCGCTGAACGTTTCGCTGACTACTCTCAATGGGAAGCGTGGATGGATTCGCGCAAGCAGCCTAAGGAGCAGGTATCGCGTCCAACTGCAAAACCAACTACTTCACAACCTTCTGCTAAAAAGAAGCTCTCTTATCTCGAAGCGCGTGAGTGGGCGACGATTGAGGAACGCATTACTTCTGCCGAAGAAGATTTGCGGGCAAAACAGGTATTGCTCGAAGATCCTGCCATTGTTGTGGATGCAGTGCGGCTGCAATCTGCTCTGGCTGGAGCTGAATCTGCGAAGGCCGCTCTTGATGTGCTTTATGAGCGGTGGGCTGAGCTGG
>DATAQW010000170.1:0-16345 GCA_036264445.1 Pseudacidobacterium sp.
ATAAGAAACTGCAGCGCTTCACAACGCCCTCCATTTATACCGTAAGAAGCTTCGCTCAATTCGACGCAAAATGGAACCGCGAGTTACAACGTCCAGGCGCAATTTACTCACGGTTGGCCGTAACCACCCCAAGTTTGTCATGCTGAGCAAAGCGCTGAAGCCGGGGTTTCTCTGGAATGCGCAGTCTTCTCGTTCTGCGCCGAAGGCGCGTATGCCTGGACGGCCAGTCCCTCAACCCATGTACATGCCGCCATTCACATCGAGCACGTGTCCGGTGATATAAGCAGCTTCATCGGAAGCAAGAAACCTCACGGCATGGGCAATATCTTCATCGCTCCCGGCACGACCCAGCGGAATATGCGTCAACATCGCGGCGCGTTGCTTTTCATCAAGCACAGCAGTCATCGAAGTTTCAATGTACCCCGGAGCAACTGCATTGGCAGTGATATTGCGCGAAGCCAGTTCACGCGCCAGCGATTTGGTAAAACCGATCAGCCCTGCCTTGCTTGCAGCATAGTTCGCCTGTCCTGCCTGCCCCGTCTCGCCAACGACGCTTGAGATATTGATGATTCGTCCCCAGCGCGCCTTCATCATGGAACCGACCAGCGCCTGCGTCAGCAGAAACGTTCCCGTCAGGTTCGTGGTCATTACATCGTCCCAGTCCGCGCGCTTCATGCGCAGCAGCAGTGTGTCACGCGTAATACCGGCATTGTTCACAAGGATATGTACGCCGCCAAAGTGCTCCACCACAGCCTTCGCGGTCGCCTTGATCGATTCTTCGCCCGCAACATCCAGCGCAAACGTCTTTGCCGTTCCGCTATGCGCAGCAATCTCGGCAGCCACTTCATTCAGCTTCGATTCATTGCGGGCAGCCAGCGCAACACTCGCGCCGGCGCGTGCCAGCGCAATCGCGCAAGCACGGCCGATCCCCTGAGATGCCCCGGTAACAAGCGCAATTTTTCCTACTAACGATGCCACAATTCTTCTCCAGTATTTTTATTGCCTTGTCATCCTGACCGGAGCGCCAGAGGCGCGGAGCGGAGGGAGCGGCAGTTTGTTTCATGTTGCAAGGAACGATTCATGAGCCAAACGAAAATTATAGAGGCTCAGCCACAAACATCGGTGCGAGAAGAGAATCAGTCAGAGCGGTTTAGCCACAGGCACCGGAGCGCTCGCCGCATGTTTCGCCAATCCGGGCAGCAGTTCCAGTTCCCAGATATATACAACCAGCTCGCGCGCATAGTGCAACAGAGGTTTCGTATCTGGCAGGCGAATGCCATGCGCGCGCGGCAATTCGTTCAATTCAATCTCGGCTTCAGCCATTTCCAGAGGCCATGGCATATGGTGAATGTTTCCGCGATGGATCGTGCCACGCTTGTCTGTCGTATAGAGGCAATACCGTTCAGTGAGAAAACTCTCGATGCCGCCCTTCATGCTCGGCTGGCACAGACTCCGGTACGTCGCGCGAAATCGGACATTATGCAAAGTGAGCAGCCGGGTGCTCTCGTAGTGAAACTCGCGGTCATCTTTCGACTCAATGCTCATCTGCGCCCAGTAATACGGCAACCTGAAGAAGGTCCGCGCAACGGCCACTGCCGCGGGATTCGCCGCATCGAGCGAAAAGAAATATACGCCGGCCATGTTTGAGTGTCGCTCGCGCACATATGTCCGCAGATTGAGCTCGGGAAAATGATTTGCTCCGGGAATCAGCGGCATCCCGCGGAACCGGATGCGGTCCATCCAGAAGGGAACCACACCGACCCACGCTGAGCCATCAAACGTATCGACAGAAAGTCCCGGAGGCAGAAGCTGCGCAATCTCACCCGCGGGAACAGGCCAATGCGCAAATAGAAGATTGTTCCAACGCTGGGTCATCGCCCATGCAGCAGAAGGCAGCGGCCAGGGCCGGTGGCTTGTCTCCGTAAGGATATCCTTCATGTCCTGAGAGTTCTTGACCATAAGACGCGCCGTAACCTGCTGAAGTTGCAGCTTTTGTGTTTGGGGCGTCTCTTCCAGAGGCAAATGCCGTATTCTGGTTGCCAACATGCCTGAATCCGTAGCTGAACCCGTTGCCGTCACGCCAGCCGAGCCTCAAAACCAGACAGAAGTGTTTGCCGTGCATGGCGCCGACCCCGAGGTTCTGGCCTACGCCATGGCCAAATATTCGCGCTCGGCGCTGTCGATGAAGGACTCGCTCAAGGAAATCAGCAGCCAGCGCGCCGAGCAGTTCCTCAACACATTCTATTTCCAATACGGCCATCGTTCGATCGCCGATTTGGCCCACATCGCCTTCGCCATTGAGAGACTATCACTGCTGGCTGCTATTTCTCTCGTCGACGAGCAGCGCTGGGACGGCCAGGAGCGTTCCACCCGCTACCAGAATTTCAAAAAAAGCAGCTGGTTTTTACCCAATTTTGGCGCAAATAATGACGCAAAAACGCTGTTTTCGAACCAGATTGAGGCGCTTTTCGGCGCATATCACGGCATTTCCGAGGGCATGTCCGAGTACTTAAAGACCCAGGTCGCCAAGCCTGCTGAAATGAAGCAGGAGAGCTACGACCGGACTCTCCGGGCAAGAGCTTTTGACGTGGCCCGCTACCTGCTCCCATTAGCGACAAACACCTCGCTTGGCCAGATCGTCAACGCCCGCACGCTTGAAACGCAGGTCTCGCGCCTGCTCTCAAGTCCGTATGAGGAAATCCGTCAATTAGGAGAACGTCTCCGCGCCGCCGCTACCGGAGTAGCCTGGAATGTCCACGGAGAAGAATTAGCCAGCTTGCAGCGCGAGATCGCTGCTCTTGATCCCGCATTAGCTTCGAAGGCCGAATCACTGCTGGCTCGCGATGTCCGAACCGCTCCGACATTAGTCAAATACGCCGCGCCCAGCAATTACGAAATTGAAACCCGCCGCGAACTCGCGCAAGCCGCAGCAACGTTGATGAAAGACGCAGCCATCGAGCCTGCCCCTGTCGTGGATTTGGTCGAGCGCGAAGAATCTCTCGAAGTAGAGCTGGCAACTACGCTGCTCTATAGAGCCTGCCACTATTCCTACCGCCAGCTCCGTGAGCATGTAGCAGCATTAAATGAAGCAAGGCGCAATGAGATCATCGCCCTCGGCACGCGCCATCGCGGCAGACACGACGAATTATTGCGCGAATTCTCAGCAGGACAAACTCTCCGCTTCGACATCCTCATGGATATCGGCGGATTCCGTGACATGCACCGTCATCGCCGCTGTGTACAGGTGATTCAGGGCTACACCACCGCCCACGGCTACGACATCCCACAAGGCGTAGCTGAAGCCGGACTGCAACCGCACTACGAGTCAGCCATGAAGGCAGCCTTCAGTACGCACGAGCAATTAGCAAAAAGCCCTGCGCCGGAAGCAGCACAATCTGCCGACTACGTCCTGCCGCTGGGCACGCATATACGCGCCCTCTTCAAGATGGACTTCGCTGAAGCCGTCTATATCTCCGAGCTGCGCTCGCAACAGCAGGGACACTTCTCCTATCGTCGCATCGCCTGGGAGATGTATCAGGCCGTGAAAAAACAGCACCCGACACTGGCTGAGTATTTCCGCGTGACGGACATAAACGAGCCGGTGGATTTGCTCAAGAGATAAAATGTCCGCAGAAACCGACCTTCTCCGCCATGTCTATGCTGCCTTCAATCGGCGCGAAATCGATGCAGTGCTTGAGAAAATGCATCCGGAAGTCGATTGGCCCAACGGCATGGAGGGTGGCCGCGTCGTCGGGCACAATGCTGTCCGCGACTACTGGATCCGCCAGTTCAAAATCCTGAACCCTCATGTAGAGCCGAAAAGCTTCAGAACAGAGCAGGATGGCCGCATTGCCGTAGAGGTGCATCAGGTAGTCCACGACATATCAGGAGAACTGCTTTTCGATCGCATGATCGAGCATGTCTATTCCATTGAAAACGGCCTGATCCGGAGTATGGAGATTCGCGACTGAAGCCGGGCGGATTTTTCAGCAATCCACTTGTCTTTTTCGTTCCAAACAAGTAAAAGCATTTACTAATGGGAAATTTCCTTGCCATTGCTGCCGGACTCCTCTCAACCACACTTGTCCTGAACCCGATACAAGCGCAGACAAGCGACGGCAAGGGCGCATACGCCACCGGACACTACCGCAATCTTTTCGCGGAAAATGGCCACTCCGAAAAAGAGATCGACGCCAAGATCAACACCGCCTTCGAGCAACTCTTTCATGGCGACCCAGACACCCAGACCGTCTACTATCCTGCCGGCAAAAACGCGAACGGGCCGCTCGCTTACCTCACCGATGTCGCCAATCACGACGTGCGCACTGAGGGCATGTCCTACGGGATGATGATCACCGTCCAGCTCAACAAGAAGCCCGAGTTCGACGCGTTGTGGAACTGGGCGAAGACCTACATGTACATCAGCGACCTGAACCACCCCTCCTATGGATACTTCTCCTGGTCCTGCAAAACCGACGGTACGCCTAACGAGGAAACAGCTGCCCCGGATGGCGAAGAATACTTCGTGATGTCGCTCTACTTTGCCGCAGCGCGTTGGGGCAATGGCGCAGGGATCTACAACTACAAGCAGCAGGCCGACGAATTGCTGACCACCATGCGCCATCGCGCGGTAAAATCTGGCCCGACACGCTTTGGCACGCGGACGGTTGGCAACGAGGTGAGCGAAGAAGCAAAAATGATTCGCTTTGTGCCCGGCGTGGATCGGGGCAATTTTACGGACCCCTCCTACCACTTGCCCGCGTTCTATGAACTATGGGCGCGCTGGGGACCGGTCGAGGATCGCCAGTTCTGGGCCCAGGCCGCCGAGGCCAGCCGCAGCTTTTTCCCAAAAACCGCGAATGCAACCACCGGCCTCACTCCCGCCTATGCAAATTTTGACGGCACTCCGCACACTTCAAGATTTCCGCAGTCCTCGATCTTCGGCTTCGACTCCTGGCGCACAGCCAGCAACTGGTCGGTCGACTGGTCCTGGTGGCGAAAGGCCCCGGTAGAGCCGGAACTGAGCGACCGCATACAAAAGTTCTTTGAGTCCCAGGGCCTCAACAGTTATGGAGATGTCTACGCGCTTGATGGCAAAGTGGTCGAAGCCCGGCACTCCACCGGACTCGTGGCAACGAACGCCGTCGCCAGCCTGGCGGCGACTGATAAAAAGCGTTCGCGGGAATTTGTAGAAGCCCTCTGGAACACCCCCATCCCATCCGGCCACGAGCGTTACTACGACGGCATGCTCTACATCATGAGCCTGATGCATGTCAGTGGCCACTTCCGCATCTGGCCATTGCATGGAACGGACACGCTTTCCGCGTCATAACTGCTTAATCTGGGATCGTTTGCAAGTGACCAACGGGGACGGAATGGCAAGTGAACTTGCATCTGTTCGCTGCAATAGTTACTATAGTTTTTGATTTTTCTTCGCCCCTTCAGAAATGAGTGCTAGAATCGCCTCAAATTCGTACATTTCCTCAAGCATCACGCGTATTCTGGCGCAAAACCGCGCCTTAGGATTGGAGAACTATCGTGGCAGATGACCGTACCCGCGCCGTAGAACTGGCGCTTTCACAGATCGAGAAGCAATTCGGCAAAGGCTCCATTATGCGCCTCGGCAGCAAAGAGGCCGTGGTGCCTATTTCGACCATTTCCACCGGCTCGATCTCCTTTGACGCCGCGCTCGGCGTCGGCGGAGTGCCGCGTGGCCGCGTGATCGAAATCTTCGGCCCTGAATCTTCGGGCAAAACCACCATTACCCTCCAGATCATTGCCGAGGCCCAGAAGGCAGGTGGCATGGCGGCCTTCGTCGACGCCGAACACGCACTTGACCCCATTTATGCGAAAAAACTGGGCGTCGACGTGGACAACCTGCTTGTCTCGCAGCCCGACTACGGCGAACAGGCGCTTGAAATCACGGAAGCCCTCGTCCGCTCCGGCGCGATTGACGTGCTGGTGGTTGACTCAGTGGCCGCGCTCGTCCCCAAAGCCGAACTCGACGGCGAAATGGGTGACTCTCACGTTGGTTTGCAGGCCCGCCTTATGTCGCAGGCGCTGCGCAAGCTTACCGGAACGGTTTCGAAGTCGCGCACCTGCCTGATCTTCATCAACCAGATCCGTGAAAAGATCGGCGTCATGTTCGGCAACCCGGAAACCACGACCGGAGGCCGCGCCCTCAAATTTTATTCGACGGTCCGCATCGATATCCGCCGCATTTCCGCGGTCAAGGAAGGCGACGTGGTTGTCGGAGCCCGCACCAAAGTCAAGATCGTCAAGAACAAGGTGGCTGCTCCTTTCCGTGAAGCCGAGTTCGACATCCTCTACGGAGAAGGCATCTCGCGCGAAGGAGACGTGCTCGACTTGGCAGTAGCCAACAACATCGTCGAGAAGTCCGGCGCATGGTACAGCTTCTCTGGGGAACGCATCGGCCAGGGCCGCGAAAACGTCCGCCAATACCTCAAGGACAACAAGGAAACCTTCGCCAAAATCGACACAGAACTTCGCCAGAAACTGAAGATTGGCGCGCCTGCTGCCCCAGAAATCCCGGCTGTCCCTGTGAACGGAGCCGCAGCCGCCCAGGAGGCTGTGCGACCTGCCAGGCGGCAGTAAAGGCACTCAAGCTGTTATATGGCAGGCCAAAATGACCTGCCATTTTCCTCCTACGCTGAAAATTCTTTGGTAAATGGCGCCGAAAGGCGCGTGTGCCTGGACGGCCAGTCCCACTGCTACAATTCCTTTGGCGTGAATACTGTAAAAGCCATTTATCCAGGTAGCTTTGATCCGGTGACAAACGGTCATCTTGACCTGATTGCGCGCGGATCGAAAATCTTCGACCATCTCGTTGTCGCCATCCTCAACAATTCAGGCAAGAATCCACTGTTCACCGTGGAAGAGCGTGTAGAAATGCTGACTGAAGCTCTGTCCGGCTTCAAGAATGTCTCTGTCGCTACCTTTGATGGCCTGCTCGTCGACTTTGTGCGTCAGCACCAGGCGCAGGCGGTGATGCGTGGCATCCGCGCTATCAGCGACTATGAATACGAGCTGCAGATGGCCCTGATGAACCGACGTCTCGCGCCTGATCTCGAGACTGTTTTTCTTATGCCCGACGGAAAATACTCCTTTGTCAGCTCGCGACTGGTGAAAGAGGTGTTCACCCTTGGTGGTTCTATCGAAGGGTTGGTTCCGGAGTTTGTGATTGAAAGGCTGAAGGCGCGCGTCCCCGGCAATGGGCATTCGTAAGCAATCACGTCAAAACTCAGGCCGTAACCTCCACCTTTACCGGCTCTTTTTCCGTATCCCCGTTCTTCACACCAAGAAGGTTCAAAATCGGAGTGGTGCTCATTGTTGTCACCAGAGCCATCACTACCATCATGGTGAAGAGCGTCGGTGAAAACGCGCCGACGTTGTATGCGATATTCAGAACCACTAACTCTACCAGGCCGCGCGTGTTCATCAACGCGCCCAAAGCGAAGGCATTGCGCCATGACTGGCCGGTCCAGCGGGCCGCCAACACGCCGCCCCCCATTTTGCCAAAGACCGCGCCTACTAACACGATGCCGGTCCACCACCACATCGCTGCATCGTTTAAGAGATCGAGCCGCGTGCGCAAACCCGTCAGAGCGAAGAACAGCGGCAGCAGCAGAACAGAGGTCACCATGTCCAGCCGCGCGCGCACCGCCTGCTGCCAGTGCTCGATGCGCGGGAAGCAGACTCCGGCAAGAAATGCGCCAAACAGCGGATGAACGCCAATCCACTCCGTAGCTGCTGCCGAAGCAAGCGCGCCTATAATCACTACGCCTAGCAGTTCGAGTGAAAGCTCAGGCTTTTTGCGCATGTTTACTGCACGCGCAGCGAGCGGCCGGATGATGCCCAGCATCAAGAGCAGATACCCGGCAAGGCACGCGAGCCGGATTGGCAGGGAAGCCGAGCCACCATCAGCGCCGATGAGAGCCAATGCCAGCGCCAGCAGCGACCACGCGACAACATCATCCACGGCTGCGCACAAAATCGCCGTTGTGCCGAGCGGAGTGCCCTGCAGCCGCCGCTCTTCGATAATGCGCGCCAGCACTGGAAATGCCGTAATGCTCATCGCGATTCCGAGAAAGAGCACAAAGGGAATACTGCCGATGCCATGTGGAGCGAAACGAATCCGCAACGAGTGGGCCAGCACCGCAGCCGTAATGAATGGAATGATGATGCTGGTGCCGCTGGCCAGCGCAGCTGTTCTTCGTTGGCGCACAAGCTGGTCGTAATCCAGTTCCATGCCAATCAGAAACAGATACAGAATCAGTCCGACCGTCGAAAGCATTTCCAGTGAATGCAGTGACACGACTGGAAAGAGCGAGGTCGAAGCGTGCGGCGCGATCCGCCCCAGCACGGAAGGCCCCAGCAGAATGCCGCCAATCATCTCGCCGATCACACGCGCCTGCCCCAGCTTGCGCGCCAGCCATCCGCAAGCCAGCGTAACAGCAAGAATGACGGACATTTGCACGAGGAGGAGGGTCATGAGAAGCCCTTAAGCTCCAGAAGAAAATTCTCTGGTGAGATGCACATTCAGTGCTGTAATGTTTGATGACTTTCAGGGGCATGAAACAGCGTATCCGGGAATATTACTCCCCCCAAGAGAGGTAGTATGTTCGAGCAATATACAGAAAGAGCGCGCCGCGTCATCTTCTTCTCCCGCTACGAGGCCAGCGAATTCGGAAGCCTTTATATCGAATCAGAATTCCTGTTGCTCGCCTTGCTGCGAGAAAACAAGTATGTTGTCATACGCTGGCTTGGCGAAGGCGATTGGCAGACGATTCTGCGCAATGAAGTTGAAAAGCGCGTCTATAGAGGGCCGAAAACGTCTACTTCCGTTGACCTGCCGCTCTCAAACGAAGCCAAGCGTGTTCTCAACTATGCTGCTGAAGAAGCCGAACGTCTCAAACATAAGTACATCGGAACCGAACATCTCTTTCTTGGCCTGCTGCATGATAGGGAATCGCGCACAGCAAAACTGCTGTTCGATCGAGGTGTAAACCCGGACACCGTGCGTGAAACCATTGCCAGGGAAAGCCAACACGGATCCAGCGCCCAGGAAGACGCACGCACCGGTATTTCCGGCGGCGGAAGCAGAATCGTAGGCTCGGAGTACAGAGTTGAGATAAGCGTCGTTCCAGAGGAAACCAGTCGACCGCTGCAACTCGACTGGTTCTGGCGCATCCCCGTTGTTGGTGAGATTCTCTCGCTCGACCAGGACCAAGGAAAGTCGATTGTCTACCAGGTTGTCAAAGTCGAATGGAACGTTACGGCGATTTCCATATTCCCGCCCCGTCTTGCTAAGGTCTTTATTCATGTGCGTGAACTTCACAAGTAAAGGCCGACGACTTAGTGGCAATTTACTCTCCTGCATTCTGCAAAAATCTGAAAAAATAGAAGCATGAGCACAGCCACAGGCACCCAGGCAAAAGTTTTCGCCGATCGCATCGGACGCATTGAGGTTTCGGCCACCATGGCCGTTACCGCGGAAGCCGCCAAGCTGCGCGCGCAGGGCGCGAAGCTGGTGGACTTCGGAGCAGGCGAGCCGCATTTCGCCACGCCGCGCCATATCAAGGACGCGGCCATTGAAGCCATCGACAAGAATTTCACGCGCTACACCATGGTTGCCGGCATCCCTGAAGTGCGCAAAGCCATCGTCGACCGTCACGCCTGCGACTTCGGCTCGAACTACACGGCTGAAGAGGCCGTCTTCACCACTGGCGGAAAGCTTGCCATCTTCAACGCCATTCAGGTTCTCGTCGATCATGGCGACGAGGTCATTCTGCCTGTACCTTACTGGGTCTCTTATAAGGACATCATCCAGTACGCTGGCGGCAAGGTTGTTTATCTTGAGACTGACGAAGCGGAGAACTTCCGCGTGACGGCTGAGGCTGTTGAGAAACTCATCACGCCGCGCACGAAAGCGATCATCCTTAACTCGCCTTCGAATCCGACAGGCTCCGTCATCGCTCCTGCTGATCTCGAGCGCATCGTAAAGCTTGCGCACGATCGCGGCATCTATCTGCTGCTTGATGAGTGCTACGTCTACCTGCAATACACCGGAGCATTGGTCAGCGGCGGATCGTTCACTGATGCGAAGGAGCACATCGTTGTGCTGGGTTCTCTGTCAAAAACCTACGCCATGACCGGATGGCGCGCCGGCTATGCGCTCGGTCCCAAGCCGATTATTGCGGCCATGAGCAAGCTGCAGAGCCAGTCAACCTCATCTACGGCCCACTTTGTGCAGAAGGCCGCCATCGCCGCGCTCAACAACTCGCAGGAATGCGTCACGGAGATGCGCGCCGATTACCTCAAGCTGCGCGACCGCATCCTTGCGCGACTCGCGGAGATCCCCGGCATTACCTGTACCAGGCCGGAAGGCGCATTCTATGTGTATCCGAATGTGTCCGCATATCTGGGCAAGCCCGGTTCGCAAACAGCGCTTGAATTAGCCAACCGTCTGCTGCACGAGGCGCATGTCGTCACTGTTCCCGGCGAGGCCTTCGGAACGCAGCAGCACATCCGTCTCTCCTACGCTGTCTCGCATGACGACGTGGACGAGGGACTAAATCGCATGAAGGAATTCTTCGCGAAACTTTCTGCTTAAAACTTCGGCTTTTTTTGAAGGGCGCGGCCTGAGCCGTGCCCTTACTCATCTTCTGCAAATGGTCTTAGTAAGGAGAAGGAAGCTTGAAGCTGCACATTCGCGGAATTCTTTTTGACATGGATGGTGTTCTTGTCAGTTCGCTTGGTTCGGTTGAGCGAAGCTGGGCAAAGTGGGGAGAAATGCGCGGCGTTGATGCTGCTCTTGCCATTAAGACCGCGCATGGCCAGCGCGCCATCGATACGATCCGCAAGCTGCGTCCTGATCTGAACGACGTGGAAGAGCTCAGACTGATTGAGCAGATCGAAATCGAAGACAAGGAAGATATTGAAGTGCTGAGGGGCGTGTGCCGCATCCTCGACACGCTCCCTCAAAAATATTGGACCATCGTCACTTCAGCGACAGAACGGCTGGCGCGCGCGCGTCTTGGACACGCCGAAGTTCCATTGCCTGAGCGCATTGTCACGGCTGACATGGTTACGCATGGCAAGCCAGCACCTGAGCCTTACATCAAGGGAGCAGCTCTGCTAGGACAGAAGCCCGAAGATTGCCTCGTAATTGAAGACTCGACATCGGGCGCGCAAGCCGGCCGCGCCGCTGGATGCAAAGTGCTGGCCACGCTCTTCTCACATACAGTCGAAAATCTCAGCGCTGCTGACTGGATCGTCGAATCGCTGGAAGACGTGAAGATCAGTGCTCTTGATGATGCTGTAGAACTTGAATTCGAGCCGCTGTTTCAAAGAAGCAATTAGATTCTGCTACCAACAGGGGAGGGCTTCGAAAATCAGCCCAGCAGTTGCTCCAGCCGGTCCATATCGAAGCCGATCATGACCTCGTTATCGACCACAATGGTTGGAGTCGACCGGCTGTTCAGTTCTACCAGTTCGCGCAGCGCTGCTGGATCCGCAGTAACGTCTTTGTATTCAAAGGGGATTTCGCGGGAAGTGAAGAAATGTTTGGCAGCATAGCAGGGAGGGCATCCGGGCTGGCTGTAAAGGATAACGCGCTTCTGAGACATACTACCTATGAGATGCACTAACACATGTGCAGGATTCAATGCATTGCCCGAACAGCAGCCGCAATATGTATCGCCGGTCCCTGGCCTTGATTCATATCACTCGAAAACGTCTCGCCATCTTTTCCAGCAATGGCAGCCCGCATAAAATCCGTCCAGATGGGCAGCGCTGCTTTGGCGCCGGTCTCCTTGTCGCCGAGTGACTCGCGGCTGTCATAACCAACCCACACGCCACAGGTGGTCGAAGGTGAGAAGCCGACAAACCATGCGTCGGTAAAATCGCTAGTCGTGCCTGTCTTACCTCCGAGCGGATGGTTCAGTGACGAGGCCGCCGCGGCTGTTCCGCTGTGCGTGACCTCACGCAGGAAGACCATCATTGTTCGCGCAACCTTAGTGCTGGTGGCTTCATTGACTTCGGGCTTGTCTTCCATCAGCGGAACACCATCGGCTGTCGTCACCCGCCGGATGAGGCGGGGAGCGATGCGGATGCCGTCATTCGGGAAAGCAGCGTAGGCCGCCATTTGCTGCTCCAGAGTGACTTCGACTGAGCCAAGGGCCACGGGAAGATATGCAGGAATGTTAGTAGTGATGCCGAAACTGTGCGCAACATCGATGACCTTGTGAATTCCGACGCGCTCCGCAAGTTTGAGCGCGGGAATGTTGCGTGAATCGGCAAATGCCTTGAGCAGCGTGATGTTGCCGAGATAGTTGCCTTCGTAATTATGTGGATTGTAGCTGCCAAATGAAGTTGGCGCGTCGAGTATCTTTTCTTCCGGATGCGCTCCTTCTTCCACTGCAGCCGTATACACATAAGGCTTGAAGGACGACCCTGTCTGGCGCTCAGCCTGCGTAGCGCGATTGAACTGCGACATGTTGAAGTCGCGTCCGCCAACCATAGCCAGAACATCGCCTGTGGCGTTGTCCATAGCCATCAGCGATCCCTCCGCGCCGGAGTCCTCTTCCAGCGTGCCGCGAAGTAGATTGCCATCAGGCTGCCGCAAATGGACATAAATGATGTCGCCTTGCTTGAGGAAGGCATCGCCAGTCTTGAATCCGGTCCAGGCCCAGTCTTCAGGAACGAGCACTAATTCGCGGTCTCCGAAGCGCGCCATCACCTGATATGGCAGCACACCCGTAACAAGCACATGCACATAATCGCCGGGAGCAGGAGGAACAATCCAGTCGGGATGTTTGAAACCTTCCATACCGACGCCACCAGAGATGGCATTCAGCAGATGCCCGCGCCATCCATGCCGCCGTTCGTAGGCTGCAAGTCCATCAAGCACCGCTTGGTTCGCCACCTGCTGCAAATCAAGATCGAGCGTGGTGTAGACCTTCAGCCCAGCCTCATGCACCTGGTCCGGGCCGAACTTGCGCTCCAGTTCGCGTCGCACCTCTTCGATAAACCACGGAGCCACGCTGTTCGGCGGGGGTTGAATGTGCAGCCCAAGTGGGGCAGAAC
Organism: Pseudacidobacterium sp.; assembly: GCA_036264445.1. GTDB lineage: Bacteria > Acidobacteriota > Terriglobia > Terriglobales > Acidobacteriaceae > Pseudacidobacterium. The sequence continues at coordinate 13,108 of DATAQW010000170.1, forward strand.
GCGCCACATTGGCCTGCGCGGCAGTGATTTTGCCATCTTCCAGCATGGCGTTGATGACCATGTTGCGCCGGCGGAATGCCTTGTCTGGATTGAGCACAGGAGAATATTCAACCGGACCCTTTGGCAGTCCAGCCAGCAGAGCTGCTTCGGGAAGTGTCAGGTCTCTGGCGGGTTTACTGAAATAGTATTGCGAGCCAGCTTCAAATCCATACACGCCGTGTCCCAGATAAATCTGATTGGCATAAAGTGTGAAAATCTGCTGCTTGGTCAGTACGCGCTCCATCTGGATCGAGAGCAGGACTTCCTGGAGTTTGCGGCCGAATGTTCGCTCGTTGGAGAGAAAAAGATTTCGCGCCAGCTGCATGGTCAGCGTGGATGCTCCCTGCGCGCGGCTCTTCGATGTGAGGTCGTGATACGCCGATCCCAGAACGCGGAAGAGATTGACGCCCCAATGGCTCTCGAAGTTCTTGTCCTCGATGGAAACAACGGCTTCGCGCAGCAGCGGCGAAAGATCGCCATAATTGACAGGAATGCGCCGTTCCAGCGCAAATGAGCCGAAGACGCGGCCATGCGTATCATAAAGCTCGGTGATGGTGTTGGGGCGGTAGCGCATCAGATCGTCAATCTGCGGAAGATTGACGGTGTAGACAAGCATGAGTCCACTGAGTGAGCCGACCGCGGCAGCGAGCAAAACCAGCACTGCCAGCGCAACCCCTCCGGCCACTTTGCGCCGCCCTGTACCAGGGTGAAAGGCGCCAGACGTAACTTGAGCGCGTTCGTTCAACAATATGTCCAGATTGTGTTGTCCCACCTTTGCGTTGCCTAAGACTCACGGGGACAAAAAGCTGTTTAGTTGAGAGTCCCCAGTTGCTAGTAAAGAAGCCTGAGGTGGGGCTGACAACTGTAGACCAGCAATTCTGATTTTAAGCGTTCTTCTGTTTCAGCAGGTCCAAAGCCTTATTCATCTGGTCGTCAGGATGCGTTTCCGGCTTCTGCGCCGATTCATCTGTGAGGTCCTGATCGGCATTGGACGCGACAATCACATTCGGCGTGACCGCTTCATCCTGGATCTTCTTGCCTGACGGGGATTCATATTTCGCGACAGAAAGGATCAACGCCGCGCCATCGGGCAGCTCAATGGTCTTCTGCACGCTGCCTTCACCAAAGGTGCGGTCGCCTACAACATCTCCGCGCTTGTTATCGAGAATCGCGGCTGCAACTAGCTCACCCGGACCCGATGTTCCGCGGTTCACCAGTATTGCCAGTGGTACTGCGGTGACGAACTTGCTGGGGTCGGCAGCGAAAGTCTGCTTGCTGACCTTCTGTCCCTCGAGCATCGCAATCGTGCCCGTCTTGATGAATGCGTTCGCCAACCGTACAGCCTGTTGTTCGTCGCCCTGGGCCACATCGCGCAGGTCCAGCAGAACTTTCTTGTTGCCATTCTTTTGCATGGCGTGCAAGTGGCTCTCAATCTCATCAACGCGCTCTTTTGTCAGCACAACAGGTTTCAAATAGAGAATGCTGGAATTCTCATACTGCTGCTCGCTCATCGAAGGCGGTGCAATGACCGTGCGCGTCAGGGTGATCTTGTCGGGTTCTGACTTGGCGCGGTTCGGACGCACCAGCGAGAAGGTAAGTTCTGATCCCGGCTTGCCTTCGAGCAGCAGCCGGATCATGGCCAGAGACATTTCCCTCGTAGGCTGGTCCCCGATGGAAACGATGATGTCGCCATCCTGAATTTGTTCCCGCTCAGCAGGACTTCCCGGCATGACAGAAATGACGGTCGCATACCCAAAGCGCTTCGATACATTCAGGCCAACTTGTGCTGTCGCTACGGTGTCATTCGAGTGTGCCTTGTATGTGGTGTACTCGGCCGGGGTCAGATAGCTTGAATCGGAGTCGAGCGATTCAAGCAGTCCATGAAGCGCGCCGGTCGTGACGCTGGTCAGGTTCGGATCGACGACGTAATCACTCTGGATCTTGTGCAGGACCTCTTCATAAACGCCCATCTGACGGTAAGCACCGTCGTTCTGCGTTCCGGCGCGCACGCCGCTAAGGCCGAATCCGCCAAGAAAGACAACAGCAACAAGAAGTACAGAAATCCCGAGAATCGCGCGCTTAAAACCTTTAGACATGAATCCACTCAGACAGCCGGGAGCTGATAAGAAAATGATACTCCAGCTAAGGGTTAGACGCTTGTTTTCTGTGACTGGCGGGCAGAAATAGCTAAACTTTCGACGATTTCTCCAGTTTATGAGAGGAAGGTTCAGCGCAAGAGCATGCTTTCACCACGCAATAGTCCATCTTGTAGTGCTTCCGGATCAGCTTTGCATATCCGCGCTTGAGCAGTGTCTGACGGGTGGCCTCTTCAAAGTGAAAGATTTCCGTAAGATGCTGCACTGCCGCTTCCTTTGTGTCATAAACCTCAGAAAAATCAGGCTCTGGGGCATCATGAAGCCCGCCGTAGGCGATGTAGTGCTTTGCGTCGGTGGTCATAAGTAGTATTCAGCGTCTGCCGAATATTACCTTAAAACAGAATCGTTTTGGTGGCGGCGGGTGGGATCGAACCACCGACCTTAGGGTTATGAATGCAAAAACAGCGCCAAACCACACAAAACAAACCATCTAAGTCCAATTAAATCAACAGCGGTCTGTGCGTCGAATTGTATCGATTTGGGTGGTTTCGGTTCAAGTTTCCGGACACTACCCGGACACTGAACGTCGCGGAACTTCCCGGAAAAGTTCCGGGAGTTGCCGGGAAGTTCACGAAATCTTTCGTCATGGTCACGGTGCATAGCAAAAGCTTTTGACAAGTGTAACTAGCACCAGCGTAGAGTTGACCGCAACTGAGATACATGCCCTCCGCAGGCGCGGGGATAAGCGATGGCTCACAAGGGCAACTGGCCCCTGTGGGCCATTTTGCTTTTAACGGAGGTTGGCCATGCCACAAGAACCGCTCACCGCTGCAGAAACCGCCCGAGAAACAGGATCACCGCTTCATTACATCTACGAACTGCTTTGGTCCGGGCGATTGGCGGGAAAGAAGGTTCAAGGCGTCTGGCGCGTAGACGCGAAAGCGGTCGCGGCTTTAATGAAAAAGCGGCGCAAGAAAATGGGAAGCTCGCGGAACTTCCCGGAAACCGAGTCATCGACGCGGGCCGAACAGCAACCCCAAAATAGCCCATGAAAGAGAAAGACCCTGCCGCATGCAGGGTCTTTCAATCCACTGTGCTCTTTC
>DATAQW010000218.1:0-11137 GCA_036264445.1 Pseudacidobacterium sp.
AACGATGATCCACCAGATAAGTGTGAACATGCACTTCCCCTTTCTTGTGAGATCCGCAGGTTCGTAGACGAAACTTCCCCTGCGCTTTTGTGAAGCGCAGGAACGTTACCTCACCAGAGGTGGTGTTTTCAAGAAATAAATGTTGGGGATAAGCCTTTGTGGTCTCCCACCCTTTCGACGAAACCACGCCGAAGGATGGGGTACCCGTACGTATGAAAGCCTATGATTCGCCCATAAGGGCGCGAAGCCCGTGTACTGGACGGCCAGTCCCCCTAGTTGTTCAGGGTTTCCTGGAGCTTGTTGATCATCCGGTTCAGGTCTTTGTCGGCTCGGCGCTGTTCTTCGATTTTCGCGATTGAGTGCATCACGGTGGTGTGATGCTTGCCTCCGAACTGGCGGCCAATTTCGGGCAGAGAAGCCTCGGTCATGCTCTTTGCCAGAAACATCGCGATCTGCCGCGGAACGACGATGGCGCGCGAGTTGTTCTTCTGCTTCAACTCAGCGATGCGCATGCCGAACTGCTCGGCTACGGCGCGTTGGATGGCTTCAATCGTGATCTTGCGCACCTGCGTATCGATGAACTGCTTGAGGCACTGCTGCGCCGCGGGAAGCGTGATTTCGACACCGCTCATGCTGCACCAGGCGAAGAGACGCGTCAGCGCGCCTTCAAGTTCGCGGACGTTGGTGCGAACATTCGACGCAATGAAAAGCGCTACATCGACAGGAAGCGTGACATGGTCGTTCTCCGCTTTCTTCTGCAGAATAGCGACTTTGGTCTCAAGATCGGGCGGTTGGATGTCGGCGATCAATCCCCACTCGAAGCGCGAGCGGAGGCGGTCTTCGATCTCGGCCAGCTCCTTGGGAGGACGGTCTGAGGCAATGACGATCTGCTTCATGTTCTCGTGCAGCGCATTGAAGGTATGGAAGAACTCTTCCTGCGTGCGCTCTTTTTGCGCGAGGAACTGGATGTCATCGATCAACAGCAGGTCGACGGAGCGAAACTTGTCGCGGAAGCTGGTCATCTTGTCGTAGCGCAGCGAGTTGATCATCTCGTTGGTGAACTTTTCGCTCGATACGTAGCAGATGGAAGCCATGGGATCGCGGCGCTTCACCTCATGGCCAATGGCGTGCATCAAGTGGGTCTTGCCCATACCGACGCCACCGTAGAGGAAGAGCGGGTTGTAGGCTTTCGATGGCTTTTCAGCAACTGCTTCAGCAGCAGCGCGCGCAAACTGATTGCCTGCGCCGATCACGAAAGCGTCGAAGGTATAGCGCGGATTGAGCTGCGCTGCCGAAGACCAGTCGAATCGGCCCTGCTGCGGACTTCCGGACGGGCGTGATCCGGGGCGTATGGCGCCATCGCGCATTGGATTCTGCGGAGCAGCCGGCGAGTGCGCGGGTACAGGAGCGAATCCGCCATCTTCGCGGACACGAACCAGCGTAGGGTCTTCTTCCGGCGTGACGAAGACGACTTCGTCAAACTCCATTTGAAGATTGTCGATGGCTTCCTGGATGAGATCGCCATAAGTATCGCCAATGTGCTGGAACTCCGGCGTGGGTATACGCACAAAGAGCTTTTTGCCGTTAATGTGGCTAAACCGGGTCGGCTTGAGCCATTTCTCAAAAGACTGCCGGCTGATTTTTTTTTCAAGTGCGCCCAGGATCCGCACCCAGGGGTTGAGTGTGGTAGGGGCTGTAGCTACAAAAGACATCGCGTTTCCTTAACGCAACGCCTGCTTACCTGATCCAGATCCAGAAATGCCCTCCCGGGGCTTTAGCGAAAACAAAATCCCGTCCCAGGTGTAGTAACCGGGGGCAGCGTTTCGCTCTGGTATGCCAGGAGCTTAGGTGAGGACGGTGCTACGACCTCACGGCGCGATCTGTAGAAAGTAGCAAGACGTGCAGAAAAATCTCTAGTGAACGCTGCCGATAGTAGCACAAATCCACAGCGCCCGAACGCTTCTTTCGATGCAAATTTTGTGACTATAGTTTGGTTGCACCAAAGGTTGTGAAAAAATGGGTCTGCCCCGCGTATTTTGCAGTTATGGCCGCATTGGGATATACTCAGAAATTGCTGCATAGAGAGATTTCCTGCTCTGTTGATGGCACCCATTTTCATTGAAGACTTTTTGAGGAGCGCACTTCCATGCCGAAGCGCACATTTCAACCCAATCGCCGCCGCCGCTCGAAGACGCACGGTTTTCGCAGCCGCATGAAGACCAAGAGCGGAGCTGCCGTTCTGTCGCGCCGCCGCGCCAAGGGCCGCAAGCGCGTCGCTGTCAGCGCGGGCTATCGCGACTAGTTTCTGTTTCTTGCCTTAGAGTTCCGGCTTTCCGGAAACCAGACAAAAGTCATGCTGGAACACGCTTCTGAACCGACGCTGCGCACCATGCGTGGCGCTCGCCTCAGAAAGCACTCTGATTATCAGCACGTCTATCAGCAGAGCCGGAAACATTTTTCTGCTTCGATGACGTATTTCTTCTGTGCGCGCCACGATGCGCAAACGGAGAATTCGCAACACGGGCCGCGCGTCGGCCTGACTGCCGGCCGCGTGCTCGGCAAAGCAGTCGAGCGCAACCGCATTAAGCGGCGTATGCGTGAGGCTGTCAGGCTGAATCTGGAGCACCTGCAAGCCGATGTAGATTTGGTGCTGCATCCGCGAAAGAGCGTTCTGGAGATGGATTTTTCCCGGCTCAAGAGCGAAGTAGCCGATATCTTTGCCAAAGTGGAAGCATCTGCACATAGAGGGCAGCGCCCATGAACTCTCGAAGCCGTTCGCGCGTATTTCCTGTAGCGGCCATGCACGCTTTTTACAAGTTCGTGGTTTCACCTCTGCTGCACGCAGGCGCCGGAATGTTCGGTGGAGCATGCCGTTTTCAACCAACATGCTCGGAATATGCAAATATTGCCATCCATGAATACGGCTTACTGCGCGGCAGCTGGATGGCTGCTAAGCGCCTGCTTCGCTGCCATCCTGGCTGCGCAGGAGGCTTTGATCCGGTCCCTCCAAAACACGGATTCATGCAGACTTACCATTCGCCAGTTACCATAAAAGAAGCCTCAATCTCTCACGATTCAAGATTATAGGAAGCACCTTGGCAGAAATACGAAATCCGAACCAGCAAGGCGGCGGTGGGCAGGACTCAAAGACAATGCTCGCGTTTACCGCGGTCTTTCTCGTCATGTTCCTCGGCCTGCAGTTTTTTCTTAAGCCGAAGAAGCCCGCGACGCCTGCGCCGAATCAGCAGCAACAGGCAACCAGTACAGATACACCTGTGCAATCCGCAGCGGCGCTAGCCACAACAGCTGGTACGGTTACCACTCCGAGCGCGCAGGCCACGGCGGAATCCACCACTGTTATCGAGAACGAGCTGTACCGCATCACCTTCTCCAATCGCGGAGCCCAGGTTACCTCGTGGATCCTGAAGAAGTACAAGGCTGATGATGGCAATCCGCTTGATCTGGTAAATCACGAAACTGCCCCGAAGTTTGGATATCCGCTCTCGCTTTTCACCTACGATCCGACTCTGCGAAATCAGCTGGAGCAGGCAATGTTTGTGCCCTCAGCGACGGGCAATATCAGTGCACCGGGGACACTGAGCTTCGATTACTCGGCTGGCGGTCTCGTTGTGCATAAGACCTTTAAGTTTGATTCGAGCTACGTGATCCATGCGGAGGTTTCTGCCACACTCAGCGGCGCGCCTGTGGCAGCACTGCTCTCATGGCCTGCAGGATTCGGAGACCAGGACACGTTGCCGCGTTTTGCCGGCGCAACTATCGCTACGGCACGGGACGGCAGGGTTGACCAGATCGCGGTCAAGAAAGTTAACGGTGGAGAGACGCTCCACGGTCCATTTGATTGGGCCGGTGTCAACGACCTTTATTTTGCTGCTATCTTCCTGCCGGAGAACCCAAGAGACGCTGATCTCGTAACCTTGCACAATACGATTTCGATTCCGCAGAACCGGAGAAATCCTGACCCGAACCACACATATCCTGCTCCGGTGCTGGGATCTGCGATGGGCACCGCGCAACCTTACGACGTTCGGCTTTTTGCCGGACCGAAGGCACTTGATGTGTTGGCTTCCGTTCCGACAAACGGCGCGAGCCTGGAAAAGGTAGTCAGCTTTGGGATGTGGGGCGTCATCTCCAAGCCGCTATTCCTCATTTTGCGATTCCTGAATGATCACGTAGTTCCCAACTGGGGATGGGCGATTCTGATCCTGACACTGGTGCTGAATTTGGCCATGCTGCCTACGCGCTTCCAGATGATGAAGTCGTCGCTCAAGATGCAGCGCATCCAGCCGCATATGGAAGCGATCAAAGCCAAGTACGCGAAATACAAAACTACCGACCCTCGCCGCCAGGAGATGAACAAGGAAATCTTCGATCTGCAGAAGCGCGAGGGCGTGAATATGTTCGGTGGTTGCATCCCGATGCTGATCCAGTGGCCGCTGCTCTTTGCCTTCTACCGCATGCTGTCAAATGTAATCGAGTTGCGGCATGCACACTGGCTCTGGCTGCCGGACCTCTCGGCTCCGGACCCGCTGCACATTCTGCCGATCTTCTTCATCGTTTCGATGTTCCTGGTGCAGTGGCTTACGCCTTCGCCCGGCGTTGATCCGGCGCAGCAACGCATGATGGCTTTCACAATGCCGGCTGTTTTCGGCTTTATGACCTGGAACATTGGTTCCGGCCTTGCCCTTTATTGGGCAGGCAGCAATATCCTTGGCATTGTCCAACAGATGCTGATGAACCGCACTAAACTGGGCAAGGAAATGCGCGCACTGGCAGCGAAAAGGGCTGCGAAAAAAAGCGGAACAGGTAAGCCTGCGCTCGCGCGAAGATGATTCTGCAGTCTGCTTTTACGTAAGGGCATCCTGAATCAGGATGCCTTTTTATTCACGATCAGTTAGTGACCGCCATTTCCGTTTGTGGTTTCTTCCACCACCAACTCATCCACGCGAATCTTCATCTGTGTGCCCAACTCGTGGAATTTCGCTGTCCATTCATCTGGCATTTTGTGTTGAGTCGAAAGCTTGAGCACGGTGTACCAGATGTTCTGCGCCTGCCACAGATTCAAATCGAAGGGCAGCTCGCTTAGAGTACGCGCTGTAAGGAGAGCGTCATCGAGCAGCTCCATCTTTCCAGGATCTGCCTGCAACTTCACCATCACCCGTTTCATCTTCAGATCTGCGACATAGCGCAGCAGGCCGGTATCTAAATTGATCTGGTCAGCCGAGCCCAGGCTGCGATAGGACCGCACCTGAAGGGCGTCGATCGGATCGCTGTCAATGGCGCGACGCAACCCCGCATTCACTGCGAAACCTGCTGCCAGTTCGAGTGCAGGAGGCTTGGGCAATCCATTTTGGCTTAAGAAATGCAGCAATGAGGCGTGATCATCATAGATGGTTATCAGACTTGATTCGACTTCCGAGACCGGGCTTTGCAGAATAAGATTCAGGATCCGCCGCTGCTCATCTTTGAAGAGAGACTTAATGGAATAGGTAGTTCCACTGAAGATACGATCGAACAAGCGGATGACCTGAGGAATATCCGCGCCAATGACCGCAGAACGAGCATCTTCTATAAACTTTTTGTGCTGCTCGATCAACGATTCATCGTAGTGTTGTACGACTGCAGTAATGTTCTGGTCGCCAAAGTGGACGACTGCGAATGTCACTGTTTCCGGTTCCTGCGTAATCTGGGACACAACGCGCGCCTTACCAAACAGCAGCCTCGATCGGCCTGATGTCACTACTTCGTAAGTCTGCCTTCGAATCGAATAGCAGAACAGCTCGGCATCGTCTGGATAGTTGGTAAAGATGGAGCTGATCGCATAGTGCGCCGCTACCTGCTCCAGCCCGACCTGCATTTTTTTTATCCTGCGCAGGTAGATGGATGCCCCATCTTCTTCTTGCTGCAGGTTGCTTTTCGCGTTGCGCAATGTCTCGACAAATTGTTTTTCGAGCGCTGCGCCTTTGTCTCTAAATAAATCAGCTGCGAGTTGGAGTACCCGGCTGGCATAAGCAATGACCTGCACTGTTTCTATTCCGGAGATCTCGTCGAAGAACCAGCCGCAGCTTGTATACATCAGCAAGGCGTGACGCTGCAGCTCCATAAGCTTAAGCGCAGCAATACGCCCCTCCTCGCCTAATTCATGTTTGGCATGTTTTGCCAAAAACTTCCCGGTGGTTTCACTGTTGTGGTCCAGAACCACATCGATGTATGCATCACGAGCAGTCCATACATTTTGGAAGAGAGGCTTTGCAGCCTCCTCTGTGAGAGGAGCTAAGGAATCGCGCAACCAGTCGAGCGCTTCGCGCAGAGGACGCCGCCACTCCTGGCTCCAGCCAGGATGCGAATTACAACCGCAATTCGAGCGCCAGCGTTCGACTCCGTGGGCGCAGCTCCATGAAGTATCTTCGGCTATCTGTGCTTCCCATGTCGGGGGGAATTTTTGCAGGAATTCGCCATAGTTCGTCAGGTGTGTGTCTGCGCTCTGCTCAATCAGCTTCAATGCATAAGAGAGAGCCATCTCCCCATGCTTGTGATGATGTCCATAGCTTTCGCCGTCAGTCGCGATATGAACAAGTTGTGGCGCATCTCCTTCAGAGAATCCGCTCATCAGACGTGCGGCAAAAGCCTCGCCGCTGTTCAGAATGCCTTCAAAAGCAACAGCACGGGACCGCGCCCCGTCGTAGAAGAAGACGGTGATCTTTTTCCCTGTCTTTAGCCGGATGAGATACGGGCGCCGGGTGTCGAGTGTATCCGCTTGAATTTCTGTCCAGGGGGCCTCGCCGTCTTTACCTAACGGACGAACCCGCGCGCACTGGTGCGGCGCAAGTATTGTAAAGAGAATGCCGTGGTCGGCGAGCAGCTCCAATGTTTCTGTATCAACTGCAGTCTCGGCGAGCCACATGCCTTCCGGCCTGCGCCCAAATCGCTGCTCGAAATCCACGATGCCCCAGCGGATCTGCGTAATTTTGTCGCGCTTGTTGGCAAGGGGCATGATGATATGGTTGTAAACCTGCGCGATCGCCGACCCATGGCCGGAAAACTTCTTACGGCTGGCGCGGTCAGCTTCAAGAATCATGCGATAGGTGCGTTGTGCGTTGGCCTCAAGCCAGGAGAGCAGCGTTGGCCCAAAGTTGAAGCTGATGTGGGCATAGTTATTCAGAATGCGGATGATCTCATTCTGCTTATTCACAATGCGCGAAGCGCCGTTCGGCGCATAGCACTCAGAAGTGATGCGCTCATTCCAGTCATGGAATGGCGCGGCGGAATCCTGTATCTCAACCTGTTCGAGCCAGGGATTCTCGCGCGGAGGTTGATAAAAATGGCCGTGAATGCAAATGTAGCGCGTCGCGTTCGGCATAAAAAGTGCTCCGGTCACCTGTCTTCCTCATTGTAGGTGCACCCTGTAAACTAGCTATTCCAAACAATTCGGAGAAAAACGAAATTGATAAGACGGAATCTTGCCACGCTGTTTCTTTTGGTGTTTAGTTTTCTTTGCCAAAAATCCTTTGCTGCTGAACCACATACCTTTAAAGCGGAAAATGGCAAGTTCACTCTCGATGGCAAACCATTTCAAGTCATCTCTGGTGAGATGCACTATCAGCGCATTCCGCGTGCATACTGGCGCGACCGGCTCAGAATGGCGAAGGCGATGGGACTGAATACGATCACTACCTACGTCTTCTGGAATGTGCATGAGACCAGCCCCGGTGTGTATGACTTCTCCGGCAACAACGATGTCGCGGAGTTCATTCGCGAAGCGCAGCATGAGGGCCTTTACGTTATCCTGCGCCCCGGGCCGTATGCCTGCGCAGAGTGGGAGTTCGGCGGGTATCCTGCCTGGCTGTTGAAAGACCACGACATTGTTGTGCGTTCGAGCGATCCGAAATTTATCTCGGCAGCTCAGCGTTGGATTACGCGTCTTGGTCAGGAACTTGCTCCGCTGCAAATCGGCAATGGCGGGCCAATTATTTTGGTGCAGGTGGAAAACGAATACGGGTCTTTTGACAAAGATCATGCTTACATGGAGCAGATTCATCGCATGCTGGTCGATGCTGGATTCACCAAAGCGCAACTCTACACGGCTGATGGCCCTGAGCAGGTGCCGGATGGTTCGCTGCCGGAATTGCCTGCCGCCATTAACTTCGGCCCTGGTGAATCGCAGAAGGGATTTGCTTATTTGAAAAAAATGCGCCCCGACGGTCCTTTTATGAACAGTGAATACTGGGATGGATGGTTTGATCACTGGGGCTCGAAGCACGCAAAGACCGATGCTCAGCAGCAGGCTGCCGATCTTGATTGGACTTTACGGCAAGGATATTCCATCAGCCTGTATATGTTCCATGGCGGAACGAGTTTTGGTTGGATGAATGGCGCGAACTCCAATGGAAAAAACTATGAGCCGGATGTAACCAGCTACGACTATGATTCGCCGCTCGATGAAAGTGGGCGTCCTACTCCGAAGTATTTTCTTTTCCGCGATACGATTGCGAAGGCGACAGGCATCACTCCTCCGCCAGTGCCGCCTGTTGCGCCAGCCATTACAATTCCGGCTTTTACGCTAACGCAAGGCGCTGCGCTCTGGAGCAATCTGCCGAAGCCCGTACACAGCGAGCAGCCGCTTACGATGGAAGATTTAGATCAGGCTTATGGCTATATTCTTTACCGGACGACACTGAGCGGTCCGATAAGTGGCGATCTTGTTCTGGACCAGCTCCACGATTACGCGCAGATTTATGTTGATGGAAAGCTGGCTGGCACGCTTGACCGAAGACTTAACCAGAACACATTGCCCTTGAACATTCCTTCAAAGAGCGCACGACTCGATATCCTTGTCGAAAACACAGGGCGCGTAAATTTCACAAAGGTTCTGCGCGGCGAACGCAAAGGAATTACGAAACAAGTGATGCTCGCAGGCAAACCTGTTACTGGATGGGATATTTATCCACTACCGGTCCTTGCGCCGCAAACACTTCACTATAGCCATGCAGACTGCACAGGAGCATGTTTCTATCGCGCAACCTTCAATATTGACAAACCAGCCGACACATTCCTGGACACAAGTGCTTTTGCGAAAGGACAGGTCTGGCTGAATGGCCATGCGCTTGGGCGGGTCTGGAATGTTGGTCCACAAAAGACGTTGTATGTTCCCGGACCGTGGCTGAAAGCTGGCGAGAATGAAGTGGTGGTCTTCGATCTGGATGGAGCATCAGGACGCAGCTTGCAAGGGTTGAACAGGCCGACTCTTGATGGGCCATGAAGCAGTGATTTCAGGCTATTTTGCAAGCTCTCGTCAACGACAGCAGAGCCGTATAACCGCTATGATTTTCATAAATGGCAGAGATAGAACTGCAACTCGACCAGTTACTTACTGAGGCGCGCAATCCAGCGACTGCAAACCTGGACCGGCTTTCAACGATTGAACTTGTTCGAACCATGCATGCGGCCGACCGTGAAGTGCTCGATGCGGTAGAGCGCGAACTGCCGAATATTGCGAAGGCGGTCGATACCATTGTGGCGCGTATGGATGACGGCGGCCGGCTCTTTTATCTTGGAGCAGGCACGTCAGGCCGTCTTGGAGTGCTGGACGCGTCGGAGTGTCCACCAACTTACAATACTCCGCCGGAGCTGGTGCAGGGATTGATTGCGGGAGGCGATGTGGCGTTGCGCCGCTCAGTCGAGCGTGCGGAGGATGATGCTTCACAAGGTGAAAAAGACCTTGTGAAGCATGGTTTCTCGGCGAAAGACTTTCTGGTCGGCATTGCTGCCAGCGGACGCACTCCTTATGTGCTTGGCGGAATTGAATACGCCCGCAAACTGGGCGCAGCTACTGTTGGTCTAAGCTGTGTACCTGGATCGCAACTAGCGAAATGCGCGGAGATCGCAATTACCCCGGCAGTAGGGCCGGAAGTTGTAACAGGATCGACGCGCATGAAGGCAGGTACTGCGACCAAGCTCGTGCTCAATATATTGTCTACAGGAGCAATGGTTCGTCTTGGATATGTCTATGGCAACCTGATGGTCAACGTGCAGCCCACCAATGTAAAGCTGACAGATCGTGCTACAAGAATCATCGTTGCGCTGACAGGCATATCTTATGATGATGCCGGCGTGTTGCTGAAGAAAGCGGGTTCAGTCAAGGTCGCGATTGTTATGCAGAAGCTCGGGGTCCCCCGCGAAGATGCAGAAATAAAATTGAAATTGGCAAAAGGAAGGTTACGCGCAGCTCTCGCTTAACCTTCTGGTAGACTTGGCGCACACATCCGCTTTCAGGAATGTCAGCCATGTCGATGAACTGCCGCCGTTCACTATTTTTGTTCCTGACACTACTCGTTATCTCGGCTTCGCTATCTGCCCAACAACCGCAGCCGAAACGGGTTCTCATCCGTGCCGGCCATCTAATCGATGTCCATACTGGAAATGAAGCTGCCGATCAGACCATCATTGTTACAGGTGACACAATCACAGCGATCACCCCGACCGCTTCAACGCGGAAACAGCCAGACGACGAGGAAATCGATCTGCGAGGCATGACGGTGCTTCCAGGGCTCATCGATGTTCATACGCATCTCACCTCGGAGACAAACTTCGACCCATACCATGAGCTTTCCACCAGCGTGGCAAAGAGCGCGTTGATTGGCGCGCGCAATGCAAGGGTCACACTTGAAGCGGGATTTACCACAGTACGCAATGTTGGCGCAGAAGGTTATGCAGATGTTGACCTGCGGGACGCTATCGATAATGGCCTTATCGAAGGTCCGCACATGCAGGTGAGCGGCCCACCGTTGGGAATTACTGGAGGGCATTGTGATGACAATCTGCTGCCCAGCTCGTTTCACCAAACTGCGGGAGGAGTGGCCGATGGACTTGAGGCTGTACAGCACAAAGTGCGAGAGACAATTAAGTATGGCGCGGATCTGATCAAGATTTGCGCCACTGGCGGAGTTCTCTCCAAAGGAGACGATCCGCAGGCTTCACAATACACGCTTGAAGAAATGAAGGCTATCGTCGCTGACGCGCATAGGCTTGGCCGCAAAGTAGCTGCTCACGCACACGGCGCTCAGGGAATTCTTTGGGCGACTGAGGCAGGCGTTGATTCCATCGAACACGGTTCGTATAT
>DATAQW010000241.1:0-25824 GCA_036264445.1 Pseudacidobacterium sp.
CTATACCGGCACTACAGTGCTTGGAACAAATAGCGTCAGCAATGGGAAAGCCGTATTCGCTACGAAGAACCTGCCCGTTGGCAGCCAGACCCTGACGGCTTCATATAGCGGGGATACGAACTTCACGGCCAGCACTTCATCTCCAGTAGCATTGACGGTTGTCAATGTTCGAGCCGTAGCTACAGAGACTTCGCTGTACATAACGCCTTCATCCTTTGTTATGACGGGGGATCCGGTGACATTGACTGCCCGAGTCAGGGCACGAGATGACGGGAGAGACGAAGATGATGATCGGCGCAGCCGAATCGGTCCTGGGCAAGTTATTTTCTGCAATGCAAGGGCTGCGCATTGCGAGGACACAGCTGTTCTTGGGCAAGCTCAATTGAATAGTAACGGTACAGCTACCTTCGCTCTAAGACCGGGAATTGGTCGCCAGCACATCAGAGCAGTTTTCGAAGGGGCCAACCAATACGCCAGCAGTGCATCAGAAGTGCGCGAATTGATCGTGGCAGGCCGCTACCCAACAGCTACTGATGTCTCTTGGACGTCTGACAATTTGATCTCTTCGGTGATGTCTTATGGCAAGTTCATTCCAACAGGAACCGTTTCATTCCAGGACATTACCACCGGCTCCACTCTCGGCACCTCGGAACTCACAGGAAACGAGATGTCTTTCGCACCTCATACAGTGGCGTCGATCAACCTGGGCGTTCCCCAGAATTCCATCGCGATCGGAGACTTCAATAACGACGGTATTCCTGACATGGCTACCTCCAACTATGACGGCAGTGTCAAGGTTCTGTTAGGAAAAGGCGATGGAACATTTACGGCCAAATCTACACTCAGTGTAGGTGGTTTCAGCCGTGCAGTGACAGTTGGAGATTTCAACGGTGATGGAATTGCGGATCTGGCTGTAACCGCAGATGGGCTGTACGGAAATTCGAACGGTACAGTAACCATCTTCCTGGGACACGGAGATGGAACATTCACTGAGAAAACTTCCGTGGACGCCAGTGTTGACCCTACCGCCTTTGCAGTCGCAGACTTTAATGGCGATGGGATTCCTGATCTGGCAGTAGCAAATTTTTCGAGCCCCACCTTTCAGAGTGCTATTTCAATTTTGTTGGGAAATGGGGATGGAACATTCAAAAACGAAACGTTGCTCATTTTATCCTCCGGGTATCCCAACTCTATTGCGGCGGGGGATTTCAATGGGGACGGAATACCAGATCTGGTTGTGCCGAATTTCGTGGGCAATTCAGTCAGCGTCTTTTTAGGAAAGGGAGATGGGACTTTTGGGACTGAGTCGCAGTATCCTGCCGCTGCGGATCCATATGCAACGGTGGTGGGAGATTTTAACGGTGATGGAATTGCCGATCTTGCCACAACTGGGGCAACTTACGACAACAATGGCAACTATCTCAACGGTGTGGTGACTATCTTGCTGGGAAAGGGAGATGGAACATTTACCTCAGGAACCTCAGCCAGCGTTGGAACAACTCTCTTTCCCAATTCTGTGGCACTTGGCGACTTCGATGGAGATGGGATTGCCGATCTGGCCGCGACCACTGCGTCCGAAAATGGTGGTACTGCTGCCATGCTGGTTGTTCTGTTTGGAAAGGGAGATGGCACCTTTGTTACGGCCGCCTCTTTTCCAGGCAGCGGATTTCCCTTGGTGGCGCAGGACTTGAATGGTGATGGCATTTCCGATCTGGTAGTAGCAAACTATGCTACCAACGTGGTCGGCATACTTCTCACCTCAGTAACCGCAACAGCAGAGCTACACAATGTATCTCCTCCGGGTAACACTACACAGTATGTGCGTGCCCATTACTCCGGGGATAGATTTCATGCAGCCAGTACTTCAACAAGCATTCCTATTGTCTCTTCGATTTCGAAGTAGCACACGCTACTGAGCAGTCATCAGTATTGGATCAGGAACAGGCTTAAGCGCCGCCGTAGTAGAGGGTTGCTTCAAGTCGGCATGCAGAGAACAATCTGCCGGGCGGATTATCGGCTGATAGTGTGGTTCCGCCACAATGGTCAATATTCGGAGGTTCGAAGGCGGGGCCAATACTCCCGGTGGTCAAGTGTGGAATATCACCCTTGGAGTCCGTCCCACGACCAGCGTGGGATGCTGAGGCCGCTCGACACATCGTCGGCGGACTGGTGATAGCGGGACATTGTTGTCGTGGTCGCCCAAGCGAAATAGTCGTGCAACACTTGTCGCAGAGTGCCATCTTTATCTAGTCCGACATCGACTAGAGCCTGGTCGAAGCAGGCAATTGCGCGGCGATCCATCTCATCGTGTTCTCCGTTCCCGCTGTGAATCCTGACAACAGTGGTCTCGTCACCATAGGAATCGGAATACGTGGTCGGTCCACCGAGTGCCTCGGCCCAGTATGCGGCGAGCCGCTCGACATGCTGGGGGTGGAAGCCGTGGCTGAACGCATGGGCGACCACCTCATCGGCCATCACCCGATGATGCCAAGCGTCGGCAAGACGGCCCAGACCCTCGTTACCACCCGCCGCCTCGAAGACAGTTTGCATTCATCTATGATCGCAAGCCTCGATGGCAGCCGCAAGGGCAGGATGCTTGGAAGCGGGTTGCCGACCATTAGGACAACAGTCTCGATGTGAGCCAGAACGTGTACACCAGGTTTCAGTCGCACAGAGCTGGAAGCCGCGCAGAAACCGAAATCAGCTTTGGTGATGTAATGGTGTTCAGATTGATTTCAGAGCCGAGCGAAATGTTGCAAACTATTGATTCTTATGGAGCGGGAGACCGGGATCGAACCGGCGACATTCAGCTTGGGAAGCTGACGTTCTGCCACTGAACTACTCCCGCTCAGAGTGTATTTTCTTTGCTTTCCTGTTTGTCCCGCGGGACAACATCATAAAAACGATTATTGATGGGATTGGGGTAGATTTCAAGTCATCTCAATAAAGCAGGGAATCGCCCCTGGCATTACCTTGCTGAACGGTCCCAAAGTATACGGAAGGGCCGAATCAAGTAATAGAGGGCATGCAGAGATTTCGGTAGTGCCAGTGCCGTCATATCTCTCTCATTGGGCCGCAGGAAGTCGAAGGAGAAGAGCAATTTTACACGGTCTTGGAAATCAAGTATCTGAACATTGTAGGGCACGCGGCCTATCGGGAAAGAGCCTGGCGCATCGAGCAGATTCTCGTCGACGTAATGCGCCAGCCTGCATGCTGTGGCATCCGACTCAAAGCTTCGCAGGATTGCCGGAGGAATAGAGATACCGACCACCCTATGGGCAAGCAGAACCCCCAACGCCAATGCTCTCCGCAAGCCCGATGCTTTGGCCTGCCGGATTACAGCACTCCAATCAAGACCGGGCGATGACGCTACCAATTGCGCAACGTCGTGTATCCAGAGAAGCCGTGACCACAAATGCTTGCTTCCATGCATGCAGAGTACCAGCAAAGTCATCTCCGGATTCATATCCGGGACTTCAGCCCCAGCCAGCATGATCGTCCGGCGATGCGGCCATATCCAGTCCATACCGAGATCGCGTCTGAAGCGCGGCTGGGTAAGCTCAAGCATCCATCGAATCTCCAGCACCATTCCATCTGTTTGCCGTTCGAAATGGTATTCGTAACAGTCAGGATCGCTGGATGTATCTGTTATTAGTTCATATCCACGCTTCAAAAGAATATCTGTGCTTCGCGCGATATCTCCGGGATAAATCAGCAAGTCCAGATCGCCAGCAGTCCTGGTCGTGAGGTCATGGTAGACGGACGCGCCCAGCACGGCGCCTTTAAATGGCATTGCCGGAATCATCTCGCGTTCAAATACGTTGAGCACTTCGATTAATTCCGCTGCATTCGTCAAATTGTGCAGGACATTGCGGTCATATTCGGCTCGCAGGCGCTGCTGCGCGGCTGCTGGAACGTTTATATCCATTTGTGCAAGCCGCATAAACAAAATCGGCAACACGCAGTGTTCCTGCGCCAGCGTCAAAAGTGCATCCCAGTCACCAACCTTGTCTGCGAGGACTCGGATCCGATGTGCGTCAAGATCATGCGGCGCCCTGACAATCGCCCGTAACAGTTCGCAGGAATCATGGTCAACTGGCATTAGTTCCGCCGTATTCCTGTAATATGTGCAACTGGTCCGGGATAAGTGATGGCGAGGCTAAGTCTCATTGCTGCTTATGTTCTTCTGATCATCTCTGATCTTGCAAGTACTCTAAGTAACGCATTACCAAAAAGACATAACAAGTTACTCAACAAATAAGTCGGACTTATATACACTTCAATAAATCCCGCGTAACTGCGGAATGACCTCCCCGCTGAAAAACTATTGATGAAGGAGAGGTCAGATGCAGGTAGAACGCTCCGCCTCCGATGCCTTGGCAGTAAATAAACTTCCCGATGGCTCCGCCGTCATCGTAGATTCCAACAATCAAACCGTATTTGCGCTGAACCCAACAGCCAGTGCTGCCTGGGACGCGTGCAGTCATCCTACAACCCTTTCTGAAATTACGAAGGAAATGCAGCAATCGTTCGACCCGGACGTAACCGAGGAGGTTGCGCAGGAGGCGATTCTGCAATTGCAGGAGCAGAAATTGGTAAAGATGTCGGGGAAATCACTTGCTTCTGCTAGCCGGCGTGAGTTCATCGCGAAGCTGGGCACGGCAGCAGCTGTTTTGCCGCTTGTGGTCTCTTTGCCAATCGCGGAACAGCGTGCCTATGCGCTAAGGGCAAAATCTACTGTCCCGACTGCGCCACCCCCGCCACCCTCAAATGGCGGTGGTGGTAGCGGTGGTAGCGGCGGTCTGCTCGGGTGGCTTTTAGGCTTGCTCGGACTATAAAGTTTGTTCTCGAGCATAGAAACCCTGGGGATGTCGCAAGTAGAGCATTCCCAGGGCTCTCTATCGCAACTTCATATGTCCGGCACATTCACTTTTGGAATTCAGGCTTTCGGCTGCAATATTCAGGTAATGACGGCGTGCGCTGAAGCGTACGCGATGCTTGACCGCTACGTGTTTCCGTCCTTACCCAGAACGGCCGGATTCATAAGTCACCCTGATCTCGTGATTCGCATCGTTCGATCTGCGGATCAATTTCAGCTATTGGCCAATGGAGTCGCGGCAGCGTCTGCGCGGCATGTAATCGATTTGGTCGTGGATCTTATAAGGGTGCTGGACGAGGCCGTGGTCGAGCGTCTCACAACACTGCGTGCCGTCCATGCGGGTGCTGTCCTGTGCAACGGGCAGGCATTGCTGTTGCCGGGCGTAACCCATGCAGGCAAGTCTTCACTGGTAGCGGAGCTGTTGCGGAGAGGCGCCACGTATTTTTCCGATGAATATGCGCTGATCGATCCGGAGGGACTGGTCCATCCATATCCGCGTCCTCTGCTGCTTCGGAATGGCCGCCCAGAGCAGTTTCCGGTGCTTCCTGGTGAGTGTGGGGCTTTTGTAAGCCACACGCCGGCGCCAATTGGCTGGATTCTCTTTCTTGAATACTCGTCCGAACACACCTGGAAAATCACGCCCCTTTCTCAAGGCGAAGCGGTGCTTGCTCTTCTGCAAAACACACCCCATGTTTTGGCACAATCGCCGGATTTACCTGCGGTATTCCAACGTGCTGTTGCCGGAGCTACATGTTATGCCGGAAAGCGGTCTGAGGCTGCCGATGCTGTCTGCCAGATTCTTCTATTGGTTGAAACGCAGGAGCGTTTAGAAGCCAGTGCGGTGCCGTAAGAAAGCAAAAGGAGGCAAACGGCTTCCTGACCGGCAAAAGAATGCATACAATTAATGCATGGCTTTTGCAGTCTCCCGCAAGTTGATTGTTTTTTCCCTCTGTGTTCCGCTCGCCTTGTCTGCGCAGGATACCAAGCGCGGCCGTAAGTACACCCCTCCGCCGCCGACATGCAAGATCACAGTGACGGTCACCAGGGCATCCAACGGAAAGCCGGTGGAGAATGCCGGTGTCGTCTTCCATCCTGTTAAGGATGGCAAGGATGAGGGCAACATGGAGCTGAAGACCAATGAAGACGGGAAGGCTATTCTTGATGTTGTGCCCGTCGGGGACACGGTTCGCCTTCAGATCATCGCCAAGGGATACCAGACGTATGGCGCTGATTATGTCTTAGAGGGGCCTACCGAGGACATACAGGTTAAGCTTAATCCTCCGGGGCGGCAATATTCGATCTACGAGAAACACGACAACTCGCAGGTCGGAGGCCAGGATGAAGCCCAGAAGCCCGCAGGGCAGGATCAGTCTCAGCCGCATTGAGATGATGGGAAAAATCGCTGAAAAGCTTGACGGAATGTTTCCAGAAAAGCCGGGACATGCTTTGTAACCGTTTCTCAATCTGACTGTAAGCTCCGTCCAAAGCTGTGGTACCCGGTGTCTCTATCTGGTGCCGTCAATAAATTCGACGACTTGCCACGGCAATCGCGAGTCAATATCGATGTCATCGACGAGCCGCTGACGCGCAGGGAAGGGGCATCTCCGGCCTGGTCCGATGCAGAAATTGACGATGTAATTGCCTTTTCCGGACCTTAAACCGATCGAGATACATCCATACAAAACTTGATTTGAGTTTATACCTTGACTATCTACAACTCGTTATTGTAGATAGTCAAGGTATGGGAAAACCAAGCGACCTCGTTCAGGGAACACTCGATCTTCTGATTATGAAAACCATTTCGCTTGAACCGAAGCACGGTTGGGCGATTGCCAAGCGTATCCAGCAGGTTTCAGGGGAAGTGCTGCAGGTGCAGCAGGGCTCGCTTTATCCTGCGCTGCACCGGCTAGAGCAGCAAGGATGGATTAAAGCGAAATGGGCTGAAAGCGAAACCGGACGGCAGGCGAAGTTTTACTCCCTGACTGCGGCAGGGCGCAAGCAGCTTGAAGCTGAGGCTGCGAACTGGAGCAGGCTTTCGCAGGCCATCAATGTGGTTGTGGAGGGAGTTTGATGTTGTGGTCTGCCACTCTTTCATCGACAAACGCGACGAAAGGATGGAGCAACCTGGTTTTGGTTGGGATGGCAAGCAAACCGTAGTAAATGCCTGAGGCGGTTGTTATGCGATGGCTTCATCAATTGAAGATGCGACTTCGGATGCTTTTTCATCGTAGCAGGGCTGGGGCACGGCTTGATGAGGAATTGCAGTTTCATCTCGACCAGCAAATAGCCGAGAACATCGCAGCAGGCATGACCGAGAAAGAAGCACGCCATGCCGCGATGCGAAGCTTTGGAAACCCCACCACGCTCCGCGACCAAACGCGGAACACCTGGAGCTGGAATTGGCTTGAATACTTGATGCGAGATATGCGCGTTAGTATTCGCATGCTTCTGCGCGCTCCAGGATTCACAGCAATGTCGATTCTCGTTATGGCGCTGTGTCTCGGCGCCACCACATCGTTGTTCACAATTGCTCGCGGAGTGCTGCTGAAGTCGCTGCCTTTTGGTGATCCTGACCAGCTAGTCATGGTCTATGAACATTTTCATGGCTACAATTCAAACCGGGATGGATTCAATTACAACGTAGTCTCTCCCGCGGACTATTACGACTGGCGCGCGCAGACGCACGGGTTTGAAGATATGGCGGCATGGCGCTGGGATAAGTTCAATTTCAGTGGCGAGCATGCGGAACTGCCTGAAGTTGCCGAGGCCGCTGCAGGCACCTGGAACTTCTTTTCCGTACTGGGAGTCAACCCTGTGCTTGGCCGCACTTTTTATGAGGCGGAAGACCACCCAGGCGCAAGCAAAGTCGCCATCCTCACCTGGAGCCTGTTTCAGCGTAGGTTCGGTGGAAATCCGTCCATCATCGGAAAGCAGATCCATCTGGATGCCAACCCGTACACCGTTATAGGTGTGTTGCCGCAGTCCTTTGCTTATCCGGATGCTCGCGTGCAGGTATGGATTCCGTATGCTTCCGACGTGACAGCCGAATTCCTCTCCTATCATGACCATCATCAAAGCCGTGTGGTTGCGCGTCTCAGGCCGGATATAAGCCTCCAGAATGCAATGAGCCAGATAGAAGCCGTCCAGTACCGGCTCCATATGCAGAACCTGGATAAACCTGTAGCGGAAGATGCGGTATCGCGGCCTGTGCTCGACGATGTGGTGCATGGTGTGCGAACGTCTCTGGTTATTCTGCTCTGCGCGGTCGGATGCATGCTGCTCATCGGTTGCCTGAACGTCGCCAACCTTCTGGTTGCGCGCGCAGCAGCACGGCAGAAAGAAATTGCGATTCGCGGAGCGCTGGGCGCGGGACGTTCAACGTTGATTCGCCAGCAAATGGTCGAATGCGTTTTGATTTGTGCTGCGGGCGGAATCATGGGAGTGCTGCTGTCCTTTACCGCGACAAGATGGCTCGCCAGCGCATGGAAAGATTTGCCTCGCGCTGAGGCCATTCATGTAGATGCAAGCGTAGTGGCTTTCTCCTGTGTTCTGGTATTTGCTTCGACTTTACTCGCAGGCTTGTTGCCCGCCATTCTATCAACACAGAAATCTGCATTTACCACGCTGCGCGATTCCTCGCGTTCGGTTCAAGGCAGCTTGGCACGCACAACTCTACGCAGGATGCTGCTGACCGTCGAGATTGCCGTCACAGTTGTTTTGCTGATTGCCTCCGGCTTGCTGCTCAAGAGCTTTCTTCGCATTCGCATGACAGACCTGGGAGCCGCAACCAAAAACGTGCTGACTCTGCACTATGACTTACCGAAGCGGCAATACGACAAGCCGGAGAAGGTTGTCGGCTTCAACGAAACTTTGGTAGAGCGCCTGCGTCATCTGCCTGGAGTGCGCGCCATTGGCTTAGGTTCCGTCGTTCCCGGAGCAGGATGGGGCGGCGATGACATTTTCACCATCCCTGAACATCCGCCAGTGCCGCCGGGACAAGATCTCCCCGATGCGCTCTACCGCATGGCCGACCCCGGATACTTTAACGCACTTCAAATTCCTCTGCTGAGTGGACGGTGTTTCACTGATCAGGACCGTCTGGATCGCTCCCATTACGTCATCATCAGCAGGCAGCTCGCGCAGGAGTATTTCCCCAATGAGAACCCCATCGGAAAGCATCTACATGTGCCTGCCTGGAATGGCGATCCAGCCGACTACGAAATTGTCGGAGTGGTAGCAGACACACTCTATCACGCGGACGAACTTTCCAAGGCAACCATGTATTTTCCCGCCTTCGCCGGGTCTTTAGACCGCGACTACACGCTGGTCGTGCGGACAGTATTTGATCCGCTCATATTTTCGATTCCCGTGCAGAAGGCAATTGCTGCTCTCGATCCCAGCCTTCCAGTATCGGAAGTGTTGACCATGCAGCAGATCATTGGCGAGTCCGCGCAGAATACCCGCTTCAGCGCGACCCTTATGTTGGCCTTTGCGATTCTGTCTCTTCTGCTTGCCGCAGTCGGCCTGTTCGGAGTGCTCTCGTACATCGTCGCTCAGCGCACAACGGAGATCGGCATTCGCATGGCGCTCGGTGCGCAGCGTGATCAGGTGATGCGATTAATGCTTCAGGATGGTTTGCGGCCCGCAGTTTTTGGATTGGTTCTTGGATTAGCGGTAAGCGCAGGTGTGACACGGCTGATTCAGTCGATACTTTATAAAACAAGTCCGCTTGATCTGACGGTATTTGTACTTGTGACTGTTACGCTTTTTCTGGTTGCCTCTGCAGCCTGTGCCTTGCCTGCCTGGAGGGCTTCAAAGTTGGATCCTATGCAGGCCTTGCGAACGGAGTAGTTCAGGAGAAATGAAAATGCGCTGGTTCCACAAATTAGTGATGCAGATTCAAATGCTCCTTCGGCGTGGTAATGCAGGCGCACAGCTCAACGATGAGTTGCAATTTCACCTTGACCAACAGATTGCCGAGAACATTGCAGCAGGAATGAGCGATGATGATGCGCGTCATGCCGCGATGCGCAGCTTTGGGAATCCTGCAACGCTGCGCGATCAGACGCGCAATAGCTGGAGCTGGAATTGGCTTGAATCGTTGCTGCGCGATATCCGCATCAGCATTCGGACTCTTTTGCGCACTCCGGGGTTTGCCGTGGTTGCTGTTCTCGTGATGGCGCTGGGTATCGGTGCGAATGTTGCTTTGTTTACGGTTGTCCGGTCTGTTTTGCTCAAACCTTTGCCGTTCAAAGATCCGGAAAAGCTGGTTGCGCTTTACGATCACATGGATGATGGGAAGACGGCATATCTCTTTGTGGCTCCGGGTGATTTCTATGACTGGCAAAAGCAGACTCACAGCTTCGAGCAGATGGCGATCTGGAAATGGAGTGGCTTTAATGCTTCAGGCGACAGAAATGAACTGCCTGAATTTGCCGATGCAGGCGCTGGGTCATGGAACCTGCTTTCTACGTTGGGCATTTCTCCAGTGCTGGGACGCTCATTTGTTTCCGATGACGACCGTCCAGGTGCAAGGTTCACCACCATCTTGAGTTGGAGCTTTTTCAAGCGCCGCTTCAATGCTGATCCTTCAACATTAGGAAAGACGATTCGATTGAATGGTAAACCGTACACGATTATCGGCGTTCTACCGGAGTGGTTTACTTATCCTGACCCGAAAATCCAGTTATGGGTGCCGTTTCAGATAGATCATCCCGTAGACCGGCTTGATTCGCATGGCGACCACTGTTGCCGTGTGGTGGCGCGAGTGAAAGAGGGAATCAGCACACAGCAAGCAATACAGGAAGTCGGTGCCCTGCAGCATCAGATTCGTCTCCAGTATGGGAACCAAACAACTGCAGCGAGTGACGTGGATTTCAGGCCCATCACAGACAGCCTTGTATCGGATGTGAAAAAACCACTCTATGTGCTGCTGGCTGCGGTTGGATGCCTGCTGTTGATCAGCTGTCTTAACTTTTCGAATCTGTTGGTGGCCCGAACAGTCGCGCGCCGCAGGGAGATCGCGATTCGTACTGCGCTGGGTAGCAGTCGTTTGCAATTATGCCGCGTGCAGATCATGGAAAGCCTGCTGATTTGTATAGCTGGTGGAATTGCCGGCGGTGCGCTTGCGCTCATGGCGACACGCTGGCTGGTGACGCACTGGCATGGGATGCCGCGTGCTGATGCAGTCCGGCTGGATGGTGCGGTTGTTTTATTTGCTGTTGGCATGATTGTTCTTTGCGGAGTTCTTGCAGGACTTGTTCCAGCTTTCTCGGCCATGGGAGAAAGCATATTGTTCACGCTGCAGGAATCTTCGCGTGCGGCAGGCGGCCGTGCGGCGCGGGCACCGTTGCGCAAAATCCTGCTGACTGTTGAGGTTGCGCTTACTGTCGTTCTGCTTATAGGCGCCGGGTTATTGTTCAAGAGCTTCCTGCATATGCGAAGCACTGATCTTGGCTGCGCGATAAAGAATGTCCTGACGATACGCTACGTTTTGAAAAGTGAGACGTATGCAAAGCCGGAACAGGTTATTGCCTTCCATACAAAACTGCTGGAGCGTGTGCGTCATCTGCCGGGGGCAGCCGCGGCTGGACTGACAAATGAAGTTCCGGGAGGCGGTTATTGGGGCGACAATTCTTTCACGATTCCAGAGCACCCGCCGCTACCGCCCGGGCAGTTCATCACTGCGCTCTTTCGTACTGCGGACCCTGACTATTTCTCTGCGATCCAGATTCCGCTGATACGGGGCAGGTTCTTTACGGAAGACGAGCGGCTCGACAACGGCAGGTTTGTCATCATTAACCAGGCATTTGCGCGCGAATTTTTTCCCAACGAGGACCCGCTTGGAAAGCACATCCGCATGGACTGGGGGAGTGCCCCGGAAAACCATGAGGTCATCGGCATCGTGGGCGACACGCTTTATTCGCTGAAGGAAAAAGCGCTCCCTATGATGTATTTTCCAATTTTGTCTTCACTTGGAGTTACCGGGAACAGCGGTTATACGACGCTTGTCGTCCGATCGCGAAGCGATGCATCTGCTGTGGCGCTGCCGATACAGAAGGTTATGGCTCTACTCGATCCTGACCTTCCGGTTACGCATGTTTTTACGATGGAGCAGATCGTTGGCGAAGACGTAAGTGATTCAAGTTTTACTGCAACGCTTGTGCTGGCATTTGCCGGATTGTCGTTGATACTGGCGGCTGTCGGTCTTTATGGAGTGCTTTCGTATCTTGTGGCGCAACGCACGACAGAGATTGGCATACGCATTGCTTTCGGAGCACGGCGCGAGCAGGTGATGAGGTTGATGTTGATGGATGGACTGCGTCCTGCGCTGGTTGGGCTAGTTTTAGGACTGGCGGCAAGCGCCGGTCTGACGCGAGTGATCCAATCGATGCTGTATGGGACGAGCCCGCTGGATGCTGGCATATTTGTATCTGTGGTTGTGACGATTTTGCTGGTTGCGGCGGTAGCGTGCGCTTTGCCTGCATGGCGCGCTTCGAGGCTTGATCCTGTACAGGCGTTACGGACAGAGTGAACGCAAAAAGTCTGAGATTAAAAAATCAGGCATCTCCTTTTAGATGTGTGCATCCAGGTGTCTAATTCACGCTTAAATCGTCGTCAACATCTACAACGAGAGCGTTGTCCTCGATCTGCATAGAATGGATTTTCAGGCGATCGAGTTTCAGATTGTATCCGGTGCTTGTCAATGATTGCGCGAGCACCTGCCGGAGCAGCGTTGCGGCGTTTACTTTCATGCTTGATGGCACCTTGTGACTGAGAAACGGCATCAGCACGAAGTTTAGTTCGCGCGATTCGCTCAGATGCTCAATACGGGCACCACGAAAGCCGATGGTTTCTCCTTCAGCGTCCGGAAGCAGGGAAACATCAGCATCCGGCGAAAGGCCGATGCCGATACAAGCGCCGCCAATATGAGTGCCGAGCTTCGCGCTGGTGTGCACGTGGACAAAAATCCTGTCGCTGGAGAACGAGACTTTTGGTGAATCGGCATAGACATAGCACGGCGAATTCGTGTCGCCTTTTATGTAGTAGCGCCCGTCGGGTCCGCTGAAAAGCTGCGTTTTCAGAGTGTGCTCTAGTGCCTGAGCTGAAATTCTCAATTCGACGGCGTGGGCAGCAGGAGCGATCAGGAGCAAAAAGCAGAAAGCCAATTTAGCCGGGTTCATGCGCGATATGTCTTTATTATCATCTACGTGGATTTTGATATGACTGGCGCGAAATGCTAAGAGAAAATCGCCCCGGCATAGACCGGGGCGGATAAGCAACAACGCAGATTATTTTTATTTGTTTTTAGAACTGGTTCCAGAGGAACTGGTTGTAGACCTCATGGTGGAACTGCACTTCTTGAGCCTTCACGAAGGTTCCAAGCAGGCGCGGGCAGCGGTCGGCTGAAGCCTGTTTCAGATCGGCGTAGCGCGCCTTTACATCTTCACCCAGCAGCTTTGTTGTCCATGTGGCGTTGCGGAAGTTGTCGATGGCCGTATAGATGTTGTCCGGCAGATAGCGCTGCGCCTGACGCAGGTTCTCGATCTTTGCGGTGTCGCCGTCGAGACCTGTCTTGAAGATGGAGTGAAGTACCAGGTACGGGTTCGCATCTGGTGCGACCGAACGTACTTCAACGCGCATGCTCTTCTCGTTGCCGATGGGAATGCGGATCATCGAGCCGCGGTCTACTGCTGAAGCCTTCAACTGATTTGGCGCTTCGAAATGCGGATCGAGACGACGGTACGAGTTGACGCTTGAATTCAGAAGTAGACAGAGATCGTTGCCGTGGGTCAGGATGCGATCCACAAAGTCCCATCCATGGTTCGAGAGCTTTTCTTCGCCTTTGGGATCCCAGAAAAGGTTTTTGCCGCCCTTGCTGATGGAGACGTTGGTGTGCATTCCGCTGCCGTTCACTCCGACAACTGGTTTCGGAAGAAACGACGCCGTCATACCCAGCTTTGTTGCAACCTGACGACAGATCAGTTTGTAGAGCTGGATCTGGTCGGCAGCACCAACGACTTCACCGTATCCGTAATTGATTTCAAACTGCGAAGGCGCGACCTCGGGGTGGTCCTTCTCATTCTCGAAACCCATGGCGCGCAGCACTTCAGCAGTGGTGTCGATGAAGGTGCGCAGAGGGTCGCCGGGCAGCGAGTGGTAGTAGCCGCCGGTGTTTACATATTCGAATCGGCCTGTCTCGAAAAAACGGCGCTCCGCATCAGTTCCGGCAAAGATGAAGCCTTCGATTTCGTTGGCGGCATTGAGCGTGTAGCCGTGCTTCTTATGCAGGTCTTCGGCATAGGTCTTCAGCAGGCCGCGCACGTCGGCGGAGTAGGGCGTGCCGCTTTTGTCGATTACATCGCCAAAGACAAGCACTTTGCCTGGGCCAAAGACGTCTGCCGGGCCCCAGTAGAAAGAGCCCCAATCGATGCCGAGCCGCAGGTCGCTTTCGCGCTGCGCGGTAAAGCCGCGGATGGACGAGCCGTCAAAGGTGAGGTTGTCATAGCTCTTGATAAGGAATTTTTTATCGTAGTCGAGCATGTGCAGGCGGCCTTCGAGGTCGCTGAACAGTACGGTGACGGCTTTGATTTCCTTTGTATCGGTCAGGTATTTAATGCGTTCTTCCTGAATCTTGTCGGGAGCGACGCGGCCCTTGCGTTGTTCTTTGGCTTTAAGATTTTTTTCTTCCAGCTCTGCATATGAGAGCGACAGGAAATTACGAAGTTCGTTAGACATGCATCTCCTCTGGATGGGTTCAACGAAGCCCACCGTGGCTCTGCCCGCTGGGACAGACGGGAAAGCTCGACCTGGCTCGGATGTTTTTCTCTCACAATAGGGTAACGCGGGCAGTATAAAGAAATCTCTGTTATCAGAAAAAGTAATTTTGACGATAGAAATTGTTTATTTCCCGTTTTCTGAGCAGACAGCACAGGTTCGTTGCATGGCAGGGACCAAGCCCCGCGGTCTCAGGGTGGTCTTTTCCGTAGGTTTTCGATGATTATCCGGGAATCGTATTACCGATAAGCTGCTGAGGAGAATAGAGCGGGAGAAATAATGCTGAGTTATTAACTTTAGTAATTAGAAGTATAAAGCAAGATATAACGAATTCCCGCCTGATTTCTGCTTTGTAGTAACACCCTGGCCTCAAATTAAACAATCGGGCTTACAACATGTTACATGAAGCGCCTGATGCTGCGCGGTATACATGGCCTTCTCATGCTGCTGGTTATGATGGCAGGACACCGTTGCTTTGCCCAATCATCTCAAGTTGCTGCGGACGGTGCAAGCAATGGCGATACAAAAACGTCTCCC
This sequence comes from Pseudacidobacterium sp., assembly GCA_036264445.1. Taxonomy (GTDB): domain Bacteria; phylum Acidobacteriota; class Terriglobia; order Terriglobales; family Acidobacteriaceae; genus Pseudacidobacterium. The sequence continues at coordinate 15,194 of DATAQW010000241.1, forward strand.
GTTGTGCCTGAGACTTACAAGATCGGTGTGGGTGATGTGCTGCACATCACCGTATGGCAGGAGCCGCAACTTACAGAGACAGCAGTCGTGAGGCCGGATGGCATGGTTTCCATGCCTCTTGTTACTGAGGTTGATGTTGCCGGACTTACTCCAGAAGCAGCACAAGAGATGCTCACGGAGCGGCTGGTTAAGTTTGTCCATAAGCCGCGAGTGACAGTTACGGTACAGGAGATCCATAGCCGCACGGTATATATCACGGGTGAGGTACAACGCCCCGGCGCGTATCCGCTGATGGATGCAATGAACGTAGTGCAGCTGGTGGCGCGAGCGGGTGGCCTGACAGATTTTGCAAAGCAGAAGCAAGTGTATGTTCTGCGCGCCGGCAACAGTGCGCGGGTCAATGTAAATTACGCGAAAGTTTTGAAGGGCCAAGCCCCGCAACAAAACGTGGAGCTTGCGCCTGGAGACACAGTGGTGGTGCCATGAAGATGCCGAAAATGAGCCTTTTTTTATGGTCCATGGTCTTTAATGTTGGAGTTGTGACATACGCCGCTGCACAGCAGGCGCAGTCACAGGCGAATTACACATCCGACGATACCGGCGGAGACAGCCGCAATTACGCGATCCACAGAGCTGAGCGTGAAAATCCGCGTACAACCAGCACTGAACCGTTAAGCAGTTGCGGCGACTCGCTTTCTGCTGCCCTGGAGCAGGGAAGGCCAGATTTTCCCTGTTGGGCGAACATTCGCACTGTGGAGCGATGGAACACCGCTGCGATTGTCACGGGGCTGCAACCCGGAGATGATGCGACTGTGAATCTACCCAAATATGCGCCTTCTACTTTCAGGTTTACAACCGGGGCATTCAGCGGGTTCAGCTTTCCCAATGCCGGGCCGGGCAAAGCATATGGCGGATTGGGTGTAGCAGCAGGAATCATCCAGCGACGCAGCTGGCGGTTTATGGCAGAAGACGGAGGCGGCCTGGCTGCTCTCAAGGTAGGCGGCGAAAGCTACCTTGTCGGCCTGAACCGGGCGGCGGTGCGCGCAACGGGCGAAATCAATCCACGATGGAGCTGGCAAGGCACTGCGACGAATACCTACGGCACAGATGCTGCCCGGATTGTTGCACCACTCGACTTTCGCCAGGTAGGCGACGCAGGCGTACCTGCGGCTGAAACAGTCGTATATGGGTTGCATTCCGGACGAATCACGACCGGTGAAAACGGTGCAAAGGTGCGCTTCGAGAATTCAAGACGATCCTTTTGGGACTTCAGCGGAACTCACACCTATACACAATACAATGCTGACAATTTTTTCGTTCAAACGGCGCGCGCGCGCGTAGAGTATGTGCATGCGCTGACTCCGACAATGGGCGTGGGCATATACGGTAACGGAGGACATCAGACTGGACCGCTGAATTGCAGCCTTGGCGGAGCTGGGTTGCGCTGGATTGATGCATGGGGAACGCGTACCAGCGCGAATATCTCAGGCGGACTGAATGGAGCGAGCGCATCGTGCGGAAAACGTGTGCAGTTTACAGGCACGGCAGCTCTGTATACGCGTTTCGCGCCTTCAACTGACCTGTATCTCTCAGGAGGCCGCGACTTGAGTGACGGCATCTTTCAGCATACGGTATTTTTGAATACAGGGGCGGCGGGTGTTCGCCATGCCTTTCATCATGTTGCTGATATACGAGCAAGCCTGAATGGGATTCAGGGCGTCGACCCCGTTACAAAGCGGTCGTACCACGGCACGTTTGTAGAAGGAAGCCTGCATTTGCGCATGCCGTTGGGTTTTTCGCAAGAAATGGAAGTTCGCCACTATAAGGTCGCAGGCACGCCAACAAACGACCGGGCGATCGCTGTTTTTACGCTGTGGTGGACTCCGAACCGGACTACGGAAGTCACTCCGGCGAATGCTGCACTTCGATAGATTGAAACCTGCCTTTTACCTTCGACCTGTATCGAGGGAGCTATGCACGGGAAGAATATTCTCCTGCGCCTTCTTGCTATGCCGAAGCGGCAGATGCTTCTCGCCGCGGGTATTGCAGTTGTTGCTGGGAGCGGATTTTACCTCTGGTCGCGTCGCGGCGCATTGCCTGCAACGGCGGTGTTGTCGTTTGATGAGGACACAGCGCGGCAGTCTAATCCGGTAATCATATATACGAGAGAACCTGCAGTGATGCTTGCGCAGTCGATCCTGAGCGATGAAACGATAAAGGGGTTGGCGAAGCAGGCCGGGACAAAAGACAATGCTGCGAATTTTCGCTCTCATCTTGAACTGACGCAGCCTTCAGCCAATTCACTACTTGTAAGTTATCAGGATGACGACAAAGAGCTTTCAGCGGCAGCTGCAAATGCCGTGGCGAACGTGTTGGTGGCATGGAAGCCTTCGCGCGTTGTTGCACCTGACACATCTGTTCCACAAACTGCACGTGCGGCTTCTGCAGCCGAGCCGCCGCACCGCAACAGACAGCCTATGCGTCGGGGAACTGACGCGCTCCATGAGTTAGAAGCACAATTAGCCGCTGTGAACCAGAAGTTGGCTGCTGTGGACGCATCTCCGCGAGCAAATCCGTCACAGGCGGCCGATGTGCCTGCGCGGCCAGCGAATATAGATACCGGACCAAGGCGCGCACTGGAGTTACAGCTTACCGCAGCGCAAAAAAAGCTCGAAGAGCTGCGCACACGTTACACGGATGAATATCCTGACGTCGAGAATGAGCAGGAACATATTGCTGAGATTCAGCAGGAACTGGCTTCCATGCCGCCACCCGTAAGCAATCGGACGGAACAACCCAAAAGCCCACTGAAGCCTGCTATGGACGCTAACGAAAGGGAACGGCTGAGTCTGGAACAGTCGCGATTGACACAGGCGATTGAAGCAGAAAAACGCCGCGAAACAGCAGAGCAAGAGCTAACTGGGCCTGTGGCTGTTCCCGGGCATGCTGGTTCTTCACCTCCGTTTGTGAGTCCCGTTCCCGGGCAACTCTTACGAAGCCCGTTTGCACTGGCGCAGCTGGCAAGTCCCACGGAAAACAATTCACTGTTGCCGGGGGCATTGGCGGGGATGCTTTGCGGGTTCTTGTATATGGGGGGCGCAATCTGGCGATACCGCTCCAGAAAGAGTCCGGCACAGGAGCAGTTGACACCTCTCGGTCACTTAGACCTGGAGAATCCTTATGTTCAAAAAGTAAACGCTGAAATCGCGGAGACGAAGAAACATTCGGACACATTCACGGAAGACCTTTGGGAAAAGGAAATCAGAAAAGCTATTTCTCTCACTGCTATCGGACGCCAAGAAGAAATGTCTGTCATGGATAAGCCGCAACACATTCCAGATGTGCACAGCAGGCTTCCCGGCGATGAAGTATCGGATGTCATTCGCAGGAAAATTAAGAAAGACACCAATAGCTGGATAGCACATACCGAGCAAGCACGAAGTGCTCTTGCAGCAGGCGACATCGATAAAGCCATCACCGAAATAAAGAGAGCGATCACCGTGGCGCCCGAGAAGCTTAGGCCCCAGCTCGACGAAATCGCCACGCGGCTGGCAAAGTCACAAGCGCCTCGTCCAGGGGTGCTGCCTGTAAATGAACCTGAATCGCTAAGCTAGCCCTAAATTTTGAACGAAACGGGAACCGGAACGGCCAAATAAGCGTACTTCCTACGAAAAGCTTCGTCAAACAGCGGAGGAGTGTGCAATGACCATCCATTGGCTGAATCTTGCAGTCGGATTTGTATTAGGCACAATATCGGGCGGGATAGCGCTGTGGTTGATTGGCGCGCGATTCCGGAAGTGGTCTGAACTGCGGGCGCTGACCAAAGAGTACAGCTTTCTGGCCGGTCAGTACGTGGCTTACCGCATCAAAGACGATGGAACGCACGAGCCTACTGGCAGCACAGTGGAAATCGGCTGGGAGCCAAAGGATGGGCTACTCGAGGCGTCGGGCTTTCACACAACAGGGAATCCAGAATGGCACAGCTATATCAGAATGAGCAGGGAATACCGTGGGACAGGCACTGGGCACTATAACAATGTGAACTCAATACACGGTGGAATTCAACAAGTGATCTACTCGAAGCAAACGCGCTGTTTCAGCGTTATGGGAATCAATCATACCCATGAAGAGTTTGCTCGTTGCTGGAAGCCAAAAAGTAAATAATTATCGTTCTGGCGGAGAGAGTGGGATTCGAACCCACGTTAGAGTTTCCCCTAAACACGCTTTCCAAGCGTGCGCCTTCAGCCACTCGGCCATCTCTCCGGAGGTGTGGTTCATTCATAAACTTAACACATTTGAGCGATGAACGACCCACTCACAAGTTGCCGTTTCAGTGCGTTGCAGCTGACTACCAGATCAGCGTGCGAGTTCATTCCGCGCTGCGGAAAATACTGATCCACAACAGCATTCGTTAGAGTTGTACCATGCAAGTCCAATCGGCAGAGACCGGATTGAAAAGAGAACTGCGCTCTCTGCTCGCACTCGCTATCCCCGTGATTCTGTCTGAGATTGGATGGATGTCCATGTCTATTGTCGACACGATCATGGTAGGTCGTTTGAGCGCGGAGGCAATCGGAGCAGTAGGCATGGGGAATGCAATTTATTATGCTCCTGCTCTTTTTGGAATCGGCATATTGCTTGGGCTGGATACGCTTGTTTCTCAGGCACATGGGCGCGGCGATTTTGACGAGTGTCATCGCTGGCTCTCGCAGGGCGTTTACATCGCCGCCGGGTTTACTCCGGTCCTGATGCTGCTGCTCTGGGCAGCGCCCCTGGCATTGCCTTATATCGGGGTGAATCAGGCAGTCAGCCAGCAGACCTCGGATTATCTGCGCGTTCTTAACTGGGGTACTCTGCCGCTGCTGCTTTATGCTGCGTTTCGGCGTTATCTGCAGGGAGTGAAGCGTGTCGCTCCGGTGACATTCGCGCTGATCTCAGCAAATCTCATCAACTGGGCAGGGAATTGGGCCCTGATTTATGGACATCTCGGTTTTCCTGCCATGGGAGTGCGTGGTTCAGCACTTTCTACTTGTATGGCGCGTGTCTATATGGCTGCGGTTCTGATTTTTGCAGCGTGGAGGAATGAAGCTGAACGAGGTCATCGGCTTTTTGCGCATTGGCCAGGAGTGGTCTTCAGCCGTGTTCGCGCTCTGCTCAACCTGGGTGTACCTGCTGCGGGGCAGATCGTGATGGAGGTCGGCGCTTTTGGTGCCGCAACAGTGATGGCTGGGCGTCTGGCTCCCGTGGCTTTGGCTGCGCATCAGATTGCGCTGAACTGTGCTGCTTTTACCTACATGGTCCCGCTGGGGACTTCAGCGGCAGCAGCCGTATCTGTTGGTCATGCCATTGGCGCTGGAGACGGTCCTCGCGCCCGGCGCGCTGGCTGGCTTGCGCTGGCAGTTGGTGTGGGTTTCATGGCCTGCGCTGCGCTGCTTTTTCTAACTGCTCCACACGCGATTCTTTTGGTTTATACAAACCAAAAGTACGTGGTTGATATGGGAGTGCCGTTGCTCGCGCTTGCGGCTGCGTTTCAGATCTTCGATGGTATTCAGACCATTGCAACAGGCGCGCTACGCGGCCTGGGCGAAACGCGCATTCCTATGCTGGCCAACTTTGCCGGATATTGGATATTCGGTCTGCCACTTGGATATTTTCTGTGTTTTATTCGTAACCGGGGGATCTTCGGCATCTGGACTGGACTGACTCTGGCTCTTGTTTTTATTGCATTGATTATTTTGTGGAAATGGTGGCGAAGGTCGGCACATCTGATAGCAGATGCACACTAAGAAAATCAGTTGGTGTAGATGCGGACATAGTCGACCAGCATTGACGATGGAAATCTGGTGCTTGAGTCGGGGTTTCCGGGCCAGTCTCCGCCTACGGCCAGATTTGGGATGATGAACATTGGGCCCTGATCGAAGGGCCAGACGTCGTTGAAATTGCCGGGATTGAACGTGGCATAAATGCCTGCATACTGGACAGATCTACGTTCGATTTCTGCTCACGAGTCGAAATAGAGGTTTTATTTCCTGTCGCTTTGATGTGCGTCCTTTGTTCAACTTGCAAAGATTTGCCAGCAAGACGCCTCGGCTTTGGTAAGAACGCCACTTTGCTGATACGCAAAAAAAGGTCGTCCACTGCGGGACGAGCGAAAGAGGAGTAGTTTCATCTCCCCATCTTTAGGATATCCCGCGCACGGGGGCTTGTGGCAAGACCCAATACATGTCTCATCATCGTCGCTTGAAGCAAAAAAACTACGGAGATGAGACACACGATGGTGAAGCATGCAGTAGTGATAGCAGGAGGAGGGCCGACAGGCATGGTGCTGGCGGCCGAGCTGGCGTTGGCAGGTGTTGATGTTGCCATCGTCGAGCGGCGCACGAGTCAGGATGTCGTCGGCTCACGCGCGGGCGGCCTCCACTCGCGCACCCTTGAGATTTTCGATCAGCGCGGCATTGCCGATCGGTTCCTCGCCGAAGGGCAGAAGGTGCAGGTCACCGCGTTTGCCGGGGTCCGGTTGGACATCAGCGACTTTCCTACTCGGCACAATTACAGTCTCGGGCTGCGGCAGAAGCACATCGAGCGGATCCTCGCGGGCTGGATCGACGAGCTCAAAGTGCCGATCTATCGCGGCATCGAAGTGACAGGTTTCGTGCAGGACGACACGGGCGTGGATGTCGAACTGAGCGACGGCTGCTCGTTGCGGACGCAATATCTCGTCGGCTGCGACGGCGGACGCAGCCTGGTTCGCAAGACCGCCGGCATCGCGTTCCCGGGATCGGATCCCACCACCAGCAACCTGATCGCCGAGGCCGAGCTCGCCGAGACGCCGCCGGAATGGGGCATCCGCCGCGCCGCCCTCGGCACCCATGCCCTCGCCCCGGTGGAATACGAGATCCGCAACGGCGAGATAGTCTACGCGGATCAGGGACCGGTCGGCGTCCTCGTGACTGAACAGCACGTCGGACAGACCACCGAACCCACCCTCAGCGATCTCAGCGCGGCGCTCATCACGGTCTACGGGACCGATTACGGGATCCACTCTCCTACCTCGATTTCCCGGTTCACCGATGCTACGCGGCAGGCGGCTTCCTATCGCAAGCGACGCGTGCTGATCGCTGGCGACGCTGCGCATGTGCATCCCCCCGACGGTGGCCAGGGTCTCCAGACCGGCGTGCAGGATGCGGTGAACCTGGGGTGGAAGCTGGCGCAGGTGGTCAAAGGCGCGTCGCCGGAAAGCCTCCTCGGCACCTACCACGCCGAGCGCCACCCGATCGGCGCTCGCGTCTTGCGCAACACGATGGCGTCGATCGTTCTTCGCCGCGAAGACGAACGGACAAAGGCACTGCGCGACACGATTGCCGAGCTTCTCGGCATGGACGAGCCGCGCCGACGATTCGCCGCGATGATGTCGGGTCTGGATATTCATTACGACCTAGGTGAGGGTCATCCGCTGCTCGGACGCCGCATGCCCGATCTCGACCTGATTACCACCGAGGGTCCACTCCGGGTCTTTGCGCTGCTGCACAGCGCCAGGCCGGTGCTGATCAACTTCGCTGAGCCCCGAAGCTTCGGCATCACTCCATGGGCAGACCGCGTTCAGCTGGTCGACGCCGAGTACGCCGGCACGTGGGAGCTTCCGGTGCTTGGGGCAATCACTCCTCCTGCGGCTGTACTTGTCAGACCCGACGGATACGTGGCCTGGGTGGGGGACTCGACCCAGCAGGGACTTGCGCGCGCTATGACCACTTGGTTCGGAACATCTGTTGCGGCGTAGTGCAACAGTTTGTGAGCGATCTGCGAAGTACACTTTGTCCCGGTCTCAACATAGCTCGGAAGTAGTCGTTGCCGGATTCGGTGTCTCGTTCTTTGCCGGTAGAACGGGATGCGCTTAATTGTGCATGCACCGATCCACTTATTGTGGAACAACTGGATTCCGTCTGCATCGTAACGATAGATAGATTACAGGCTCTTCAATAGCGACTCTCTAATATAGCCCAAGATTCGGCAATAACCTCAAAACAGCCCGCGCTGTCGAGGTAAATCATATAGTGGTGCACCTCCCATTTATTCCGCCATTGCTCAGCTGTATCTGCTCGAATTTCCTCAACCCATAGCGAACCCTCGATTTCAATCAATGTGTCATAGGCGCTCTCTATGTGCCAGGCTGTACAGCAGCGTTCCACTCTGGTGCGCACCGCAGACACTTTGTTGAACTTAATTCCACCTAGATATTTGGCTCCGTCCTTGTCATAGCCAAAACGTATCGTAGGTGTAACGCCCTGGCCGTCAAAGTGGGTTTCGGTGGAGAAACTTGTCGAAGGAACAGGAATTGTATACAGCATTTTTTTTGAGTTCATATTTATGGCCCTGGGGTTACTGTCGGTATGCCTTGGCTCGTAAGACCATTGCGTTGAAGTTGAGAAGCCAACCTTGCTTGAGCGGCGGGATCTCCCGTCATATTAACGGCATTCCATTGCGATCTTGGGATTCCAGCTTGCTCAAGGGCTTGAGCAGATCTGGTGTTCAAGGTCCTGAACAATGTATTGAACAGGAACAGTTTCCACAATTCTTTTTCAGTTATCTCAGAAGAAACGTCTCGACTGTGAATCGCCCGTCACCACAGAAGATTACTGTCGACGGGGGTCTACACACCGGATTAGGTCCTCATGAATAGGTTATAGCCCCTGCAATTTCTTTTGGCGCTTAGTAGTGGATCTCAATGAGCGCGCGATCGCCTAGGCACTCATGGATGAGCAGTCGGATCTTCGGTAGAGATAAATGACGTCTCTATGTCCGAAAGGGATTGCCAACCCAAGGCAGGAACTGCACAAACCTCGACCTAGTCCGGGATAATCCAGTGTTAGGTCGAGGTTGAGAGGGTAGACCCTAAGGCCTTCCGAAATCATGCAAGGTCGAAACGATCAAGGTTCATCACCTTGTTCCAGACTGCTACAAAATCATGAACAAACTTCTCCTGAGCGTCCGAACTTCCGTAGACCTCGGCCAAAGCCCTGAGCTGGGAATTTGAACCAAAGACGAGATCGGCACGCGTGCCTGTCCATTTGAGTTTCCCTGTTTTGCGGTCGCGCCCTTCAAACACGTCCTGGGCTTCGGATGTCGCCTTCCACTCGGTGTCCATGTCGAGCAGGTTGATAAAGAAGTCGTTGCTCAGCGCTTCCGGCTGCTTGGTAAAGACGCCATGCTTGGTCTGACCGACGTTGGTACTCAGCACACGCATGCCACCCACAAGAGCCGTTAGCTCAGGCGCGGTCAGCGTCAGCAATTGCGCCTTATCAATCAGGAACACTTCGGCCGGAATGCCGTTCTGGCTTTTGAGATAGCCACGGAAACCGTCCGCGATCGGTTCGAGCACTTCGAAGGATTCCACATCAGTCTGTTTTTGTGAGGCGTCCGAGCGTCCCGGAGAAAAGGGAACGGTCACATTGTGGCCGGCGTTCTTTGCAGCCTGCTCAACGCCTGCGCAACCGGCCAGAACGATGAGATCAGCGAGCGAGACTTTCTTGCCATCAGACTGCGTGCTGTTGAACTCACTCTGGATACCTTCGAGAGTCTTCAGCACTTTCTGCAATTGTTCAGGCTGGTTGACTTCCCAGTCCTTTTGCGGAGCGAGACGGATACGCGCCCCGTTCGCGCCGCCACGCTTGTCAGAGCCACGGAAGGTGGACGCTGACGCCCAGGCGGTGGAAACAAGTTGCGAGACTGACAGGCCCGACGCCAGGATTTTAGCTTTGAGGGCGGCAATGTCCTGCGCATCAATCAGCTTATGATCGACCGCAGGGACGGGGTCTTGCCAAATGAGTTCTTCGGCCGGAACTTCCGGGCCGAGATAGCGTGCTCGCGGGCCCATGTCGCGGTGCGTTAGCTTGAACCATGCACGGGCAAACGCATCCGCAAGCTCGTCCGGATTCTCATAGAAGCGTCTCGAGATCTTTTCATAAGCGGGATCCAATCGCAAGGAGAGGTCTGTGGTCAGCATGGCGGGCGCGTGACGCTTTGACAGATTGTGTGCATCCGGCACCGTATCGGCACCAGTGTCGCCTTTCGGCTTCCACTGGTGCGCCCCAGCCGGGCTCGCGGTCAGTTCCCATTCATATTCAAAGAGGTGCTTGAAGTAATCGTTGCTCCACTTTGTCGGTGTGGTGGTCCATGTAACTTCGAGGCCACTGGTGAACGTATCGGCGCCTTTTCCCGTGCCGAAGTTGTTCTTCCAGCCCAGGCCCTGTTCCTCGATGCCAGCCCCTTCCGGCTCAAGCGCTACATGGGAGATAGGGCACGCGCCGTGGGTCTTGCCGAAGGTGTGGCCGCCTGCAATCAACGCCACGGTTTCTTCGTCGTTCATCGCCATCCGCCTGAAGGTTTCGCGGATATCTTTCGCGGCTGCGATCGGATCCGGATTACGTTCCGGACCTTCCGGGTTGACGTAGATCAGGCCCATGGTAGTCGCGCCGTAAGGATTTGCGAGATCGCGTTCGCCGGAATACCGTTTGTCAGTACCCAGCCAAACAGATTCAGATCCCCAGTTGACATCCTGATCCGGCTCCCAAACGTCCTCACGCCCGCCCGCGAAACCGAAGGTCTTGATGCCCATCGATTCCAGAGCAACGTTG
>DATAQW010000065.1:0-21947 GCA_036264445.1 Pseudacidobacterium sp.
CCTTGGTTGACCTATCCAAAGCTACGATTAGAATATCGCCCGAGCTATATAGGCCGACTGCCTTCGCGTCAATGTCATTTGGGACTAGGATTGTACGCTGGAATGTGCCCTTCCGGTCAAAAATTAAAACCAGACTCGCTCTTTTAGACGCACTCTTCGCATTCTCTTGCAGAAGATTCTTTTTAAGTTCAGCTTCAACAAGTACTGCAACATTGTGGTCGTTTACAAAATAACGAAGCGGAGGGGAAACATTTTCATACCCCTGAATATCTCTCAGTAAAAACCGCGTATCCTCTGTCGGACCTTTCAAAGCATGCAATACCAGATTCAGATCTTCCAGTGAGTCTGCAATTTCAACAAACAATGTTCCGTCCTCAGCACAAGTCTGTTCTGCAGACATTACAGTGCCCTGGCGGCCAAGAGGAGTTTGTTCTGGCGAGTTAAACTCAAGAGTAGCTACTGGCACTTCTTCTGGCGTGATTGGCTTAGAAAGGTGGTTCGCTTGGGCGGCAAGATAAGCTGCCGCCCCTATAACCGCCATAACGCAAAAAACATACCGCATATCCCGATTATTCTCCTCCCTTCTTATCGAAATGAAGTTGCTCATTTCTGCGCAATCCTATCTCGGGATTAAAGGCGGGTTCGTTGTTTTCGAAAGGTACAAGTCCGCCCGTGCATGAAGCGACTAACAGATCGATTTTTTTTGATAATTTTGCCAAACCTATCTGATACTTCTGGACGGCTGAGACTTGCTGTTGTGCAGGATCCATTTGTAACCCTCGCAGTGTAATAACACTCTTGGTCGGCGACCTGAACATGACAATGAGCTGAGAAAGCGTTACGCCCTTCAGACGAAATTTCAATCATAAAATTACTTATCTAACGCATTCTTTATCTCATCGTCATCTTTCGCCTGACATGACTTCATGCTATCCTCTCCTCATCTAGGGACAAAATGCGTTGCAAAGGACACATCTCAAGCGCCGCATCCAGCCGTCATAGCTGGAGCAGGGCTTTTGCGCGCGCTATCGCTCCCCGCAAGCATCTTCGCGTCCTCCCGACACGCACGCGACCTAGTCTCTTCGGCAGCGACTAGTCACCGCTGCCCGTGACGCTCGACTGCGAACACGGCTCAAACCCGCGCCAATGTTTCGCTCCAGAGTGTCAATGTCCGGAAGAGAGACTTCTCCCGTCAGCTACCACTGCAAATTGCGGCGGTTCCACATTTTGTCATCCCGACCGGATGATTTTGGCCACTCTGGGTAAACTCCGGGGACCTGCAATTAAGGAGAAAAACATGCGATCAACTGAAATTCTGAAGAAATTTGGCCCGAAACTGAACGGTCCGCTTCCCGGCCCCAATGCAAAACGCATTGTTGCAGACGATGACCGCCTGATCTCGCCCAGCTACACGCGCTCCTATCCTCTGGTTGCAAAGAACGGCAAGGGCCTGCGCATCGAAGACGTGGACGGCAATGAATTTCTTGATTTCGCGGCCGGCATCGCCGTCACATCCACAGGACATTGCCATCCGGAAGTCGTCGCCGCTATCCAGAAGCAGGCGGCCGAACTGATCCACATCTCCGGCACGGATTTCTATTATGAATCGCTCGTGACCTTCGCCGAGCGCCTGTCTGGTGTCGCTCCCATGCCTGGGCCGCACAAATTTTATTACGGCAATTCCGGAGCGGAGGCCGTTGAGTGCGCCTTAAAAATTGCGCGCTACCACACGCAGCGCCAACATGTGATCGCCTTCTTCGGAGCATTCCACGGACGCACGATGGGCGCACTCTCGCTCACCGCATCGAAGCCGCAGCAACGCAGACGCTTCTCCCCGCTCGTTCCCGGCGTGACGCACGTGCGCTATCCATATGCCTATCGCGGCTGTAGCGGAGGCCCGCAGGACGAGGAGAAATTCGCACTGGGCTGCGCACGCTATATCGAAGAAAAGCTCTTCAAGACCACGCTCGCGCCGGAAGAGGTTGCCGCCATCTTCGTTGAGCCGATCCAGGGCGAGGGCGGATATGTTGTTGCTCCCACAATTTTCATGCAGGAACTGCGCCGTATCTGCGACAAGTACGGCATCCTGCTGGTCGCCGATGAAGTGCAGTCCGGTGCCGGCCGCACCGGCAAATGGTGGGCCATCGAGCACACTGGCGTTGAGCCCGATATCGTCTGCATGGCCAAAGGCATCGCATCAGGAATGCCACTCGGCATATGCATGACGCGCGCTGAAATCATGGACTGGACGCCTGGCTCCCACGCTTCCACCTTCGGCGGGAACCCCGTTTCCATCGCCGCGGCGCTGGCCACCATGGACATCCTCGAACGCGAAGGCATCACCAACGCTGCGAAGATCGGCGGCCAGATGCTCTCGCGCCTGCGCCAGTGGCCGTCAAAGCACACGATTGTAGGCGATGTGCGCGGACGCGGCCTGATGATCGGCATTGAAATCGTAAAAGACCAAGCTACACGCGAAATTGCCGGTCATCTGCGTGACGGCATCGTCGAGCTGGCCTTTGAGCGCGGTCTGCTCATCCTCGGCTGCGGAGAGACTTCAATACGCCTAGCTCCTCCGCTCATTGTGAATGAGCATGAGGCTGCCATTGCTCTCGACATTCTGGAAGACTGTATTACAGCAGTAGAGAACAAACACGCGGATGCCAATACTTTGACGGCGTCTGCTCTTTAACAAACTTGAGTGGCCATCCCTTCGTCGAGTTTCGACGAAAGGATGGCCAAAAAACCTGCTCGCCCTATTTGCGCAAAGCCTGCCTGCGAAAGTAAATTCCCGCAGCAAGAAATAAGAGTGAAATCAGGATCGCGAGCAGCGCATGTCCCCGCGTGCCCGAATAGACCTGAAGGGCCGCATCGACCCACCAGACAACCGCACCTACAAACCAGACAATGTATGAACCCTGCCGCACCTATTGGTTAGGATGCGCGCAATTCTAGATGCGTACCAGCTCCTGTTGTATCCGTCCCGTCACTTCTGCCTTATCGCGCGTGGTCATCATATTGACTTCGCTGCGAATACCGAATTCCGGCAGATAAATTCCCGGCTCTACAGAAAAACAGGTAAACGGAAGGATGCGCCGCTCGTCGTGCGTCTCAAGGTTGTCGAGATGGGCGCCGTTTCCGTGCAACTCTGTGGCGATATTGTGCCCAGTCCGGTGGGTAAAGAAAGGAGCAAATCCTGCATCTACGATCAGTGCGCGGGCCGCATCATCGGCCTGCCAGCCGGCAATCGGCTTCTTTTTCGCAAATGCATCTTTCACAACGCTGATGGCCGCATCACGTGCATTCCTCACCGCAGCAAACACCTGCTGCTCGCGCTCAGAAGGCTCGCGTCCCACAACGCCAGTCCAGGTAATGTCATACCAGCAGGTATTAGGACGGTTCTTGCGCGCCCAGATGTCGATCAGCAGAAAATCGCCATTCTGGATTTTGCGCGACCGTTCAGCCGTCGGTTCATAATGCGAATCGGAAGAGTTTTCGTTTATCGAGACGTTCGGTCCATTCTCGGTAATCAGCCCGGCGCGCTCCATTGCTTCGACAAACCACGTCTTCATCGCATACTCGGTGACTCCGGATGAAACACGGCGGCTAATCGCACGAAAGCCCTCATCAAGAATCTCATCGAGCGCCTGTTGCGCCTCATAGTGGCTGGCAATCTGCTCCTCTGAAAGTACCGCTTCAAACTGGCTCACCAGATCAGCGGAGCTGACAACGGTTTTGCCCAGTTCACGCAGAAATTCGACCGTTCCCGCATCCACCATCGAGACATACATGATGGCGTTGCGCGGTGAATATTGCATGGCAATGCGCTGGTACTGGGCGAGCATGCTTTCCAGACCGCCCTGCAACTCCTGCCATGAGGAATACTGTGTCTTCCGGCCGGGCAGCGTATCCAGACGCCCCTGCTCGATGCGATGCACCAATTTGTGCGGCTCACCCTGCGCAGGAATCACGTAGTACCAGCGCCGCGTAATGTGCGCATGCGGATCGAGACCCAAAATGCGTTCGGCAATCGGGTCGCGATGATGATGGTCGTAGAAAAGCCAGGCGTCGAGTTTCTGGTCGCGGAGCGCGGATTGAATAGCAGACAGATTCATGAAGAAATAAGTGTATCGAAGGAGCACCGGATCTGTGGACAGGAGACACGAATCCCGAAACGAATCGTCGGAAAAGCTCCCAATTCCTCGTATGGGCAGACTTGTGAACGGTGTCGATGTCGAATTTTCGAAAAAAGAGCAGGAATACGCGTTCTGGCTCAACCAGGAGATGGCTCCCCGCGGATGCGTCGGCTATTGGTGCGAGTGGTGCTACTTCTCCAGCATGTTTCAACGCTACTTTCAGGTCGACCACATTATTCCGGTAGCTGAAGCTGCCAAATACGGCGTTGGCAAGGACTTCCTCACCAGCATCGACAACGCCTGCATTCTCTGTACGGCCTGCAATGCTTCTAAAAACAAGTATGAATTCCCACGCTACGGGGTTGGTCTCGCCTACCGCGCGCCGAACCAGAACATGACATGGGGAGAACGCCGGGCCGAAGCATTGAGTTGGGAAGAGTTAATCCACATGTGCCAGCGTAAGGGACGCTTCAGCCGGACACAGTAACCATTCCCGGTCAGCATTGGATATGATTGGTTCGCCGGAGACAATACATGTCCATCTCAAGACGCACTCTGTTCCAGACCCTTCCGTTCCTGATTAGTACATTTGCCCTGGCCGATGACAACCAGCCCATATCATCCTTCGCCAAGCCGTTTGACCAACTGCAGGCGCACACGAATGGCGGCAACACAGCACGGCCAATTCTGAACGGCGTCACGCACTCCGGCGTCCGCCTTGAAGCCCACGAAACCGTGCTCGCTCCCGGAGCGATGCCTCATCCGCCGCATCATCATATTCACGAAGAGCTGTTTCTGCTCTCCAAGGGAACGCTCGATTTCACGATCGCCGGCAAGAGCACCACCCTCGGTCCGGGCTCAGCGGCCTTCATCCACTCCGGAGAGGAGCATGGCGTCCGCAACATCGGCGATGAGCCTGCACAGTACTTCGTCGTTGCAATTGGCTCCGAGATCTAGAGGAGTAACTGTTCACAAGAACATTTGCCACAGTATTCCCCTATCTGCTCATTTCATTAGTGTTATGGAGCTCTTTACGGATAAATTTGCCGTACCGCTCGGCAAAGACCTTATCGCCTCCCTGCTCAGGCTCATATAAAAGCCCTTCGATCTCAAATCTGTAAGAATAAAGTTTCACACTCAGGAAATAAGAATGCTTAAATCCCGACGCGTTCTCGCGCCAGTCTACGTTGCTCTTGCTTTTTGCTCCTCAGTTGCCATTTCCCAGCCATCCACTGGTCAAAGTCAGTCGAAGCAGACCACTGCCTTTGACCGCGTAACCACTGCAACTCCGTTGCCAAATGGCATTGATATTCGCGATGGCGCCGCTCACTTACAAATCACTGCGCTCCGCGACGATGTTCTGCGCATCCGCATTTCGCGGAGCGAGCAGCTCCCGGAAGATGCTTCCTGGGCAGTGCTCAGCGATGCGCGTCACAGTAAAGCCTCTGTCACTCCCGAGGACTCTGCCGGCATCGCAGGATTCGCCACCAGCCTGCTTCACGTTTCTGTCAACCGCGGCAACGGTACTCTGACCATTCGCGACCGCGACGGCAACATCCTGCAGCAGGACGCGCGACCCATAGAATTCCACGGCGATACTTTCCGTTTTTACAAAACCATGCCTGTCGACGAGCACTACTTCGGACTTGGAGACAAGACTGGGCCGCTCGACCGGCGCGAACAGGCCTTCACTCTCTGGAACACCGACAACTACGGCTTTCAGGAGTCAACCGATCCCCTCTACAAAAGCATTCCCTATTTCATGGGCTTTCGCGCTGGCCGCGCCTATGGCGTACTGATGGACAACACCTGGCGCAGCAGCTTCGACTTCGGCAAGGAGTTGCGAGATGTCTATTCCTTTGGAGCGGAAAACGGCCCGGTCGACTACTACTTTTTCTACGGCCCAACGCCAAAGCAGGTGGTCGAAACCTACGCGTGGCTTACTGGCACGTCGCCATTACCACCCCTGTGGACGCTCGGCTATCAGCAATCGCGCTACAGCTACTATCCGCAATCACGCGTGATGGAGATTGCAGACCGCTTGCGCGCTGACCACATCCCGGCAGACGCGATCTATCTCGACATCGACTACCAGGAAAAGAACCGCCCGTTCACCATCGACAAGGAACGCTTCCCGGATTTTCCAGGGATGGTCTCGCAACTCTCTGCGAAGAATTTCCATCTGGTCGCAATCACCGATCTGCACATCGCCAAGCTGCCCAATCAAGGCTATGTTCCCTATGATTCCGGCATCGCAGGCAACCACTTTGTCCACAATCCGGATGGCTCCGTCTACTCGGGTCTCGTATGGCCAGGACCAAGCGTCTTCCCTGACTTCACGCGCCAGCAATCGCGTGAGTGGTGGGGTACGCTCTATTACGATTTTTCATCTATGGGTGTCGCCGGCTTCTGGAACGACATGAATGAGCCTTCTGTCTTCGATGGTCCCGGCAAAACTATGCCCCTGGACGTAGTACACCGCATTGATGAGCCGGGATTTGCTAAACGCACAGCTACGCACGCTGAGATTCACAACGTCTTCGGCATGGAAAATTCGCGCGGCACCTATGAAGGACTGAGAAAACTGAATCCCAATCTGCGCCCCTTCGTGCTCACACGCGCCAGTTATGCCGGAGGACAGCGCTACGCAGCTACATGGACCGGCGACAACAGCAGCACATGGAACCATCTGCGCATGACTACGCCGATGCTTGAAAATCTCGGCCTGAGTGGATTTGCCTTCAGCGGCGCCGATGTGGGAGGATTCGCAGGTACGCCACAAAAGGATCTGTTAACGAAATGGTTGCAGGTCGCCGCATTCCAACCCATAGATCGCAACCACACCGAGAAAAATTCAGCCGATCAGGAGCCGTGGGTAGGCGGCATTGAAGCCGAAGATATTCGCCGGCGTTACATCGAAGAGCGCTACCGCCTGATGCCTTATCTCTACACGCTCGCTGAAGAGACTTCACGCACGGGCCTGCCTATGGTTCGCCCGCTCTTCCTCGAATTCCCTGACGCGATGCCCGACCGTCATCCCATCGACATCGACGCATCCGCCTCACAGGAATTCCTGCTGGGCCATGATTTGCTCATCGCAGCACCACCATTCCCTGACAAGATGGATGACTATGATGCTGAATTCCCATCCACAGGCTGGTACAACTACTGGACCGGCGAAAAGGTTAGCAAACCAGCCGCGCCAGTCAATGACGCCGGTCAGCCAGTCAGCGCCGCTGGGCCGCCGCTTACAACCCGCATCCATCCGGAGCTCGCAACTCTTCCCATCTTTGTACGCGGAGGCGCAATTCTTCCCACCGCCCCGCTGACGCAAAGCACCGTGGAAACACCGCAAGGCCCGCTCACATTGCGCGTCTATGCAGGCAATGATTGCAAAGGCACGCTCTATCTCGACGACGGAAAATCCTACGACTACCAGCACGGCTCTTATCTGCGCATGGATTCCACTTGCCAGGTCACGAATGATGGCCTACAGATTCATCTTGGAGAGCACCACGGCAGCTATCCTGCTTGGTGGAAAGATGTGCGGTTAGAAGTCTATGGATGGTCGCCTAAAGAGAACGTCGTAACAATAAACGGCAAACCAGCAACTACCCAACCCGAAAAATCAACAACATCCTCCAGCCTTCTGCTCTCAGACAACGGCAAAGGAATCGATGTGCAGCTGAAGTAACCAGCGAAGAACCTGTTTTTTCCAGGATAAAAACAAGGGTGCCCCATGTTCGCGTAGCTGACGTGGGGTTTGCAGGATGACAACCAGATTGCGTCTTGGCGGTAGATTTTCCTACCGCAACAACTTCAACGCATTCTCCCGGTAAACCTTCTTCAGCACATCCTCCGGAAGATACAATCCATAAATATTCCAGCGGCCCTGACGCGAAGCATGGGATGGATACTCAAAATACTCATCCGCTGTCTCAAGAAAACGGAAGTAGAGCCTATACATCAACTCTTCAGGCAAAAGATCAGCGCCGAACAAAATGCGGTCAGGAAACTTCAAAAACAATTCACGCGAAGAATACGGCTGGCGGCCTAGTTCAGAAGCGCGGGCGCTGATGTCGATATAGACATTTGAATAGCTCTCAAGCAACTTCGTCACACGCGCAAGATTTTCTCCACTTTCTGCCACATGTGCACAAACAAATGTTGTCTTCGGATGCCGCGCAATTACGCGATCGCGCTGATCCAGCAATTCCTGTTTTGAATATTTCGATCCATGAAAACCCCAGTCAGGATGCGCCGCCAGCTCTTCAAAGCGTTCATTCTTGGCATCGATGGGAAGAAAGAAGGCGTCAGGATCAGCGGTATGAAACATGACCGGGATTCCCAGTTCAGCGGCTTTATCAAAGACAGGAGCAAGGCGCTCATCATCTACGCGCAGCAGCTCGCCGCTTGCGTCACGCACTCCCAGCCCAAGGTCTTTCCAGAATTTGATTCCCTGTGCGCCACGCTCGACCAGCTTCTCCAATCGATCAAGTGTGACAGAAACAAAATTCGGCTTCTCGACTCCCGACCAATCCATCCACCCAATCGTTGCGAAACGGTCGGGCGCAGCGCTATGAAACTTGTCAATCATTTTGAGCGCAGCATCGCCCGTCTTCATCGTGATGTTGACGACCTTCTCGATTCCGCAGGCATCCATCACTCGCAACACATCGCGTGGCTCCAGGGCATCCAGATGGTTGTGATAATCAATGACAGCAAAGCGCGCCTTCTCCAGGTGATGCTCAGGAGTTTTGAGCATGGATATCGGTTGGAACTCGCTCAGCGGAAGGCTCACATCCGCTTTGGCTGTCACCATAGCCACAAATTTATCCTGATCACTCATACAAAAACTCTGTGCTCTCCGTGGTAGAAGATTTTTGCTTTGCGAATCCTGGCGTCCTTAGCGCCTTGGCGGTAGATTTTTGCCACTCAACCCGGAAAACATGGCCCGCAAATCCTGAAACCCCTTCACAGCAACAATCAATGTAATCCCGGCAAAAGCCACGCCGGAAATCACAAGCCACGCCGCCCAGAAGTACATCCAAGCGTTCATAACGTCCCTCCAGAAACCACTATTTCCGCATCCGAAGTAACTTTGCTCTTTCCAAGGAATGACCCGATCAACAATCCCCCAGCCGACAAGCCAAAGGCCGCGAACCCGGCAAAACTCTCGCTCTTATGCATGAAGAAAAATGGAATGATTGCTCCAGCCGCACCCGCGATCATGGCGCAGTATCCGCCCGTTGTGTTGGCTCGCCTCCAGTAAAGCCCGCCAATAACGCAGACAAAAGCTCCAGCCAGAAAGATCGTGCCGGTAATGTTCAGGTAGAGATACACCGCTCCTGGCGGCGTGTAGAGCAGTCCCCAGAAAATGAGAAATAGTCCCACAGCAAAATTACAAATGCGGTTGATGAGCAACTGTGTGGAATCGCGCAGCGGGGCGCGGCCTATTTGTGATCTAAATGGTCCGATAATGTCCTGCGAAATCACCGCGCTCCAGCCCAATAAATACGAACTGTTCACGGACATCGTTGCTGCAAGCATCCCGGCAACGACAATGCCGCGAATGCCCGGCCCCAGCAGCATTGCCAGCATGGCGGGCATGGCATCGATCGGAGCAAGCGAATGTCCATTGACGACTGGCTGTGGCACTCCACCGATAAACGCGCCATGGCCAAGCAGCGTTAGAGCTGCAATGCCCCATAGCATCGGCAGCATGCCGCGTCCCAAAAAAATAAACCCCGTCCATGTCATCACGCGTTTTGAAACTTCCGGGCTCTTCGTCGAAAACATACGCATCGCTGTGGTCTGCCAGCAGGTATGAATCGCAAGCCACAGCAGCAATTGCCATACGAGGAAGCTCAATCCAAACTTCGGAGCAGTAATGGGATTGGACCCACTCGCTCCCATTACGCCTGTCACCTTCGCCACCATCGCATGCCATCCGGCAAAATGCACGGCATAAATCGTAATGATGATGGTCGCAATCGAGAGCAGCACGTATTGCAGATAATCAGTAATGACAATGGAGATCATGCCGCCGAGTGTCGTATAAATCAGCTCAAGCAGCAGAATCGAGATCATCACAGCAACAAGGTACTTCGGATTCAAGCCGCTGATGACAGTCAGAAATTCCCCCTCGATCTTGAGAAAGACTCCCATGTTCAGGATGCCACCCAGCGCCACCAGAACTCCTGTAACAATGCGCAGGCCACGGCTGTATTTCACCTCAAAGTATTCCGGGACCGTCATCAGCTTGAGCGCCCGCAGCCTGCGAATTACAAAGCCAGTGCGCCCCACAAAGATCATCGCAATGCCCGAGATCAGCGCTGCGGAAAATGCAGCGAAGCCGTAGCGATAGCCCAGCTCGCTGTTGTACATGAAAGTGATGGTGCCGATTTCCGTCGCCGCCAGGGTGGCAATACCGATGTATGTTCCCAGCTCGCGTCCTGCCACCAGAAAGTGCGCCGTGCTGCCGACATACTTGCGTCCCAGCAGGCCAATCAGCATGGACACGGCCAGATAGACGATGACGATGACCCAGTCAATAGCGGCAAAATTCATCTGGATTCAGTGTCCACGGTAAGCGCGGGAAATTGATGCTGTTTCAGGAATGCGGCAGTCATCTCACGATCGCGAAACGCCTCGGTACCACCGTGGCTCTGCGTTGATAGCGCTCCGGTAATGTTCCCGGCCAGAGCGCATGTTCCCGGAGGAAGACCGCGTAGCCATGCGAAAAGAAATCCGGCGTTATAGCTGTCGCCGGCGCCAATTGTATCCACTGGAGTTACATTTACTGGCGGCGCGCTGATTCGCTCCTTGCCCATCTGAACAATGGAGCCATGCGGCCCGCGTTTCACGGCAATGCAGGGAACGCGCTGCGAAAGCACCTCCAGCGCTTCATCGAGCGTGTTCCGTTTTGCAATGCTGCAAAGCTCGGCTTCATTCGGCAGCAGAACATCGATCAAGCCAAGCAGTTCATCAAGCACACCGCCCCATTTCCCTTCCGGATCGTCATTCGTATCGAGCGAAATGGTCAGCCCTGCGCGCTTCAACTCGCGAAACAGCTCCGGCACATCCGGAGCGAGCCCGCTCTGCAAATAAAGCGATGATAGATGAAAGTGGCGCGACGCCTTGAGGTATTCAAGGTCGAGATCGCGCACAGTCATTTCACTCATTGTGCCCGGATACGTGAGGATGTGGCGTTCTTTGCCATGATGCAGCAGCACCGTCACACCAGTCGAATGCTTATGGTCGAAAGTCACCCGGCTGACGTCAGCTCCGCTTTCTTTCAGCCGCTCCAGGGCGACCTTCCCCAGATCATCCGTCCCAAGACGCGTAATAAAGCCCACATTTGCGCCTAAAACGGCCAAATTGTGCGCCAAAATGGCAGAAGAACTGCCTAAAGTTGCATGAAAATCCGTGGCCAGCAGCTCCCTTTCTACAGGCATCTCCTGCGGAAGGCCATAGAGGATCAGGTCCAGATTGATTTCGCCTGCAATGGTGATGTCAAACATTCGGAGGAGCCAATAAAGGTGCGTATTGGCATTTCCGCACAAATCGAAATAAAAAGTCAATAAAAGATTGAAATCGAAATATATTGCTTATACCAAGATCACTTCGATGCCCTGCCCCCGAAGTGTCTCCACATCGGCATCGGACAAGCCGTGGTCGGTGATCACACAATGCACGCTTGTTGGAGGAATAATTCGCGAAAGACTGCGCCGGTGAAATTTAGTCGAGTCGCAAACCACGACCACTTTCCTTGCTGCCTTCACCATCGCGCGATTCACGCGCGATTCCAGAACATTCGGCGTCGTCAGACCAATCTCCAGATCAAATCCGTCCACTCCGAGAAAGAGCATATCAGCATGCATCTCATCGAGCATATCTTCAGCCAGCGGTCCGACCAGCGAGAAGGAATTCTTGCGCAGAGTGCCGCCAGTCAAAATGACGTCGAAATCTGTGCCCGCAAGATCGGCCGCAATGTTAATGGCATTTGTAATGACAGTAAGGTGCGTGAAGCGGCGCAGAGCATGGGCTACGGCCGTTGTCGTTGTGCCGGAATCGAGCATCACGCACTGGCCATCCTGCACCAGCTTGACGGCAGCTATTGCGATACGCTGCTTTTCCTGCGAATGCTGCCGCATCTTCTCCTGCAGTGATGGATCAAACATCGCTCCAGCAGAAAGCGGGAGCGCTCCGCCATGTGTGCGTTGCACCAGTCCTTTCGCCTGAAGATAGTCAAGGTCCTTGCGAATGGTGATCTGAGAAATACCAAGGTCTTCAGAAAGCTCATGCACCAGGACACGGCCCTGGCTCTGAACCAGCCCGAGAATGTGCTGACGCCGCTCCTCGATCAACATCAAATCGTGGTCTATCTCTTTTTTTATCGATCTGCGTGGCACCCTAAGCACCTGCCTGAAAATGAAGTCCACCAGAAGTCCGATTGTATGCGAACGGACTGGTGGGTGGGAGCCTTCTTTCAGCAACAGGAACCTGACTTGCTTACTCCGTGTTACCGGTGCTGAATTAACGGAGCATTCTGTGGTAACCCACCTTCGGTCCTGCAAAAGAACGGGTTAGACGGAATGCGCCCTAGAAAGTAAATCCACCTTGAAAAGTAATCTGCCGCACCTGGCCACTCTCGAGTGAATCAAACGTTCCGTACTGGCTGGTAAATTGATTACCTCCGGCCACCGTGATATCCCCACTCGGCGTCAGGAACTGTGGATGATTGAAGAGGTTCGATATCTGCGTAACAAAATTGAAATGCACACGCTCGGTGATAGGCACAGATTTGGTCAGCGAAAGATGGGTTTGATAAAGATGCTGGCCTTCAAGACTGTTGGGCCGCGCGTTGCCGAAATGGCCCGGCTGCGGAACTGCAAATGCCGCAGTGTTGAACCAGTTATTGTAGCTTTTGCCGCCGGGAATGTTATTGGGATCACCTACCAGATCAGGGAGGCCGCCGACGGTTCCCGTATTGGACGGATCGGAGCCGCTATAGGCCGGCGAGAAACCCAGTCCTGAAGCAAGGAAGGTCTGAATGCTCGTAGACCATCCACCGACAATGCGGTCGACCGCACCGCCACTACCGACAAGAAAACGCTGCCCCTTCCCGAAGGGCAGCGCCCAGACCAAACCACCCGAAGCATAGTGCCGGCGCGTCTGACCATCGTTTGCCCAATGCCCGAGTACATCGTATGGATTTTCTGTGTCGAGGTAGTCGGCCAGGCTTTCTGTATAGGCATAGCTCGCGTTGAAATTGAAGCCGCCAACTCTGCGCTTGGCTTCGAACTGAAGTGCGTTGTATCTCGTGCCGCCATCAAAGCGAAGCATGTTAGCAGTTACGAAGTTATAGGGCCGGGTGAACTGAGCGTTCGCGCTCGGCTGCGGCTTGTTTATATTCACGGAATAATCGATTCCGCTGCTACGCGAACCGAGGTAGGAAACGCGGAGACCGGTATGCGCGATCTCTTGCTCGTAGCTGAGGCTGTATTGCTGGATATGTCCGTGACTGATATGCAGTGGATAGCCACTTACACTCTGGCTGGGTATGACTGCTCCTGCGGTGCTGGACGGAAAGGGGTTGGGAAAAGAAAGATATGGATTCGAGCTGTCCGTCACCTGGTAGATCTGGCTGATAGAAAACGGGCCGGTAGAGCCGAGCTGCGGATTGATGGGCTCGAAGTTGTTATAAGAGTTTCCACCAAAGCGGGATGTATAGATGCCGTATCCGCCGCGTATGACGGAGTGGTCAGTCAGCGAATATGCTGCGCCAACGCGGGGAGCAAAATTGGTTTTGTCAGCAACTGCTTGAACATTGCCGGCAACAACCGCGATGTTCTTTGGAAATAGTGGGCTGACCTTGGGGAGAGCCGCCGGCGTGACAATGACATCCCCGGTTGCCGGGTCCCAGTTATACATCAGGTAGTCGCCGGCAAATGGCGTGCCGTAAAAGTCCCAGCGCAAGCCATAGCTCAGGTTCAGCCTGCGGGAGAGCTTAAACGAATCTTCCCCATAAACGCCATACTCGGTGAGTCTCTGTTTCCTGCTGCCAAGCGGGCTGACCCGCTGGCTTTGCTGCGGCGATCCGAGCAGGAAGTCAGCGTAGGCATTACCTGTGATGAATCCGTTGAAAGTGAACGTACCGTAGTTGGGGACGACTCCGTAGAAGTTCTCGTAGTGCTCAATGTTGCCGCCAAACTTCAGAGCGTGCTTTCCTACCTGCCAGTCAATGTTGTTGTTGAGGGTAATGATGTGATTGTTCGATTTCACTCCGCCTGGAACATCGGTCAGCGAGTTGAGACCCGAAATATCCATCTCAGGAAAACCCTGGCCGGTCTGTCCTCCCGGATTCGCGCCCTGAAGACCGACCGTGGACAACACCTTGCTTCCATCCGGAGGCGTCACACCGCCTTCGGACTGTCCATCCACGATGTAGTCGGTGGAGTAGCCAAAGCGGAGATTGTTGACAAGCGTTGAAGAGAATATCTGCGTGTCGCCTGCTGCCCATTGCTTGTGCTGTCTTTTTCTGGTCCAGATCAGTTCAGGCAGGCCGTCATTGAGCACATACGGAGTGTCTCGCATTAACCAGCGCACGAAGAGTGAATTGGTCTTTGTCAGGTTGTGATCGACGCGAACAATGGGCCAGTCTCCGCGAAAGAGATCGCTGTTGAATGGGAAATGAAACGCGTAGTTGTTGACCGGTGTACTTACATCGACATTGGGCGCCGGATAATAGACGTTCTGCAGCGCTGCCGAGACCGGGCTGATGCGCGATGCAGGGATAGTGTTATTGGGGAAAGGCTGTCCGGTTATGGGATCAATGATCGTCGATGAAAATACGCCGTTGCGCCATGCATTCGTAGGAACGTTTGCCGTGCCGAAAGTTCCCAGCGGAATACGCTGCGCAAACCAGCCTCCGTAGAAGAAAGTGCGGTCTCTCCAGATTGGGCCGCCTGCTTCGAGGTCCCATTCATGCTGAAGATACGGCGTCTTGCCTGTATCGAAGTACCCACGAGCGTTGAACACCGAGTCATAAATTCGGTATGTGGCTTTTCCATGAAAGGTGTTTGTGCCGCGCTTTGTAACCTGCCCGACCTGAGCAGGCACAGGGCTTTCAGCAGGAGCATTGAAGACTGTCGCAGATACCTGCTCGAAGAAGTTGGCGTTGTTGCTCTGTATGCCCTGCAGGTCATTGGGGATGCCATCAAATGTCTGCCCCTGCTGCGATGCCTGTTCCCCGTTGATGACCGGAGGGTACGTGCCGCCCTGCACACCCGCGAGAGTTGTCAGTTGGTACCAGGTGCTCGGATAAATCGTGACCTGTGGCGACTGGTCATGCTGCTTCGCCGTAAACATGTCTGAGATAGTAGGCGATTCAGTTGAAATCACCGCCGCGCCCGCAGACACCGTCACTTCTTGTACTGTTTGTCCAAGAGCAAGTTGGGCGTCCAGGCGTCGAACCTGTCCGCTATCGAGAATGATGTTTTGCGCAACAAAAACTTTGAAACCCTGAGCGCTGCAATGCAGCTCATAGGTACCCGGCTTGAGCTCGTCAAACTCGAAATCCCCTCCTGCCAGCGTAGTCACTCGCCGCACAGTTTGACCGGTTGTGGGCTCAAGGAGGGTGATCACCGCTCCAGCAACGACTGCACCAGAGTTATCGGTTACCATCCCACGCAATGTTGCGTTAAGAGTTTGAGCTAATGTGCATGAACACAGCAGCGACACAGACGAAATAATGATGCAAAGACTTCTTAACATCTAGCCTCCTATAGCCGCATCCGCCGTAGTTGTTTTCTCACTATTCTGCGATCGGAAATGAACTTAACATCTGCTTTTCGATCAAAAAAGAAAGTAAAAGATACTTAAACAAATAAATTATTCTCGTCAATAGAAATTTGACGAAATTATGCGGAAGATTAAAAATTCTTTTTGAGTAGCTCGTTATCAGCAATTGTGGCTTCGTCACTTGGCTTTACAATCTTATGCGCCGTGGATGGGACGGGAGCAATGAATACCTGCTCTTTCATCGCATATCGCCCAAAACTTAACTTTTCTATTATTTTTTTTTATTTCGCTTGATTACGATCTTTATATCGTGTAATACAATCAAATGCCGGATATGGAAGGAGTTGACCGTTTGCAGGATGCACTTTCTGCTCTGCTTTTGCTGCCTGAACAGCAGAAAAACCGCCGTGGTCTGACCGATACGCCGCGCGAAATTCAGCAGCAACCGGAAACCTGGCTTGGCACCTACAACCGCCTCAAGACCGCCCACGGCTCAATCCTGGGCTTTCTTGAGAAGTGTGGCCCGACTTCCAACGCTTCCAATCCACCGGATGTGATCCTCGTTGGGGCCGGCACATCGGATTACATCGGGTTGGCCCTGAGCCGTATTCTGCGCAAAGAATGGCGCTGTAATGTTGCAGCGGTTGCGAGTACAGAGTTGCTGACCAATCTGGACGACCATATTCTTCCGGGCCGCAAATATCTGATGATCTCCTTTTCCCGTTCTGGCCAGAGCTCGGAGGGAATTGCAGTTATTGAGCATGCTCTTAGCTCATACCCCAGGCAGATCCATCACATGCTCATTACCTGCAACAAATCCGGAACCATGGCGAAATTCCCGGATGTCTTCACTATCTCTCTTGATGACGCAGTGAATGATCGTGGTCTCGCCATGACCAGTTCGTTCTCAAACATGGTTATTACAGGCCAGTACCTTGCTTATGTGCGCTCTCCGCAACTGTATGAACCAATACTGAACGGTTTGGCCGAGATGGGATCATGGTTGCTTCCACGGGCAGCGAATCTGGCAGCAAGCCTGGCGAAAAAGAACTTCAGCCGCGTTTGCTTTCTGGGCACGGGAGCCTTACAAGCTGTCGCCAGAGAATCAGCGTTAAAGGTGCTGGAGCTAAACGGAGGAAAAATTGCCACGCTTGCCGAATCCTTCCTCGGCTTGCGCCATGGCCCCATGTCTTTCTTGAACAAGGAAACGCTCGTAACCGCATTCCTCTCAGGCGATGAGGACCGTCTGCCTTACGAACTCGATCTGCTGGAGGAAATCCGGCACAAAAATCTGGCTGAAGACATTCTTGTCGTCGCTCCGAAAATGCTGGACCGCATCCTGCGGCTAACGCACCATGTTCTCCCAATGCATGTGCCGCCTGCTTTCCCCGATGCGTGCCGTCCGCCGGTTGACATCATTCCCGGGCAGCTTCTCGCGCTCTTTCTTGCGATTGAGAACGGCATTACGCCAGACACTCCAAGCGATGGAGCCATCAGCCGCGTCGTTTCTCACGTAAAAATCTATTCGCCGACCGGAAGGACCGAAAAATGAAATTGGTGAACTGCGCGCGCCTGAGCGCGTTGTTTCTGTCTGTGTCTCTTGGATTTTCGACTGCAAATGCGCAGGACTTCGGCAAAGCAATTGCCTTAGTTCATGGCAGCAGTTACAAACTTTCCAACCATGGAGTAGAAGCAGGCTGGAGCATTTCGGATAGGAAACTCACAGGTGTCAGCGTCACAGATAAGCTGCACGGCACAACGATTCAGGTCCCCGCTCCATTCGCAATTCTTCTGAAAGACGGCACTATCTATAACGCAGGCAACGTGCATACAGACGGCGCTCCACAAATGCGCTCTCTCACGCCCCAGCCTGGTGCATCACGCTATTCCGATCGCATTCCCGGAGAGCAATTTGATCTGCCGCTAGTAACCAACGACGGCAACGCGCACCTCACCTGGTCCGTAGTTCTGCGAGACGATTCAAACTATGTGCGCCAGATCCTCACGATTACGGCAGGAGACCACGATCTTCCCATCACACGCTTCGCGCTGATTGATGTGGACCTGCCTGGCGCGCATGTTGTCGGCTCAGTAGCAGGCTCGCCCATCGTTGCCGGAGATATCTTTCTTGGATTCGAGCATCCACTCTCCGACACCAAGGTAGTGAACAATCGCGCGACCGCCATCATGGATCGCGAATTACCGCTCAAGGCCGGACAATCCGTCACCTATTCATCTGTAATCGGCGTAACGCGTACAGGCCAGCTGCGCCGTGACTTCCTGAACTACATTGAGCGTGAGCGCGCGCATCCTTATCGCACATTCCTGCATTACAACTCCTGGTACGATCTCGGCTACTTCAATCCATATGACGAGGCAGGCGCGCTCGACCGCATCAACACATTTGGCCGGGAGCTGCACGAGAAGCGCGGCGTTACGCTCGATTCCAATCTCTTCGACGATGGATGGGACAACCATGCGTCACTCTGGAGTTTCAACAGTGGCTTCCCTGACGGCTTCACCCACGTGCGTGAAGCTGCCGAAAAATATGGCGAAGAACCGGGCATATGGATGTCTCCGTGGGGCGGATACGACGGGCCAAAAAAAGAACGCATTCAATACGGCAAAGAGCAGAGCTTTGAAATCGTCGGCAATGGCTTTGCACTCTCCGGACCGAAGTATTACGCGCATTTCCGTGATGTTTGCCTGGAGATGATTCGCAAGTACGGCGTCAACCAGTTCAAGTTTGACGGTACCGGCAACGCCGACTCCGTTTTCCCCGGCAGCAGCTTCGACAGCGACTTTGCTGCGGCGATTCACCTCATCGGAGAACTGCGTCAGGCCAAGCCCGATATTTACATCAACCTCACAACTGGCACCCATCCGTCGCCTTTCTGGCTGCTTTATGCCGACTCGATCTGGCGCGGCGGCGAAGACGATGATGTTGCCGGGGTCGGCCCGTATCGCGAACGCTGGATCACCTACCGCGACGCCGACACTTACGAGCGAATTGTCCGCGGCGGCCCGCTGTATCCGCTGAATTCGCTTATGCTGCATGGAATGATCTATGCGCAGCACCACAAATATCTGAAAAAAGACCCAAACAACGATTTCCGCAATGAGATTCGCGACTACTTCGGCACAGGAACGCAATTGCAGGAGATGTACATCACACCTTCCCTGCTTACTCCAGCAAACTGGGACGATCTTGCGGAAGCCGCAAAGTGGTCGCGCTCGAATGCTGATGTGTTGAAGGACACGCACTGGATCGGCGGCGATCCCGCGTGGCTTGAAGTGTACGGATGGGGCTCATGGACTCCGAAGAAAGGCATCCTCATCCTGCGCAATCCCAGCGATCATCCTCAAAGCATTCGCGTTGATATTCAGAATGCTTTCGAGCTGCCGCAAGGCGCGCCACAGAATTACACAGCAAAAAGTCCGTGGAAAGATGATGCAGGCAAGGCTTCGATTGAACTCCGTGCCCACAATCCGCATGAGTTCCAGCTTGCTCCGTTTGAAGTGTTGACACTGGATGCCACACCACAATAGATGAAGCCGTCAGTCTGACGGCCAGCGGGAAGAAGAATCGCAACGATGCTTGATCTCGCAGAGGTCGCTGAGATTCTTCCCTTTACTGCGTTCAAGATCAGAATGACGGATTATTCGAACCTGCGCAGCAACTCACAGGCACGCTTCAAATCTTCATCCTTTTTGGCAAAGCAGAAGCGCAAAAGATTCTCACCTCGACCGCCGCTGAAGAACGCAGTTCCGGCAACGGCAGCAACTCCTGTAGCGGCTAATAAATTCCGTGCCTTCTCACGCGCCGTAGTTCCAGGAACGCGGCTCACATCAGCCAGCACATAGTAGGCGCCGCGGGGAATCGCAGGCGCAAAACCGGCATCGGCAAGCGCACTGCATAACATGTCACGCTTGGCTTGATATTCAGTGGACAATGCTTGATAGAAGGTGTCCGGCAACTCCATCAATCCCACAGCGGCGCCGTATTGAAATGGCGAAGGCGCGCAGACATACGTCAGATCGTGGAAATAGCCAATCGAACCAAGCCAGCGCTTGTCCGCAGCCAGATAGCCAACACGCCATCCAGTAATGCTGAAAGTCTTCGACAATCCAGAAATGGTGATCGTGCGTTCCGCCATCCCCGGAAGTGATGCGGGAGAAATATGCTCTGTCCCATCGAAGAGAAAGTATTCATAAATCTCATCGGTAAGAATGAAGAGATCGTGTTCATCAGCGATCAGAGCCATCTTCTCGAGCTCCGCACGGGTAAAGACCTTGCCACATGGATTTGACGGCGAGTTCAAAATCAGCGCACGCGTACGCGGCGTGACTGCAGCACGAAGAAGATCAAAATCAATCTCCCACGTATGCATCTCCAGCGGCATTGGCCGAGGCTGGATGCGCAGGCTCAACAAGGTATTGACGTGATAGCCATAAAAAGGCTCGAAAAGAATGACCTCGTCACCCGGATCGAATAGCGCAAGACAGGCAGCATACATCGCTCCGGTTGCGCCCGAGGTTACAAGAACTTCCGATTCCGGATCGACGGTGATGCGGTTGTAGGATTCGAGCTTGCGCGCAATTGCCTGCCGCAGCGGCGCAATGCCATCCAGCCGCGTATAGATGTTGTAGCCGTCATGAATAGCCTTGACCGCACTCTCGACCACCCGCGACGGAACTTCGGTATCGCAAACTCCTTGCGCCAGGTTCACTCCACCAACGCGGTCGCATTCCACTGTCATCGAGCGAATCTCTGACTGCACAATCCTCGGAGAAATCTCACTCAGCCGCAGCTTATCGGTTGCTGTGCCCATGCCATACATCTATCACGAGGACACAGGAACGGAACAGAGACGGCCTTCCCCAATTCAACATCGTCTATGCTTGGTGCACAGGGAGAATCTGATGAAACTTACTCGCCGGGAATTCAACTGGCTCGCTGGAGCAAGCCTCATGTCCAATGCCATGCCGACGCTTCAAACACAAGCCGAAGACCGCCGCATTGGCTACTGTATCGTTGCGCTGGGACGCATCTCCATGGACCACTTCATGCCTGGCGTGAAGCTCTCAAAGCAGTCAAAGATTACGGCTCTCGTCAGTGGACACCCCGACAAAGCGCGAAAGATGGCCGCGGAATACAACGTTCCGGAAAGCGCGATTTACAACTATGAAAACTACGACGAAATCCGCAATAACAAAGACATAGATGCGGTTTACATCGCGTTGCCCAACAGTATGCACGCCGAATTCACGATCCGAGCTGCGAAAGCAGGAAAACATGTGCTCTGTGAAAAGCCCATGTCGACCAGCGTTGCCGATGCAAAAGCCATGATCGACGCCTGCAGGCAGGCCAACGTAAAGCTGATGATCGCTTACCGCTGCCAGTATGAACCGACGAACTTACGCGCTATTGAATTGATCCGCCAGGGCAAGTTGGGTACTGTTCAGGCCATCGAGAGCGCCAACGGATTCAACATCAGACCCGGTGAATGGCGATTGAATAAGAAACTTGCCGGCGGCGGACCACTGCTCGACGTCGGCATCTATTCGCTGAATGCCTGCCGTTATCTCACAGGCGAAGAGCCGGTCGAAGTGAGGGCATACTCATCCACAATTGATCACGATGGCCGCTTCAACGAAGTAGAAGAAAACACTTCGTGGACAATGAAGTTTCCATCCGGCATCCTCGCAAGCTGCAATACGACCTACGGCGCAAACATGAACGGCTACTATCGTGTACACGGCTCAAAAGGAGTGCTCGACGTACAATCAGCCTTTGGCTATCAGGGGCAGCAACTGACGGCCAGCTTCAACGACAAGACCAGCATCGACGAGCCGAATCCGGCGACTGACCCATCGCACTTTATCAAGGAAGCAGACTACTTCGCCGATTGCATCTTCAAAAACCAGGAACCCAAAAGCGATGGGGAAGAGGGATTACGGGATATGGAGTGGATGTCCCGCATCTATCAATCCTGCGGACTGAGT
>DATAQW010000287.1:0-3593 GCA_036264445.1 Pseudacidobacterium sp.
GGATCGACCAGCGTTTCATACTGCTTGACGTATCCACCTGTCGAGTTAATCTCGGCGACTCCGGGAATCGAGCGCAGGAGAGGACGAACAACCCAATCCTCGATCGTTCGACGCTCGATCAGCTCTTGCCTCGTAAGCGGCAGTTTGCCGTCTCCCGGATTTTCGAGCGTATATTGATAGACTTCGCCGAGAGCGTTCGTGATGGGCCCGAGCACGGGGGTTACACCTTCGGGCATTTTGTCTCGCAATTCATTCAGACGCTCGGAGACCATCTGACGCTCAAGGTAGAGGTTGTGCCCGTCTTCAAACACCAGGGTGATAAGCGACAGCCCGGGTTTATTAAGAGACCGCATGTCCGTCATGCCAGGAAGGCCAGTCAGAGCAATTTCAACTGGAATCGTGATGAAGCGCTCGACTTCTTCCGGCGATTTTCCCGGCGCTTCCGTTGCAATCTGCACCTGTATGTTCGTGACATCGGGAAAGGCATCGACGGAAAGCTGTTGCGCTGCGTGGAGACCAAAACCGCAGAGAACAGCCGCTACTACAACAAGAATAAGACGATGGTTCAGCGCTGCGCGTACAAGGCTCGTCAACATGCGCTATTCGCCTCCCTTGATAGCGTTCTGCTTGCGCTGGTTGTTCAAGTGAAAGGCACCATCAAGCACGATCTTTTCGTGCGGATTGACCCCGCTTTCTACAATGCGGTCGTCGTCGGCTTCTCCGTCGAGTGTCACCTCGCGTAGCTTGAACATCCCGGGAGAAGATTGAACAAAGACGTGATCCTTGTTGTCCTCTCTTACGATGGCGGTGGAAGGAATCGTCGTTCGCCGTTCGCTGCGATCGATGAAGGTCATGCTCGCGAGCATGGCTGGCTTGAAAATGCCTCGCGGATTCGGGAGATCCATGCGCACTGGAATGGTGCGTGTCGCAGGATCAACGACGGGCGAAACGTAAGAAAGCTCACCCTCGACGTTTTCATCCGGCAGCGAGGGAATTTTCACTTCTACATGCATCCCCTTATGCAACTTGCCTGCGCTCTCTTCCGGCACGTCTGCGACCAGCCAGACATTGGAAAGGTCGGCGACCATGAATGCAACCTCCGCAGGCTGCACAATCTGTCCGAGCGTAACCTTGCGTTCGAGCACGGTGCCATAAATTGAGGTGACGATCGGGTAGTCAGCATTTAATTCACGCGTTGATTCGAGCTTGCGAATTGCCGCATCGGTCATGCCCAAGCCCCGCAACTGCGTTCGGAAGGCCGAGGCTTCGGTCCCGGCCTGCAACAGCTCCGCGCGGCGCCGTTCCAATTCAGCGGTACCGATGACGTCTGCCTTTACCAGTTGCTCTGCGCGATTTGTAGCTTGTTGCGCAAGTTCCTGCTGCGAGAAGGCTTTGATGAAAGCGAATTGAGTGTCGGAAAGGTCAGTGCTATGCAGAGTTGCCAAGGCTGAGCCCTTATGGACGTACTGGCCTTCCAGTGCGAGCAGTTTAATAATGCGCCCGGCCACTGGTGAGCCTACACGAGCGATTCTGCTGGCGTCCGTCTCAATGCGGGCGGCTACCTGAAGTGAACTGGCGACATCGCGGACTTGCGGCTCGCCGATCTTTAACTGCGCGGCTAATGCGGGATCGACAGTTACCTCCAATGGATCATTCGAAGGTGCAGCAGTAGTTTTTGCTGCGGAAGCCTTAGGTTTGGTGCAACCGCTTATCGCCGGGAAGAAGGCAGCAGCGATGATCGAGGCTAGTAGACCAAGAGAGAGCGTTCCGCTCTTGAGCGTCGTCTTGCGGTTGTATATCGGGATGATCATCATGGTCTTCCTCCGGGCGTAATTGCGCCGAGTTCTTCGAGGTCAGTAAGCGCCGACTGGCGCGCATATTGCGCATCAAGAAGGTCACCACGCACGCTTTGCAACACACGCTGCGCATCCAACACCTCAACGATGCCGCGCTCTCCAAAGTGATATGCGGACTGTGCTGCGTCGACAGCGCTTTCGGCTTCGTGCAGGGAACCTGCCTGCAGAGATTTAACCTGCTGATCAGCAAGCTGGTACTGTTCATACGCACGCTCCAGTGCGGAGAGTATCTCCAATTGACTCTGGTCTCGGGCAGCCGACGATTCGCGGATGGAAGCTGTGGCCTCCTGAATCTGCCCGCGCCTGCGGTCCCAGATCGGCAAAGGAATAGTCACCCCGGCACGCCAGAAAGTCAGATCCGGCTGATGTTCGTATTCTCCGTAGAACACAGGCTGGGGCAGCCGCAATGACCGCTGATGCTCTAGGGTTGCCTCCGCTTCTTGAACATCCGTGCGCGCCTGTTCCATTACTGGATGCTTACTCAATACCGCCTCACGCAATTCGGGCAACGGTTGTAGTTGTATTGGAGGTTCCAGGCTGCCTCGTGGATCAAGGTCTTTGTCCCCAGGCGCGGCAATAGCCACTCGCAACCTCGCTATCGAGTTGGCGAATTCTATTTGTGCGCTGCGCAGAATGAAATTCGCACGGGCAAGTTCCGCCTCGGCGCGCGTCAACTCCAGCCGGCCTTTCTCGCCCACCCCTACTTCCACTTCTACGCGCCTCCGCAGGTTCTCCACCAGAGAAAGGTTTTCCTGCGCATGCTCGATCTCCTCTTTACGACGGAGCACCTCGTAAAAAGCGTGCTTCACATTCGCCACAACAGCCAGCCGTTCGCTGTCCAGCGCAAATTCGCTGCTGACGCGAGCCAGACTAGCCACGCGTTTTCGCGCGTCGCGCTCTGAAGGAATCTCCATGGTTTGATACACCGCATAGTGCTGCAAAACGCCTGTCACTGCGGGGAAAGGCACATCGCGGGCGTCTTGGTGCCCACCGAAAAATTCCACCTGAGGGTTGGTGTAGGCCTTTGCCGCTGTCATGGCGCCGGCTGCACGGGCAGATCTTGCCGCTGCCATGTGCAGACGCGGACTGTTCTTTTCAGCGAGGGCCAGCGCTTCCTCAAGAGTCAACGGAGACGGATTGTCCTTCTGTAAATCCGCGGCTGGCGTTGGCGCGGAAGGCAACACGGGAGGTGACAATGCCGTAACAGGAAGGTCGGCGATCTGGAGTGCCTGAGCAGTGCAGGGAAGTAGTGCAATGAACGATATAAAAAGTTGAGATAGCACACAGGCTTATAGGCAATCATGCTTCCAAAGCGAAACTGTCGAAATGCTGCATATTTGCCAGGCAACTGTTCCATTTCGTACACCTGACTTCCTGCGACTGTACGTAAAGCGGCAATGTACACCGCTAACTGCGAGCGTTTCGCCCCTGCAGGTTGGTTGAAGAATTGCAATCATGATCGGCTATGCAACCCCAGGTCTCCACGTCGGAAACGACTGGCACCATCTCCCTGCTACTGGAAATGCGTCTGCCGGGTGGCGCGTGGGAAAATAATGAGATGACGTCTAGCCCTTGGGCCAATCTGCGAGGAGTGCACTGGAA
This sequence comes from Pseudacidobacterium sp., assembly GCA_036264445.1. Lineage (GTDB taxonomy): Bacteria > Acidobacteriota > Terriglobia > Terriglobales > Acidobacteriaceae > Pseudacidobacterium. The sequence goes on from DATAQW010000287.1 coordinate 3,459, forward strand.
GGCGACCTACATTGCTGGGCTAATTTTGCTGCTCGCAATTACTACGTGGCTCACGCCACCCCGCGCCATTGAGCTACATAACATCCTGCATCACCTTAACTTTTTGCCCTTCATGATCGCTGGGATGATTTTCGG
>DATAQW010000130.1:0-19938 GCA_036264445.1 Pseudacidobacterium sp.
TTTGGCAATATCGTCGCGCATCTTCTGAGTCACCTGCAACGAAGGCGCTTCTTCGATCAGCTTTTGATGACGCCGCTGAATTGAGCACTCGCGCTCACCCAGTGAAATCACATTGCCATGCTCATCGGCCAGCACTTGAAATTCGATATGACGCGGGCGCTCGACGAACTTCTCCATGTAGAGATCGCCATTGCCAAAGGCATTCGCTGCTTCCGTGTGCGCTGCCTGAAAAAGCGCCGGCAGTTCTTCCGCGGAGCGGATCACGCGCATGCCGCGTCCACCGCCGCCAGCTGAAGCCTTGAGAATTACCGGGTACCCAACAGACTTCGCCCATGACAGCGCTTCATCTTCGCTCTGAATCACGCCGTCCGAGCCGGGAAGAATCGGCACTTTGGCCTTCTTCATTGCCTGGCGGGCTTTTTCTTTCTCGCCCATCAGGCGCGTCACTTCCGGCGGAGGCCCAATGAATTTGATATTGGAAGCGCGGCACACTTCAGCGAAGTTCGCGTTCTCGCTTAGCAGTCCATAGCCGGGATGGATTGCGTCAACGTCGGCAATCTCCGCTGCGCTGATGACCGCTGGGACATTCAGATAGCTCTCCGCCGAGCGCGGAGGCCCAATGCAGATCGCCTCATCCGCAAAACGCACATGCAGCGAATTGCGGTCCGCTTCGCTATAGATCGCCACCGTGCGGATGCCCAGTTCCTTGCAGGCACAAATCACACGCAGCGCAATTTCGCCACGATTGGCGATAAGAACTTTCCGAAACATAAAATTTAGTGTGACGCGTCTTTCATTCGCTTATTTTTTGTCCCGTCTGGCGCGCCACTCTCCAAAATTGTAGTCGTGAGTGGAACGCACAGCGCGTAGTCGAAGGACCTGCAGTTTAACTAGGCCTTACTGCAAACAAAGGCTGCCCATATTCCACAGGCTGGCCACCGTCCACAAAGCGCTTCACAATTTCGCCAGCAGCATCGGACTCGATCTCATTCATCAGCTTCATGGCCTCGATAATGCAGAGCACCTGCCCTTGCTCTACCTGGTCGCCAATTTTCACAAAGGCAGCCGCACCCGGCGACGGCGATTCATAGAACGTCCCCACAATCGGCGACTTCACCACATGCAGCGAAGCATCTTCACTCTCTGTCGAAGGAGCAGGCGCGGTTGGCGCAACCGCGGCGTGTACGGTCGGCAAGCTTGCTGGAGGAGTTGTGGGAGCCGATGCCAGCAGCGGAGCCAATCCAGCAAGATTTGCCGGCACTCCTTCCTGCTCAAACTTGATGCGCACTTTTAGGTCGCCACGCTCCAGATCGAACTCGCCAATCTTGTTTTCTTTCAGGAACTCAATGAGCTCCTTCAGATCTTTCATCTCGTCTGCGTTCATCTTTGCTTGTCTCGCTCCAACCGCATCATAACTGGATCATGGCCTTCGGCGCAGGAGTCAGAATTTTCGCGCCATTCTTCGTCACGGCCACCATATCTTCAATGCGAATGCCAAACTTCCCTTCGATATAAACGCCAGGCTCAATGGTAATCACCATCCCCGGCTCCAGAACCTGCTCCTGCTTTGTCCCCACGCGAGGAGGCTCATGAATCTCAATCCCCACGCCATGCCCGGTAGAATGCGTAAAGTACTTCGCCAGTCCCGCTTTACGAAGCACGCTGCGCGCAGCTTCATCTACGTCTCCGCACGTCGTACCCGGACGCACAGCACCCACGGCCGCCTCCTGCGCCTCAAGCACAGCTTCATATATCCGCTGCCCGGAGGCGTCCGGCTTGCCCAAATGCACTGTGCGCGTCATATCCGAGCAATAACCATTGAGGATAACACCGAAGTCCAATGTCACGAAGCCGTTGTGCGGAAGCTTTGCCTCCGTCGCGCGTCCATGCGGAAGCGCCGATCTCTTTCCTGATGCGACAATGGTTTCAAACGACATGCCCTCCACGCCCATGCTGCGCGCAAAAAATTCGAGCGTTGCTGCAACTTCAGTTTCCGGAACGCCAGCTTCGATGTGCGGCAGAACAGAATCAAAAAGCTGACACCCTAGCAGAGCTGCTTTCTCCATCAGCAACAACTCATCAGAATCCTTTACCATCCGTAGCTCTGACACAAAAGGCTTTTTCAGGGGCTGGAAAAATCCGCGCCGCTTGTCCTTGCTTACGCCTTCGCGCATCAGATCGAGTGTTGATACCGTCGTCTGCTCCGGATCGAAATGCGCATGAGCAACGCCCGATTTCTCCAACCAGACGCAGGCTTCGCGCAGCGCGGATTTTTTTGCGATCACCACCCGCGCGCCTTCAGTTTCCTGCTTCGCCTGCGTTGTGTAGCGCCCATCGGTAAACATCGCGGCACGACTGGCAGTCACGCCGAGAGCAGCATTTGAACCGGTAAACCCGCAAAGATAGCGCACATCCGCAAGATGCGTAATCAGAACAGCCTCAATCTGCTGCTCCCGCATTTTTTCTCGCAACCCGCGCAAACGCTTCAGATAATTCATCCTTCACCAAGATATCAGGGTACTGGCCGCAGGGGCGGACGCGCGCTTTGCGCGCCATTCTTTGCAACTGTTAACTTCATAGACTTTCCTTTCGCTCCCGTTGGTCGCTTGTTAATCGCCAATTCAGCAGCGATTACCATAAATTGTCATCATGAGCGCAACGTCCCGAAGGAGCCGCAGTTCTTTCTGAAGCAATAAAACATGGGTTCCCAATCCTTTTGCGCAAGGATGAGAGATCACAAAACCATCTATACTCTTCCTTTTACCCATGACGCGCATTTACCCCAAATTTCTGCTCTCAGCCACGGCACCCGAGCACTTCCCCAAACCAACCGTACCGGAGATCGCCTTCCTCGGCCGCTCGAATGTAGGCAAATCAAGCCTGCTGAATGCACTGTTAGGAGCAAAACTCGCGCACGTCTCCTCCACTCCCGGACGAACGCGTGCCATCAATTTTTTTTCTATCGCCGATTCACCGCAGCGCCAGCAGCCGCAGATATACTTCTCTGATCTTCCCGGATACGGCTACGCAAAAATTTCGAAGTCCATCTCCGCGCAGTGGCCGAAGTTCATCGAGCCGTATCTGGCTGAGCGTCCCACGCTCGCGCTCTGCCTTTGCCTCGTCGACAGCAACATTCCTCCCCAATCAAGCGATGCGCAACTCATCGCCTTCCTCAAAGGCACAGGACGCCGTTTTCTCGTCGTTGGAACCAAAGCAGACCGCCTCTCCGGAAACGCTCGGGTCAAAGCACAGGCTTCGCTGCGCAATGGGCTGGAAATCGACGAGCTATTGCTTTGCTCTTCAAAAACCGGAGCGGGATTGAAGGAACTCTGGAGCGCGATTCATTCCGCCGCAGAAGAAACGTAGACTCGTCGCGCATCTCCTCTGTGTTGAAGGAGCCTTTGCAGGATTCATATGCTGATCGCGGTCCCATTGCTCAATACAGTGACAGGAACAGTGATATCTCCTGACCGCAAATGCTCACGCAGGAGCGCAGTGAACCGTGCCAACTCGGCACCGCTCATGCGAACAAAGCGCTCACGCGACAGATTTTTCTGTAAATAGCGAGGAGCAGCCCGGAGCCACTTTGTTCTTGGACCAGAAGAATCGCCCAAAGCCTCAATAACAGCAGCATCCACTCGCGGCAGCCACTCCGCGGGCTCCTGAGCAACACTCCAACGCACTGCAATGGAATCAGCAGCGAGCATCGTATCGGTCAGAAACTTTGCCCCGCCCTTCGCAAATTCGTGAGATCCCAGTCCACCCGGAACTACAAGATCGGGCTGCACACCACGTTCGATCATCTCCGCAACAACGCGATCTGGATCACCGACCAATCCCACTGCGACTGGCTGTTTCTTGCGAATCTCATTCTTCAAAATGCGCAGCGCTTCGTCCAGGCTATTCACCATGAAGTCGCAAATGCCATTGCGCAGCGCGAGCTTCACACGCTCCGCCTGCATGTCCACGCCCAATGAAGCTGATCCGGCAATGTTGGAAGCAGCGGCAATTGCCATGCCGTGTGTATCCAGCTCGCCATAGAAAACCAGCAAACCACCCGGCTCAGGCGCAATCGACGTCAGCGTACAGAAAGAATCAAAAACCTCAGCCGTATCGACACTCTCAGATTCGAAACCCGTCATCCTGAACGCAAATTATCAGATCGTGATTTGAATGAAAACTGAGCAGGGGCTGCGAAGCATCTGTAATTGAAGGACCCGCACAAACATGTGTTCGTGCGTCCCAGTCTGCGCGAAGCTCGCTCCATCACCAGCTCGAATAAGGCTGCCCGTTCGTCCCTACCTGGTCTGAGCCGCTGTGCACATCGTTGATTCCCGGTTCTGTCTGGTCAACAGACTGCAGCGAATCATCCATCTGCGTCGCCCATGTGCTGTTGCTGTGCGTCATCGGATCGTTGGGGATTTCTTTGAGATACCCGCCCTGCACCAGATCATCCAGCGATTGCGGCCCTTTTTCCTTGTCCATGGTGTAGGAGTCAATCGCCTGCCGCATCACATGCAGGTCTTCCTTAAGCACAGCTTCTCGCGCCGCCTGCAGCGACCTCAAATAGATTGGAATCGCAACCGCCGCCAGCACGCCAATGATCAACATCACGATCATTAGCTCGATCAGCGTAAACCCACTTTCTCTGCGAATTGCTTTCCCTCGCTGCATCGTCACCATGTGTTGTACTTCGTCCCGTCCAGGGCCGTTCCATCTGACTTTGAATACACGTCAAAAACGCTCTGCCCTCCCCACGAATCGCTCGTCGGGTCATCTTGCATCGAGCGGAACCCCCATTCATCCTTACCAGTCATCGGATCGATAGGAATCCGCCGCAAAAACTTGATCTTCTTTCCCTGCACATCCACGCCATTCACCAGCGTCTCCAGGTCCGGAGGATAATTGAAGCTATCCACCTTCGTTTGAAAGGCGCCGCGTTCCGCTGCATCTTTATAGTGGTCGATGGCGTCGCGCATCTGCCACAGGTCATAGCGCAGCTCACGCTCCTTCTGGCGCTTGACTTCAAGCTTCGTCAGAGGAATCGCAGCCGAAGCCAGCACCGCCAGAATGGCAACCGTCACAATCAGCTCGACAAGGCTGAGCCCAGCTTCGCTGCGCTTATTTCGTAATTTCAACCTGAACGCTTTCACGCTATGTCATCCGCATATCTCTAACAATTTCCATTTAAGGACTAAAACCTCAGCAAAACGCGCTGAGGAAGCGACCACCGGGAGAGTCAGGAAAACCGCTCCCGTTAACCAACGCCGCAAATGGCGCGCAACGTGCGCGTTTCGCTGGACGCGCAGTCCTCACTGCACGTGTACAATCGCCTGCGACCCCATCGCCGGCACAGTCTGCTGCGCGCTGTTTCTTACCACAGGACGCGTGATCGCAATCGAAGCATCTCCCGCGGCCTTGGCCTGGAAGGTAAGCACTACTACCGGCCCATCTCCACTGACTCCGGCAACACCGGGTGGACGCGATGCAGAAATTGCCACACCTCCGCTGCCGTCGTCGCGATGCACCAGAGCCACTGCCTGCCCGTCCTTGCCTAGAAAGCCTCCGACATCCACATTGATCAGGCTCAACTTTGAGCTGTCATACTGCATCTGCAGCGGAACCGAGAACACATCATGCCCACCGGCAAGGTTCACCGTCACCTGGAAGGTTGATCCCGCTTTCTGCGGAGCCTGCGGTGCTGCCAGCTGCATGCTCACGGGAGCGCCCGCATTCGCCTGCTGCTGCATCTGTCCGATGGCATTCTCAGCCGCAACTGAAGGCGTCTGCTCATGCGTCATTCCCTGCTGCGGATTCACCTGCGGAAGTACAGCCGGCTTTGGAGCAGGCGGCTGCGCCGGAGCCTGAATTCTTCGCAACTCAATCGAGTTCGCCGTGCCTGTGTCAAGCTGCTGCGTATTTAATGGACTGATCTGCGTTGCCCGCACCACATGCGGAACGACCAGAAAAACAATCTCGTTATCCTGCACTTCGTGCGTTGTAGAGCCAAAGATATAGCGGAGAATCGGCAGCTCCGCCAACCCGGGCCAGCCGCTCAGCGATACATTGTCCTGCTTGGTAAGAATGCCGCCGATGATGCTGGCCTCTCCCTCTTTCAGACGAATGGTCTCCTCAGCGCTGTTATTCAGGATGATCGGCTGACTGAGGCCACCCAGGTTTACCTGGGGGCCAATGGTCGAAACCTCGATCTTCATCTTCAGCGTCACATCGCGGTCATAATGAATCTGGGGCTTCATATTGATATTTACGCCCACATCCATGTACTGGAACTGCGTATTCACCAAGGAACTCACGATGGCCGTCGCTGCGCCCGTCTGATAAGAACCAGTGGCAACTGGATACTTTTCGCCGATCTTCAACGTGGCTTCCTGCCCGTCAGAGGCGCGAACGCGGGGATTCTGAAGTATTTTTGTATCCGCATCCGTCAACAGCAGGTTGGCCTGCGCCTGACCAATCGTCACAGCAAAATTTGTGGAGTTCAGGTGCGCCAGGCTATTCAGTGTCAGCCCACTGGAAGAAGTAGTTGTCGAGGTTGTAGAAGACGTTGTTGAAGTCGTTGTTGAAGTCGTTGTCGAAGACGTCGTAGACGAGGTTGTAGACGTCGTTGTCACGTTTGCATTCGACGCCTGGAAATTAATCGTTGCCGTCTGTGGAAGCTGGATGCCAATCGAGCGCGTCCTGTCGCGACTCACTTCCATCACGGCCACGTCGATCACAACTTCAGGTCTCGCCTTATCCAGGTCATAGATGATCTTTTGCGCCAGCAGCAACTCGTCCGGAGTGCCGCGCATGATAATTGCATTCTGGCTCGGTACGGCGAACAACCTGGCCGTGGTGAATACCTGACGCAGAGCCGTCTGCACATCATTCAGGTCCTGCTGCTGTGAAACATTGGTCAGATAAAAAGTCTGCACCGCCTGCGCATCGAGTTCAGTGCGCTTGCCGCGGTTGTTGTCCGCCACAAAAATCGTGTTCGAGGTAATGGGCCGCCAGAATGTGCCCGTGATGGTGCCGATAATGCGTAACGCATCGAAAAGCGACACATTCGTCAGGTCCACTTGGACGCGTTTTGATGTATAAGCAGGATCGAACAGCACATTTATGCCTGCCAGCTTGCCCACCGTCTGGTAGATGACCCTGCTGTCTTCCACTGAATGGATCGTAATCGGCTCATTGGAGAGTGGTTTCAGTTCCGGAGGTCCGCCCAGATTCGCAAGCTGCGGATTGGCATTCGGTGAAACCTGCGCCTGGGGCGTTTGCCCGGGAGGAGCGTTCATCTGCTCCCGCGTCGCCTGTATGTTCTGCTGCGCCAGCTGGTTGCTCGGATCAATCTCGAGTGCCCGCAGAAATTCCGTCAAAGCCCCGGTGTAGTCGCCCTGATCGCGAAGTCTCTCGCCTCTTCTTACAACCGACGCCGCTGCCGCAAAGCGTGTCCGCTCATACGCGGTCCTGAAGCGCAGATCCTTGGGGTCCTTCTGGAATGCTTTGTAGAAGTTCTCATAGGCTCCCTCAATGTCATTTCTGGCCTCGGCAGCCTGGCCCTGTTTGAACCAGTGGCTGGCCGACTGTGCCTGTAACGACCTTGAAGAACCAAAAAGAAAGAGAAGAAATCCGACCGATAGGAAGGCCAGTTTTAAGGCGCGGTGATTCATGCAACTCCAGGAAAAGGTATCTGGGGAAAAGACATTCAGGCCCCGAAGCCAGGGCCTTTTCACAAAGCCTTGACGCTGGGCGATTATAGCATCGCCATGTAGCAGATATGTGATGCCGCGCTGGTGCGTTAGCATGACGATTCACACCTGCGAGGTCCCAGATCACAGGTCTCAGGGCACAGAAAAGATTTGCAGTTCTGAGCCATGAGATCTATGCCCTGTAAACTAAAACCATGGCCCGCCAGTCTAGTCATCAAGTGGCCCCCACCGCTTCCCAGAAATCCCAACCGCGCGACCCGGTAGCAGCAGGCGCTCGCGACGCCGCCCAGAACCGCGCTGCCGGACACAACTATTTCCTGCTCGATAAATTCGAGGCAGGCGTGGCCCTGCGCGGGACAGAGGTTAAGTCCATCCGCGAAGGCAAGGCCAATCTCAAGGACGCCTACGGTCTCGTCAAGGACGGCGAGGCATTCCTGTTGAACGCGCATATTGGTCCGTATTCCCACGGCAGCTACACCAACCACGAAGCGCTTCGCACACGGAAGCTTCTGCTGCACAGGGAAGAAATTCGTAAACTACAGAGCAAGACGCAGCAGAAGGGATTAACGCTCATCCCCACCCGACTTTATTTCAGAAATGGCAAAGTAAAGTGCGAACTGGCGGTCGCAAAGGGCAAACAGGACTGGGACAAGCGCGAAACAGAACGCCGCCGTGAAGCCGACCGCGAAGCAAGAGCCGCCATCGCCCGCTCCCGGAGATAAGCGGTGTTGTCATCTGCTTCGCCTGGTCTGTTTCGAACCGACTTGTGCCCTTCTTATATGTCTAGGTTTGCAATGGCCTGACGTAGCCTGTCAGCTTCATTTAATCGCGAATGGTTAAACTGAAATCATGAAAACAACCCTGCAATCAGGCAACGCAGCCGCAGTGGAAGCTGAACTCCTCGTCGTCTTTACTACCGACGCAGCCACAGGCAAAGACGCGAAACCGGAGATCATCCTCCTGACAGACGAGGGGGGAATCAAGCAGGCCTCCAGCCCATTCCTCGGCACCGGGGAATTCTCGAGCAATAGCAATGAAACCCTGCTTCTGCACGCTCCACAGGGGCTGAAAGCTAAGCGCCTGCTGCTCGTCGGCCTGGGCAAAGCCGCCAAAGCCACGTTCCACGACGTCCGCAAGGCCGCCGGAACCGCCGTCCGCTTCGCCAAGCCGCGTAAATTGCGGGAACTAGCCGTTCTTGCGCCAGCAGGAAGCGCATTCGACCCCGCTGCAACGGCGCGTGCCATTGCCGAAGGAGCGATCCTGGCCGATTTCGACCCGGACACCTACCGTAGCGACCGTAAAGACCAGAGCATTCAATCGCTGACCGTCGTTGCACCGAAAACCGCCGAAACAGGCTTCAACGAAGGTGTCATCATCGCCGAATCGCAGAATTTCACCCGCTCGCTGGTAAACGAGCCGGGAAACTACCTTACACCGGCGATTTTTGGCAAAAAAGCGGCCGAAATGGCGCGCGAATTCGGCCTGAAATGCGAGGTTTACGGCGCAGAAAAGCTCCATGAGCTCAAAATGGGAGCATTCTGGAGCGTGGCCCAGGGCTCGGACGAGCCGCCAGCCCTCATCGTCATCACCTACGAGCCTGAAAGCGTGCCCGAAGGTCCAGTGCTCGGACTTGTTGGCAAAGGCATTACCTTCGATACCGGCGGCATCTCCATCAAGCCCTCCGACAATATGGAAAAGATGAAGTACGACATGGCCGGAGGAGCAGCAATGATCGGGGCTATGCGCGCCATCGCCCAGCTCAAGCCCGCGGTCAAAGTCATCGCTGTGGTTTGCGCCACGGAAAATATGCCCTCCGGGAAAGCGCAGAAGCCGGGAGACGTGCAGATCGCCATGTCTGGCAAGAGCATCGAGATCATCAATACTGATGCCGAGGGCCGCCTCGTCCTCGCAGATGGACTGGCATACGCAAAACAGCTCGGTGCAACGCATCTCATCGACGCCGCCACGCTCACCGGAGCCGTAGCCATCGCACTCGGCCAGCTCAACGCTGGAGCCTTTTCCAACGACGAAGAAACGTATCAACGCTTCAGAAATGCGGTCGACAGGTCAGGAGAGCGCTTCTGGCGTCTGCCGCTCGATGAAGACTACCGCGACCTGATCCGCTCCGACATTGCCGACATTAAGAACACCGGGGGACGTTACGGTGGAGCTATTACCGCAGCCATGTTCCTTAAGGAATTCGCGGAAGATACCCCGTGGATCCACCTCGACATTGCCAGCATGGCATGGCTAGACGACACCAAACCCTGGACCGCCAAAGGCCCTACAGGGGTAGGTATGCGCAGCATTGTAGAATGGGTCCGCAGTTTTTCACGCTAAGAATGGGAAGGCCCTCGCAATTTATGCCAGGGCCACATGCTTCTTTTGCGGCATCTCGCACAGGAATATAAATTTCTGGTTGAAGATGCGACCCCGAGGCATCTCATTCAGCGCGATTCGACAACAGAATATTTACAGGAGAAACACAGTGCGTCATTCAGGATTTTCCTCGAAGCTAACGGCCGCCATTGCAGCTATTTCAATCGCGTGGATTGCTGGCTGCAGATCCAACCCCGGAACGGAAAACGTCATGCTCTCCGGGGCAGGTAGCACCTTTGTCAATCCGGTGATGACGCGATGGACGCATGACTTCACCCAGGCGCACCCCAATATCCAGATCAACTACCAGTCCATCGGCTCTGGCGGGGGCATCCAGCAGGTAAAGGCAGGAACAGTTGATTTTGGCGCAACCGACGCTGCTCTCAGCGACCAGCAGCTTGCCGAAATGAAGCCGATGATTCAGATTCCTCAATCAGCCGGCCCCGTTTGTATAACCTACAACCTGCCTGACCTTAAGGAACCGCTCCGGCTTTCTCCAGAAGCGCTCGCCGCTATCTTTTTGGGCACGATCAAGAGTTGGCAGGACCCGGCTATTGCCAAAGACAACCCAGGAGTGCAATTCCCGAAGCTGCCCGTGATTGTTTCCCACCGGGCAGACGGCAGCGGAACCACGAATATCTTTACAACCTTTCTCTCGGCCGTGAGTCCTGAATGGCAATCGAAAGTGGGTAAAGGCAGCTCTGTAAGCTGGCCAGTCGGTCTCGGCGGAAAAGGCAGCGAAGGCGTGACCGGAAATATCCGCCAGTCGCCCGGCGCTATCGGCTACGTGGAACTAACCTATGCCGAGCAAAACCACCTACCCGTGGCGAGCATCAAAAACCAGGCGGGGGAGTTTATTCCCCCAACCGCCGCAGCCACAACGGCAGCCATCAATGCCTTCATCAGCCAACTCACGCAGGACACGCGCACGCCGATCGTAAATCCGCCAGCTTCCGCGACAGACGCCTATCCGATCTCCGGGTTGACCTTCCTCCTCATCCCGAAAGATGGCCCAGGCAGAACCAGGCGCGACGCATTGAAGAGATTTGCGCAGTTCATCATGACCGACGGCCAGGCCACAGCAGCCACACTCAACTACGCCCCATTGCCTGATGGCATCAAGCAGTACAACCAGCAGCAATTGCAGCAGATGACTGCGGATGGACAACCGTTGTAGCAGTGAGCTGTTTCCAACTGTCATCCTGAGCGGAGCGCAGCGGAGTCGAAGGACTTGCAGTTCCTCCGCTCAGACGCAAAACAGCAACCAACGGGAGCGGGATGAAAGGCAAGACTGCAAACCGCATTGAGAATGGCGCGCATCTGCTGCATGCAATGCTTACATCACTTCCGGCGCGCTAATCCCCAGCCACGAAAGCGAACGAATCAGCTCACGCTGCGTAATTGCAGCCGTGGCCAGCAAAAACTTCTTCCGCTCAGGATCGGGCTCCGTCAGTATGTGGTGCTTGCGGTAGAAGTTGCTGAATTCCTGCGCAAGCTGGAAGGCATGTTTCGCCAGATAAGCCGGTTCTGCTGTAGCAATACACTGGTCAAGCAGCAAGGAAGTCTTCGCGGCGCGCAGCCACACCTGCCAGATACCGTCGCCGTCTTCTCCTGTGAGATAAGGCGAAGCATCTACGCCGTCAAAATCGGCCAGAGCCTGCTCTGCCGTTGTTTCGCCTTTGCGGAAAATACTGCGTGTGCGAACAACGGCATATTGCATGTATGGTCCGGTTTCGCCTTCGAAGCTCAATGCTTCATTGAAGTCGAAAGCAATGAGTGTATTACGCGTGTACTTGAGCATGAAGTAGCGCAGCGCGCCGACTGCGATTTCCTTCGCAATCTGCTCCCGCTCGTTGACGCTCAATTCTGGATGGCGGCTGTCGACTTCCTGCTGTGTCGCAGCGATCAGCTTGTCGATCAGGTCATCGGCCTTTACGCCGAAGCCCTTGCGCCCTGAGACTTCGATGTAAGGCCGCGAGCGGTCTTCTTCGGCAATTTCGTATCCAAGCTCTTCGGCACAGCGCGGAGTCAGCGCAACCATCTCGTAAGAAAAATGCGTATAGTGATCGGCCTGTTCGGTATAACCAAGGCCGCGCAGCGCTTCAATTACATTCGCCTGCGGGTCTGACTGCCGTGAATCAATGACGTTGTAAATCGCCTGCGCTCCGCCAAAGTGCGGATGGTCAGCCTCACCCTGTTCTGCAGAAATCCAGCAGGTATGGTTTGGGTACTCGAAAAACTTCTTGTAGGCAAAGTCGTGTCCCAATAGGCCAAACTTCCAGAGGTGATACGCAATATCTTTGCCAACGTACGTCACTGTCCCATTCGAGCGGACAATGACTTTTGCATCCTCATCAGGGCCATCTTTTTCATCAAGCTCAGTGGCTTCCTCGACAGTGGAACCGCGAAGCGCGCTGCCTGGACGGCTACTCCCACGCTTCATCACCCAGCAGCCCTTATTCTTACCCTCGGTCTCGAAATAAAGCACGCCCTTCGCCTTCAACTGTTCGAACGCAAGGTTCCAGAAGTGAAGATGAAGAATCTCGCTCTCGCGTGGAAGCAGATCGTATTCGATACCAAGCCGCAGCATGGTTTCAAGATGCCGCTTTAATACAGCCGTCGAGATGATCTCCGCAATTTGTGCAGCTTCGTTGCCGCCATGCTCGATAGCATGGAGCGTGTCCAGCCGAATCTGTTTGCGGGCATGCTTCTCTGCTTCGTCCGCTTCGTACCACTGCGAAACGCGAGCATACAGATCCCAGCAGTAATAGTCGATGCGCTCATCGCTTGTTTCGAGCTTCGCCATCAACTGCTGAACGCCGCTCAGGGAAAGCCCTTCAAGATGCATCAGCCCGACTACTACATCGGCAACCTGCACGCCGGTGTTGTCGATGTAGTTCTGCACATCGACTTTCTGTCCGGCAGCGCGCAGCAGGCGTACAAACGTATCGCCGAGAATCGCATTGCGCAGGTGCCCTACATGCGCGGCTTTATTGGGATTGATGCTGGTATGCTCCACCAGCTCGTGCAGAGGAGTTTCAGAAACTGCAATGTCTGTGCCTGCAGCGATGTCTTGCGCTGCCAAGCCTCGATCGAGCCGCGCATTGATGTATCCCGCGCCTGCAACTTCAAATCCCGCAAATCCTTCAAGCGGCGACAACTCAGCCACAATCTCTTCCGCAATTTTGCGCGGGGCCTTCTTGAGCCTGCGCGCCAGCTCAAAGGCAACGGGCAGTGCGTATTCACCGAATTTGATTTCTGGCGGCTGCTCAATGGCGATGGTATCCAACTCAATCTGGAATTTTTCGCGCAGGATTGTGCGCAGGCGGCCTAGCAGCTTCTTCTGTTCTCTCAAATACACTTGGGTTCACCAGATAAACGGCAGCGACGAATCGGTCGAAACAGTTGATTTTATTGCTTGATTCTATCAGGCCAACTGGTTTGACGCTGGTTCAGCGCACCCCTAAGATGAAAAGAGTAGCCTCATACAATTTTGCTCATGTCGAATCCCGGTAAGTACTATCTGACGACTCCGATTTACTATGTCAACGCGCGTCCGCACATCGGCCATGCGTATACCACCATCGTGGCTGATGCGATTGCGCGACGCAAACGCGCCCTGGGATTCGATACCTGGTTTCTGACCGGAACTGATGAACACGGCCAGAAGATCGAGCGCTCCGCAAAGCAGGCTGGAATCGATCCGCAGCAGTTCACAGACAATGTGGCCGCCGAGTTCAAGGGCCTGTGGGACCGCATGGGCCTCAGCTTTGACGATTTCATCCGCACCACCGAGCCGCGCCACAAGCGTGCTGTACAGAAATTTTTTACGTTGCTCAAAGAGCGCGGATACATCTACAAGGGCTCGTATACCGGCCAGTACTGCGTCTACGACGAGGCCTACGTTGACGTTCCCCCCGGAGCGCCCTGTCCGGATTGCGGACGCATCACGGAGACGATTAGCGAAGAAAACTATTTCTTCAAGCTTTCAGCGTTTGAGCGCAAACTGCTTGAGTTGTACGACGCAAACCCTGACTTCATCCGACCGGAGACTCGACGCAACGAAATCATCTCCTTCGTGCGCAGCGGCCTTAAAGATCTCTCGGTAAGCCGCACAACCATCAAGTGGGGCATTCCCGTTCCCGGCGATGAGGAGCACGTCATCTATGTATGGTGGGACGCTCTCGCCAACTACATTACAGCTCTCGGATGGGGCAGTGACGATCCTAAAGAGCAAAAGAAGTTCGATAAGTACTGGCCTGCCGATTTGCAGATCATTGGCAAGGAGATCAGCCGCTTCCACTGTGTCTATTGGCCCGCGCTTCTGATGGCCGCAGGCCTACCGCTGCCGAAGAGCATTGTGGCGCACGGCTGGCTACTCTTTGAAGAGAGCAAGATGTCCAAATCGCGCGGCAATATTGTGCGCGCTGAGACGATTCTTGATGTCCTCGGAGCTGATGCGCTGCGTTATTTCCTGCTGCGCGAGATCGTCTTCGGACAGGATGGCAGCTTCTCTTTCGATGCGCTGGTACAGCGATACAATAGCGATCTTGCGAATGGATACGGAAACTTGGTCAGCCGCACGTTGGCGATGATTCAGAAGTATTTTGATGGCGTAGTCCCAGCAACTGTAGATGAGCAGCATCGGAGAACTCCGCGACCGCTATTCGAGTCGAAAGTGATGATGTATGGAGCGCTTTTCGATTCTTTGAATTTCTCGAAAGCGTTGGAAACACTTTGGTCAGAAATTGCCTCGATTGACGCGGATATTACCCATCTTGCCCCGTGGAAGATCGCTGCTGAGGGGACAGATTCGAGCCGACGACGTCTGGGCACATTACTTTATGAATGGGCCGAAGCCATCCGCATCATCACAGCGCTCGTCTACCCCATCATCCCTGATGCAGCAGCAAAAGTATGGGCACAGCTCGGTCTCGGCGATATCAAAAAAGCGGATTTGAAAAACCTCGAATGGGGAGGACTGAAACCCGGCACGAAGCTCGGCGAGCTTGGCCCTGTCTTCCCCCGCGCAGAAAAGGACGCAATCACCCGTATGCAGGAAATCGAACAGAAAAACGCAAAGGCAACCGAAGCCCCGCAGCCAGTGGCATCAGAGCATCACACTTCGAAGCTCGAATCCATTGTCGACGGGCTTGCCGTTGCCATCTCCGAATCCACCAGCGAAAGCAGCGCAGTGGCGGCTTTCTCCGATGCGATTCGGAATGACGTCACTGGCAGGCCGCAGGCGACTCCAGAAGCGGTGCAGGCTCCGGCAGCTTCAGAAAAAATCACCATCGATGACTTCGCCAAAGTCGAGCTGCGCGTCGCTGAGGTGAAGGTGGCCGAGCGCGTGCCCAAGGCCGACAAACTGTTGCGGCTCGAAGTCGATCTCGGCTATGAAACGCGACAGATTCTCGCAGGAATCGCCGAAGCCTATGAGCCGGAATCGCTGATTGGCCGCAAGGTCGTCATCGTCGCCAATCTTGCTCCGCGAAAATTGCGCGGACTCGAATCGAATGGCATGGTGGTAGCCGCATCGATTGGCGAAAAGGGTAAGCCTGTTCTGGCTGGATTTCTTGAAGATGTAGAGATCGGCGCGCGATTGAAGTAATTCGTTACAACTTAACCGTTGTCACAGATTCATCAAAGGAACCCAATTGCTCGTAGATTCCCACGCACATCTCGACAGTCCCCGCTACGACGAAGACCGCGACGCTCTGCTCGCGCGCGCCTGGGCTGCCGGAGTGCGCACCGTACTCTCCATCGGCATAGGTGATGGTCCCGGCACGATGCACCGCGCTCTCGAATTGAGCCGCGCCTACACAGGCAAGCCGGAAACGCCGCGCATCTTCGCCAGCGCTGGAGTCCACCCGCACGAAGCGCAATTGGCAGATGAGGCAGCGCTCACAAAATTAAATGACCTGCTGCAAGAGCCAGAAGTCATCGCCTGCGGAGAGATTGGACTCGACTACTTCTACGACCACTCACCGCGCGAAACGCAACAGAATGTTTTCCGCCAACAGATGGAAATTGCCGCAGCCCACAAAAAGCCGATCATCATCCACTGCCGCCCATCGGACAACAGCACGAATGCCTGGGACGACACTTTGGATGTGATTGAGTCGGAATGGGCCTCGAAGGGCCTCGGTGGCATCCTGCACTGTTTCACCGGGGAATGGCACCACGCAAAGCGCGCTATTGACTGCGGCTTTGTGATCTCGTTTGCAGGAAATATCACCTTCCCGAAGGCGCAATCGATCCGCGATGTTGCGGCGCAGCTTTCGCTTGACTGCATGCTGGTCGAAACCGATGCGCCGTTCCTTGCGCCGGTACCCAATCGCGGCAAACGCAACGAACCTGCCTGGGTCGCTGGAGTCGCTGAAAAGCTGGCCGAAATCCGCGGTTTGCCTGTAGACGAAGTAGCGTCTCGCACCACGGAAAACTTCTATCAGTTTTTCAATATTCCTCCGGACATGGCACACTGAAGCTTAGGGCTTTTGCATCCACTTCAAAGAAAGAGCTTCAGTTATGGCCGCGGACAATTCTTTTGACATCGTAAGCAAAGTCGATATCCAGGAAGTTCGGAATGCCATTGAACAGGCGATGAAGGAAATCCGTACCCGCTTCGACCTCAAGGATTCGCATTCTGACATCAAGCTCGAAGGCGAGGACGCCATCCAACTCGCGTCCGCCGACGAATATAAGCTCGAAGCGATCAACGAGATCCTGCGCCAGAAACTGATCAAGCGCGGCATCTCAATCAAAGCGCTTACCTACGGCAAGGCCGAGCCGGCTGCCGGATCAAGCGTGCGCCAGAAAATCTCCTTGCAGCAGGGCATTCCGGGCGAGAAGGCTAAAGACATCGTCCGCATCATAAAAGACTCCAAGAAGAAGGCCCAGGCATCTATACAAGGTGATACAGTCCGCGTCAGCAGCAAAGATCGCGATACTCTACAAGAGGTCATTGCTTTGCTGAAGGCCCAAGACCTCGGCATCGACATGCAGTTCACGAATTACCGGTCCAATTAAGACGGAGAGCCATTGAGCACAACAACCATAGCGACGGCGAAAGAGGTTTTCGACCTTCTGCATGACGACCTGCGCGCCATCGAGCGTGAGTTCGGCGCCGCCGCCGTCTCCTCCGTCAAAGCCATTACGGAAATTTCTGAATACCTGCGCGAAGGCGGCGGCAAGCGCATTCGCCCGTCGCTGCTGCTGCTTTCTGCAAAATCGCAGGGCTATGCGGGAAGCGGCATGGTCCGGCTCGGCGCAGTGGTCGAGATGGTACACACGGCAACGCTTGTGCATGATGACATCATCGATGCAGCGGATACGCGCCGTGGCCGCCCTTCAGCCAATACAACCTGGGGCAACGCCAAGTGCGTGCTCGCGGGTGACTGGCTTTATATGCAGGCCTTTCGCGTGGCTCTCGAAGAGCGCAGCTTCAAAGTCCTCGACCTGCTCATCGGCCTTACACAACAGATGGTGGAAGGTGAACTTCTCCAGATGGAAACGCTCGGCCGCGCCGTAACCGAGCAGGAATATAACGATCTCATTTATCGCAAAACTGCATGCCTCTTTGAAGTTTCGATGCGCATCGGTTCAGTGCTCGCCAAAGTTAATGGAGAAGCCGAAGCGCTCATGGGCGAGTACGGGCACTCGCTCGGCATGGCCTTCCAGATTGTCGACGACGTACTCGACCTCACCGCGACTGAAGAAGTGCTGGGCAAGCCGGTCGCCAGCGATTTGCGGGAAGGCAAAGCTACGCTTGCCGTCATCCATGCGCTCGAGAGTGGCACAGCGCAGGACCGTGACGCCATCCTCACCGTGCTTACTGACCAAAACTTCAACCGTGTCACGCACGATGAAATTCTTGCGATCCTTGGGCGCAACGGTTCAGTCGATTATGCGATGAATACCGCTTTCCAATACGCGGAAAAGGCCCGCGGCGCGCTCACTGGACTTCCGGAATCCGACTACAAACGCGCCCTGCTCTGGGTTCCGGATTTCGTAGTGGCGAGAGAAAAATAAGGCTCAAAAGGCGGAAAAGCGTACACTCTCCCTGAGGCTATCCATGCCTTCCCTGCTTTACAAGCCGCCAGCGCCGCTCGGAAACTTCGTCCAGTGCTTCTGGTATTGGGAAAGAGACACAGTACCCGCGCATACCCATGAGCGGCTGATGCCTACGGGCGAATCCACCATCATATTCAACCTGCGCGATTATCCCATCCGCATCTACCATTCCGATGATTTAAGCCGCTACGACACATACGGCACTGCTGTATTCTCAGGCGCGCGCTCCAATTACTTCGTAATTGATACTGAGGAACAGGAGCGCGTCATCGGCATTCAATTTCACCCCGGCGGTGGGTTTCCCTTTTTCCGCATACCCGCTGATGAAGCGGAAAACCGCGATATTACCCTTGAAGACCTATGGCGTGCACGCGTGGGAGAACTCCGCGAGCGTATGCTGGCCGCGCCTTCAGTCTCCGTCATGTTTCAAGTTCTCGAACAGGATTTGCTGGCGCAGCTGGCGCGGCCTCTTGCATGGCATCCAGCGGTGGAATATGCGCTCTATCGCATCGGACGCGCTCCTCATGTAGCGACTGTCGAGTCTATTACAGACAAAATCAGCCTCAGCCAGCGCCGGTTTATCCAGCTCTTCCACCAGCAGGTGGGGATCACGCCTAAAACGTTCTGCCGCGTGCGCCGCTTCCAGGGCGTTCTTCGCAAAATTCACGGAATGAACGAAGTGGAATGGGCGCAGGTCGCCCTCGACTGCGGTTACTACGACCAGGCGCATTTCATTCATGACTTTCAGGCCTTTGCTGGGATTACGCCTTCCATGTATCTACACACAGCAACACCGCACCTGAACCACGTTCCTATTCTCTAATTCCCACGCTCTGTTTTCACCTGGTCAATTTCTTACAATCCAGACGTTCCGGCAAGGAAGAAAATGGTCTGCGTTAGGAGGAATACTCTATGCCAAAAGTAAAACCTATTCCCGATGGATACCACAACGTCCAACCTTATCTGCACATTCGTGGAGCGGCTGATGCCATCAAGTTCTACAAGAAAGCGTTCGGAGCCACGGAGCGCATGTGCATGCCGCAGTCCGATGGACGCATCGGCCACGCGGAAATTCAGATCGGCGATTCCTGCGTCATGCTCGCTGATGAATATCCGGAAAAGGAAATATACAGCCCAAAACATTTCGGGGGCTCAGCAGTCAGCATCATGCTCTATGTTGAAGACTGCGACGCGACCTATAAACAGGCCCTCGCTGCTGGCGCCAAGAGCCTGCGGGAGCCGGCGGATCAGTTCTATGGAGATCGCATGGCCGGCGTAGAAGATCCCTTCGGCTTCCAGTGGTGGCTCGGAACACACGTTAAAGATGTATCCATGGAAGAAATGCAAGCCGCCATGCACGGGTAACTGCGATATCTACTGGCTTGGGTTTCCCATTTTTTCGGCAACATATGCCGAAAAGATGGGAAACCACAACCTTGTTCGAGGAGTATCAATGACACCCAACGATTTCCGCCGCCTCGCCCTCAGCCTTCCGGAAACGCTGGAAGCCGAGCACATGGGCCACCCCGATTTCCGCGTCGCGGGAAAGATTTTCGCGACGCTTGCCTATCCGGATACAAGCTATGGCATGGTGGCTCTTACGCCGCTCGATCAGGACAGGTTTGTCGAAGATGCTCCGGAGGTATTCGCGCCTGTCCCAGGCTCCTGGGGCAGGAAAGGCGCTACGCATGTGCATTTGAAGAAAGCAACGAAAGCTGTGGTGAAACCGGCAATAGAAGCAGCATGGCAGAACAGGGCGCCGGTGCGACTGACA
>DATAQW010000139.1:0-26983 GCA_036264445.1 Pseudacidobacterium sp.
TATCCAGACACAGCCAGACATGAACCGAATCCGCTTGCGTTGAAGCTGAAACTTCAGGGCAGCTATCCTACTGCCAACGGACCGGAGACATACATCGCCCAGAATGTACCCGGCGGCTTCAGTCTTATGTTTTTGGCCGGCACGCTCTCCGGCCTGCTGGGCATCGGTTCCGGCGCGGTCAAGGTGCTTGCCATGGACCAGGCCATGCGGCTACCTTTCAAGGTCTCAACGACTACCAGCAACTTCATGATCGGCGTGACTGCCGCTGCCAGCGCCGGAATTTATCTCAGTCGCGGTTACATTTCTCCCGGACTTGCGATGCCTGTAATGTTGGGCGTGCTTCTTGGTTCGCTCATTGGTTCGCGCATCCTGGTGAAAGCGAAAGTGAAGACGCTTCGGCTCATCTTTGCTACAGTGATCGTTCTGCTGGGCCTTGAAATGATCTACAACAGCATCAAAGGCAGGCTATGAACGACCAGAAGATGGAAGTGCTGATGGGCAACCTGCTTCGCATCGGAGTCAGCGTTGCTGCCCTTGTCGTTTTCATCGGAGGCGTGCTGTATCTTTATCAATCACGCGGTCCGCGTCCGGACTACTCTACCTTCCACGGCGAAGCGCAGGTCGTGCGCAGCCTATCCGGGATCGTCAAAGAGCTGCCTTCAGGCGACAGCGGGGCTGTTATTCAGCTTGGATTGCTGTTGCTCATCGCCACTCCGATCGCGCGGGTCGTCTTTGCTGTGCTGGGGTTCTCGCTAGAACGGGATTGGTTCTATGTTCTGGTCAGCCTCATTGTGCTTGGAGTGCTGATGTACAGCCTGCTGTACGATCGCTGAGGCCACTATCACCAATGAAATACTTACTGCGTTCAGGTCAGGATGACAGCTTTGCTTGTGATGCTGCGGCTCTATGCGCGAGCTGGCGTGAGGGGCATGCTTCAAGTTCGCAAACCTGGCGTTGGGCCAGTTCGTGGAGGAGGAGCTTGCGTGGTTCGCCTGCGGGTAGGATTTCCACCACTTCCCGGCGAAGGTTGCCGAGAGCTTCGAGCCACGGCCCGAGATCTTGCGGGAGCTGTTGGTCGATGTCCTTGCGCAATTGTTGTGCCAGCGCCGGGCTTTCCCCAGCGGTGGAAATGGCAATTTGGAGATCGCCACGCTTAACAATGGACGGGAAGTAGAAATCGCAGTTGGGAGGATCGTCGACGGCGTTGCAGATTACGTTGCGCTTCCCCGCTACTGAAAAAACAAGAGCATTTACATCCGTGTGGTTGGTGGCGGCTACGACCAGAAACATTCCATCAAGATCGGATGGTTGAAATTCGCGTTGATGCCAGGTAAAGCGGCCTGCGCTTGCGAGGGCCGCCAAAGCTGTTTTTGCTTCCGGCGCGACGACAGTGACATCGGCTTCTGCAGCAAGCAGGCTTTGCACCTTCGACTCAGCAACGTCTCCCGCACCGACGACCAAACAGTGGCGGCCATTCAATTTCAGAAAGATGGGAAAGAGGCTCATGCGTCTAGTCTAGAAAATCCCATCACTTGAAACACTCTCAGTCTGCCACTGTGTGTGGGACGCGAGCTGTGGGCAGGTCGCGCTCGACCGCAGCCAGAGCCGTTCCGGAAAGACGCTCGCGGATTTCATCCACGGAATGCCGTCCGAAATAGGTGCGCAGGTTGTCGTTCGGAAGACGCTCTTCGAGATACGAGCGCAGTAGACGTTCCAATGCTGCCGGAACTTCGGTCGCAGGAACACGATAACCAACCGGACGCGCTACTGCCGCGTGTTTGCCCACCGCGCCACCGACGCAGAAGTAATACGCATCCACCATTTTGCCTTCGTGCTTGGTTTTTTTGCCTTCTAGGCCGATATCGGCAACCCAGTGCTGGCCGCAGCCATTGGGGCATCCGGTGACGTGCAGTTTCAATTGCTCGGTGAACTCTGGAACGCGCTCTTCCATCTCTTCCACCAGCCAACGCAGAAATCCTTTTGTCTCGGTAATGGCGAGTTTGCAGAACTCCGTGCCGGTACAGGCGATGCCGCCGCGCCAGAAGGTCGAGCCTTCGACGGGCAGGCCGATCCTGCCAAGCTCCTGAGTGAGTTCTCCTGCATTTTCTGTCGGCACGTTGATGAAGAGCAGGTTCTGCATCACCGTTGCGCGCAGCTCGCCGGAGCCGTAGCGCTCGGCAAGATCGGCAGCTGCCGCAAGCTGGTCGCCGCTGAGACGGCCGCGTAGAACAGAGGCCCCGACATAGCTCAACCCCGGCTGCCGTTGTGAGTGAATGCCGACATGATCGCGCAGAATATCTTCCGGCGCATGCTCTTCCACGCCTGGATCGAGCTCGTATCCCAGTCTCACTTCAAGCTCATGCAGAAAGCTTTCCGCCGTCCACCCTTCGCGCATGAAGAGATACTTCAGGCGCGCACGGTCACGGCTCTCGCGCAACACCTGCTGGTCGCGGAAGATTTCCGCTACACGCTTGACTACATCGACGGCCTGTTCTGGACGAATGAACGCGTCAATCTTTAACGCCAGATGCGGCTCGTTGGAAAGACCTCCGCCGACGCGCAGCGTATAGCCAACCTCTTCGCCACGACGGACAGCTGTCAATGCAACATCATTGATCTCGGGATAATTGCACCACACCGGGCAGCCTGAAGCGGAAATCTTGAACTTGCGAGGCAGATTGTAGAACTCAGGATTTGCCGTGAGAAGATGAGCGATTTCGACGGCAATAGGAGAAGCATCGATGATTTCATCGTGCGCCACTCCGGCGAGCGGACAGCCTGTGACATTGCGGACTACGTCGCCGCACGCGCCTTTTGGAGAAAGCCCGACTGCATTGAGCCGGTCGACGATCTCAGGCAGTGATTCAATCGTAAGCCAGTGCAGTTGGATGTTCTGGCGCACAGTGATGTCGGCTAGATTGCGCGCATATGTGCGCGTAATGTCGGCGATGACGCGCAGCTGGTCGGAGCGCAGGATGCCGTTGGGTATCCCGATGCGCATCATGAAATATTCGGTAGCCAGACCTTCACCGCCCTTGCCGCCGACCGCGCCCACTCCATCGCCCTGCGTATAGACGCCCCACCATTTGAAATACGCTCCAGCCCATTCAGGAACAACGCTCGCCCGGCCCTGACGCGCGAACTCGCGCACTTCGTTGAAGGCTTCCCAGGGATTCTTCTCGCGCTTCAGACGCTCCATTTTCTGGGCTTTGGTTTCTTTTACTGGGGCTGTATCGGCCATTCTGTTCCTGTTAGTGAAATTTGGAGAATAAAAAACCCGCGTCTCGAATCTGCGCGGGTCTTGTGAGTTTGAACCTGTAGATTTTGAGGGTCAATTACTCAACAGTCCGGCGCAGATGTGACAACATGCACAACACAGCGCCGGAATGGAATGGGAACAACTCACTATTAATAAAATAGACCTTGGTTTCAAGGGGCGTCAAGGAAGGTTTCGAACTCTCACCCCCGATATACGGCAACCGATGAAAACCCCAGGTTAGCTACGCGAACCTGGGGCCCCTGTTTTCTTAGAAGTTGAACGCCGCTGAGAGGAAGAGGCTGCGGTTCCCTGCTGTTGGAGGGCCGAAGAACCCACCTGCCAGCGACTGCGATTTACCGAAGAACGGTGAAAGAACTGTTCCGTTCGGTGTTCCCAGGTTCTGATGATTGAGAACATTTGAGGAGAAGGCTGAGAGCGTCAGGCTGTATTTGCGCGGAACCGTAGCATCTAGTCTGCCGGGGCCAGCCTGATTGCCGCTCAGGCCAATGAAGCCTGGGCCGCCACGACCGCGGCCGCCGCCTGGGCCGCCACCCGGACCACCGCCTGACGCGCCGCGTCCATTTTCAACACGCGGACCAATGCCAATTACTTTGCTGACGCGCATGTTAAGGCTGACGTTCTGCGGGCCTATACCGTATCCATAAGGAATGATCTTTTCCGTGGTACCTGCCGGGTTCGTGTTCAGGCACGGCATGCCGCGAATGCCGTAATCAGCAGGATTGATGGCTCCTGACTCGGAGCAGCTAGCTGCAAACGTCGGACGCGCATTGAACTGGTTATTCTGCGTGATGTTGTCAGTGCCGATGGTGATGTTATAAGGCGTCCCCGAATTGTAGGCGAGGAACGGCGCAATCGACATCGCCCACGGCGCCTGGATATTGCCCAGAACCACAAAGCGGTTGTGGACGTCAAAAGTTGTGCGGCCATAATCCAGACTAGGATTGTGCGCAACAGAAAGAAATGAATTCACTCCGCCGGTATTGCTGAGAGCGTTGTTGTACATATAGAAGCCGAAAAGGCTGAATCGGCGAAAGCGTGCATTAGCGCTGGCGATGACCTGGCTCTGCCGATAGAAGCCCTGCGACTGATAGGTGTAAAGGTTCTCTGTCGGCACCGGCAGATTCACAGCGTTTTCATATGTGCCGTTCGACGAATCAAAAAAGGGAGCGGTCACATTATTCGTCCAGTATTGATGCACCCCCTGCGTGTAGAGGTAGGTGACGTTCATGGTCGCCGTCTTTGTAAGCTGACGGTCAACGCCGATGGCGCCCTGCATGTCTACGGATGCGCGCATGTGCGGGTCGATCTGGAAATACGCCGGCGCGGAAGAAGCATCTGTGCCCGAACTTGATTGGCCAGCTGGCGTCCTGATAATGATCTGCTGGTTCGGCCCTCTTTCCGCCGTTGGCACATTATTGCGAATCGTATTGATGATAAATGGCGTGCTGCCGCCTCCTCCAAAGGTGTTGGCTACACCCCAGCGCTGGTAAAAGAAGCCATAGCCTGCGCGCAGTACGGTCTTTGCGGGCTTCTTGCCGCCTCCATCGAGAGCATAAGCCAGCGAAAGACGCGGCGCCCAGTCATTGGTGTCATGAATATGGTTCTGCGCTTCCCATCGAACTCCATAGCTGAAGGTTAATCGCGGGCTTACTTTCCAGTCGTCCTGATAAAACAGAGCCGCATCGAAGAGCGTGGCACGCGCTGTGTACTGGTTGACAATCGTGTACTGATACCTCTGGTAATACTGAGGGTTGCTGCTCCCCTTGTCCTTCAGATAATCAGCCAAGGCCTGGTAGCTATATTTTCCATTCGTACCTGCATTGCTGTAGTTGGCGTCGCGCGTTATCCGGAGTCTTGCTCCGAAATTCAGCGCGTGATTGCCGGTCGTTGCAGTGAAGTAATTCTGCAGTTCGTAGTAGTCCTGATTATCGCGAACTGTTCCATTGTTGCTGCCGCCGGAAGTAAACGCGCCCTGCACGGAGATTGTCGGATCAATAGAAAGAGGCGTCTGCAGATTGCGCGTCCGCGTGTACTCGAAACGCATGTCATTTACAACTTTTGGGCTTATCACCCAACTGTTGCTCAACTGGATCTCGTTTTCCACGTTGTGCGTGTCGTATCCAGTGGTAGGCAGACTCGTTGTTCCGATGCCTGCGTTGTTCTGCACGTTCCGCGTATAACTGTAGCGCGCTGTCAGGGTGTCGCCCTCGCCTAGCTGAATGTCAAAACGCGGGCTGATATCGATACGCGTGCTCGGATTACCCACGGTCGTGTTCAGATAAATAGGGTTATTGGCGTCCGTCGTGGCTGTTGGATCGATAGCATCAACCACATTTACATTCTGGATATCGCGGCCAAAGGCGCTCAGAAAAAACGATGTGTTCTTCGAAATCGAACCGCCGACATTGCCATCGATAAAGTAGGTGTAGTAATCCGGGAACGAAATCCTCGGCTGACCGGGTTGCAGGTTCGAATTCAGAATCGGGTTTGCTGCGTTAAAGCTACCATCGGTGCCGCGCACATTGACGCTGCCGTGTAGCTTGTCCGTTCCGGGCTTGGTCAGGATTTCGATGCGTCCATAACCCAGGCGGTCATACTGCGCCGAGAACGGGTTCTGGTTCACTCGAATCTCGCGGATCGAAGACTTTGGCGGAAGCTGTCCTCCGGTGAATCCGTCAATGTAAATCTGCCCGCCATTTGGTCCCGCTGAGGGACCAGCTAGCGCCTGCAATTCATTCTGCAGCTCATCGGGATCATCTGAGAGTGCGTCAAGATCTTTACCCTTAATCACAATGGCGTTGGCATTGCTGTCCGGACTAGTATTGACAGTCGTGCCTTCAGCCTCGACCTGCACCTGCTGCTGTTGCGTCTCAATCTGTAAGGACACGTCAAACTGCTTCGCCTGTCCAGCAATTACAGAAACGGCCTTCGAGTTCGATGGCGCAAAACCCTGCGCGTTCGCAATGACAATGTATGTTCCCGGCGCCAGGTTGTTCACCTGATATGCACCCGCGGCATTCGATGTCACAGTCGCGACGGTGTGACCGTCCGGTGTTGTCAGGCTCACTGCGGCATTCGGGATCACGGCGCCGCTTGGATCCGTGACCTGTCCGCGCACGGAGCCTTTCGCAGCCTGCGCATGCGCATTCATGACGCACCCGGCAGTTAACAGCAAACCCACAAGGATAGAAAAGTAACGTATAAGGACTCTCTGTTTCACAAAATCTCCAAGAGTTCAGTCAGATAAACTAGTCTTGCGTTCGATACCAGTTGCTTTTGGTTTTTCTGTAGAGCGCGGTTTGCGCTATGAAAAACCATGGCTTGCGCGGCCGGACAGCAAGAGCTTCGCGTAATCTTCAGCTCCTGCGCACTAACGATTGGCGATCAGAGGCAATTCGCCTCTACGATTTCCTTCAAGCGAACAAGCTACTATTGCTGTGCTGCTGCTTCGCCTCCGCCACCGAGGCTCCAGGAAGAAGAAAACAGGCTCTGGCTTCCTTTGGTAGAAGCCTGGAGCATTGGTTCCACACCGGCGAGCAGAGTGATCGCGGTTGCGCTGTCCGCCGAGCCTTCTGTTGCGACAATCATCACCGCATCGCCCTTGTGCAGATCCGTAATCTGGATCACAGGCGCGCGCTGCAACACTTGTTGCATGTCGCCGCGTTGTCCACCACCACCCATGCCACCGGGACCACTTGCATTTGCAGGCCGTTCCGCTGCCGGTACCGGAGCACCACCTTGCGGTGCGCCGCCGCCCTTCAGCCGCATGGCGATCATCTGCGCCATTTCTGGCGCGAGCCTGTGCAGCTGTGAGTCCTGCGTAAAGTGGATCGTCACCGGCTTCTTCGTCGCCAGATCGGTCACCGTGACCGTCTGTGCTCCGGGATTCGCAGCCAATACCGCCGCCGCGATGTTGCGGAATGTTCCGGCAACAATTTCATCGGCGGTCAGCTCAGTTCCGTCAGCGCCGCGATCACCACGGGCGCGCAATTGGTCTCCAGGGTTGATCTGATCGAGCGTGGAGACCTTCGCATCGTCGAACTTCACCGAATCCTGGGCATATCGCCGCACAATCGTCTTCGGCGTCGTATGGATTGTGATCGTCCTCGGGCCGGAAGCAACTACAACCGTTCCCCCCGAGGTATCGACTGATTTCACAAGTCCGCCAACACCGCGCCGCTGCCAATCTTCACGGTCCTGCTGTTGTTTTTGCGCGATGTCGCTCTTCTTCATCGCGATGACAGCCTGCGCCGTGTAAGTGTTTTCGGCAGACCCGGGAGTTGCCCGCACCAATACGCGGTCACCCACGGTCAGGTCCTGCAAATGGATCACCGTTGCACTGCTAAGGTCCTTCTGCCCCGGCTCCGTGCGCACGATGCGTGTCGCGTCACTCACGGTAATGGTCGATACCACACCGGCATCAGACTTCAGCGTGACCGCGCCGTCGCTGACGGCCGTCACGGTTCCCAGCAAACGGGCCGTCGACGTAGCCTGCGCCGCCATCGCGGGAATGTTATAAGTGGTTGCCGCAGAAGCGGAAAGAGTAAGCGCGAAAATGGTTTTTACGAGTCGCATCTAAGCTTTATTTTCTTTCACTTAAAGCAATCTTGCTATCCGACTACACAAGTAAAGACGAACAGCTTGCCTGAAAGTCTCAGGAAAAACTGCATGCCGTCCATCTTCGTGGAACGACGCCATCATTTGTCGTACGTATTTATTTAGCGCCAGTTCCCACCAAGCGAGAAACATACATTTATCATCACCTTGAGAGATTTGGAAACCACATGGCCATCACAAACGTAAGCAGTTCATCGACCTCTACCATCAACGCCCCTGGTAACACCAACAGAGGCGCCATGGCAATGGTCACCACGCTGTTCTTCATGTGGGGATTCCTCACCTCGCTGAACGACATCCTCATCCCGCATCTGAAGTCAATTTTTTCGTTGAATTACGCCGAGGCCATGCTGGTGCAGTTCGCGTTTTTCTCCTCATATGCGGTGTTTGCATTACCTGCCGGAAAGATCATCGAATGGGTGGGGTACCAGCGCACCATGGTCGTCGGCCTCTTCACTATGGGGCTCGGCGCGATACTCTTTGTACCCGCCGCCAGCGCGCCGTCATTTCCGCTTTTTCTTTCTGCGTTGATTGTTCTTGCCGCCGGAATCACTGTCCTGCAAGTCGCTGCGAATCCTTATGTGTCAATCCTCGGACCGCCAGAGACGGCAGCCAGCCGCCTCAATCTAACGCAGGCTTTCAACTCGCTGGGAACTACAATTGCGCCCTGGTTCGGCGGATGGCTCATCCTGAAAGAAGCCACCACGGTCCTCGACATCAAGACGCTCACGAACGGCCAGCTTCAGGCATATAAAATCCAACAGGCATCCACAGTCAAAGTGCCATACATTGCTATCGCGCTTGCGCTCGCAGTGCTGGCCCTCATCATCGCCTTCTACCACTTTCCGCGCATTGATACGACAAGGGAATTCCGCCGTCCCAAGCCCGGCGAGCACGAGCACCACGTCTGGAACTATCCTCACGTCATTCTTGGCGCAATCGCAATTTTCGTTTACGTGGGCGCGGAAGTTTCTATCGGCAGCTTCCTGGTGAACTATTTCAACCAGCCGAATATTGGGAATCTTACGGTTCAGGCCGCCGCGAACTATGTTCCTTTCTATTGGGGAGGCGCGATGATAGGCCGCTTCATTGGCTCAGCCGTGTTGCAAAAAGTCCGTCCTGGATACCTGCTTGGCCTTTGCGCCATTATTGCCCTATTGCTGGTCATCATATCTATGGCCACCATTGGCCACTTCGCCATGTGGAGCATCCTGCTCGTCGGCCTCTTCAATTCCATCATGTTCCCGACAATCTTCACGCTGGGCATTGCTGAACTTGGCCCGCTCACCGGCAAGGCATCAGGCCTGTTGATCTTCTCCATCGTTGGCGGAGCCATCATTCCGCTTGCGCAGGGAGCTATCGCTGATCGCGTCGGCATTCACCACGCGTTTGTTCTGCCAGTGCTCTGTTACCTCTTCATTGCTTATTACGGATTTAAGGGATCTAGGGTGGTTGTTCCGGCGTAGTGCTCTCACTAAGTTCTTGCCCGCATGGAAACCAGCCAGGTTAGCTTCGCGAACCTGGGGCACCCGCGTTCGTGGATGATAAGGGTCTAGCTGCGCGCGCATCCTCCACTCTGATACTCTTCCCTCTTGGAATCGTTGCCAGAGAGGTCGTTCCCGAACATGCAAAGAAGAGAATTTCTCGGCGCCGCTATGCTGCAGGCTGGCGCCCTTGCAACTGCGCACGCAGCACAGCGCCTAGGACTCTCGCAGAAGCCTTTCTTCGCTGCTGAAGCACACCCGCAACTCAAGCCCATGGCGCTCGGCGTGCTCATCCGTATCGGAAAGGATCCTGAAGCCCCCATTGCCCGCGTCAAAGAACTCGGCCTGAATAACTGCTTTCTCTCACTCGACGCCTATATCGATAAATTCACGCCTACGCTGGCGGAACAGATCGGCGGCGCGTTGCAAAAGTACGGTATTACAGCAACAACGGCTGAGGTTGTCGGCCCGGGCCGTCTTGTTTGGGACTTCGAAGATGGCCCATCCACCATCGGCCTCGTACCGCGCGAAAGCCGCTCTGCGCGCATCGACGCCCTCAAGCAGACCTCAGATTTCGCCAAGCTCCTCGGCGTGCCACAGGTCCAGACCCACTGCGGCTTCCTCCCTGAAAACCCGCGTGATCCGCTCTACGATGAAGCCGTGCTTGCCATTCAGGAAGTTGCGAAGCACTGCGCCAATAATGGCCAGCGCTTCCTGATGGAAACTGGTCAGGAGACGCCGACAACCATGGCGCGCGCAATTAAAGATGTGAACCAGCCAAACCTCGGTGTCGGTCTCGACACAGCCAATCTCATTCTTTATGGCAAGGCGAATCCAGCGGATGCGGTTGATATTCTTGGGCCGCATGTGCACAGCATTCACGCAAAAGACGGCAAATGGCCCACTGATCCCATGAAGCTGGGCGAAGAAGTGCTGATCGGCAACGGCCTGGTTGACTTCGAAAAAGTCTTTACCAAATTGCATGCCATTGGATACACCGGAGCGGTTACCATCGAACGCGAAATAGAAGGCGCACAGCAGATTGAAGATGTGAGAAAAGAGAAGGTCTATCTGGAACACATCCTTGCGAAAATTCAGAATGGCAACGTGTAATTAGAGGTTGGAAAGGTATCTTCCGAGGCGATACGACCAATCTTTGATTGGGGGTACGGCTGCAGCTGTGCCCTTTAAAGCATCTTTTCGATGAGAACGGAGCATAGATGAACAGAAGAAAATTTATTGCCGGATCAGCCGCGGCCTCAGGAGTCCTGCTGCTGAAACCAAAGACCGCATTTGGTTATGAAGCCAATTCCGCTGTGCGCTATGCGCTGCTGGGATGCGGCAGCCGCGGCACCTCCGTTGCGACATCGTTCGCCAAAAACACCAGCGCGCGCATCGTTGCTCTAGGCGATCTCTTCCCTGACCAGTTGGAAAAAGGCAAAGCCCACTTCGATCAGCTCAACCAGTCGCTTGGCTACGCTGGCCCTGATCCCAACTTGATCTTCCGTGGCTACAGGGCCTACGAAGAACTTGCTGCATCGCCGGATATTGATGCAGTCCAGATTTCTACGCCACCGTACTTCCACGTTCAGCACCTCGAAGCTGTTGTCAAAGCCGGTAAACATGCTTATTGTGAAAAGCCTGTCGGGGTAGACATTGCGCAGACCAATCAGGCGCTCGAAATTGCGAAGAGCGTCGACGGAAAGGTGAGCGTTGACGTCGGCTTTCAGATTCGCAGCGCGCCGCCATATGTCGAAATCGTCCGCCGGATTCACAATGGCGACCTGGGCAAGATCGCCAGCATCACTGCCTGGTACAACGCGCCTCCTGCCGTGGAGCACGACTATCCGAATGCTTCTACAGATGAGCAGCGCGTCCGCAACTGGCTCTGGTATCGCAATCTGTCCGGAGACATCCTCCTCGAACAGAACATCCACGTTATCGACATCTGTAACTGGGCGCTCGAATCGCATCCGGTTAAAGCTATCGCAACCGGAGGAAGGAGCATAATCACCCATGCAGGTGATTGCTGGGACAACTATCAGGTCGCATTTACTTATCCTGAAGATGTTCGCCTCAGCTTCTCTTCAACACAGTTCTGCCCCGGTCACTGGTTCGACGTCTCCCTGCGTCTTTTCGGAGCAAAAGGAATCGCAGAGGCGCCGTATTCCGGTCCACTGCATATTCTTGGTGATAATCCCTGGACCTGGGAGGGCAGCACGGCCCAGCCTACAGGCTCCTTTGCCGCCAATGGAGCCTTCGCCGACAACCTCGCTCAGGCCGATTCGGAGAAAGACAAGGGCTTCATCGAAAGCATTACATCGGGCAAATTCCACAATCAGATCGCCACAGGCGTAGAAAGCGCGCGCAGCTGCATGCTGGGACGCATGGCCGGATACGAAAACCGCGAAGTCACCTGGGACGATCTACTGGCGCGCGGAGAGAACTATGATCTCGGAATCAATATGAGCCAGTTCAACTGAGGACTAGCCGTCCAGGCGGGCGCGCGCTTTGCGCGCCATTCTTGCCCCTATCAGCGATATTGACTATTCTCCCGCTCTAGCTTGTCGCTATTGAGATGCCGCTCCTCCTTTGAGAATGGCGCCTACATGTGTGGTTGCTACTCTATTTTTTGCAAACGGAGCTCTTCGCTAACTCAGCTTTTTCTGCCATCTCCATCAACTTCAAAACACTGTTCCAGTTGCGACCTGTGCCGGAGACTTTGAGAGCACGTTCGACCGCTGGCATCGACAGTTTTGGGCGCGCCATACCGTTCGGAAAATAGATGTAGACTTCGCGCTGCTCCATGCGTAGTTCCTCGGGTACCGCAACCGCAGCGGCCATCGCATTGTGCCGCGCATCCACAGAAGGCTCGGCCGCCAGAAACCAGACCAATAATTTGCTCGGTTCTATGCCCTTTCCCTCGGCAAATGGATTGCGAGCAATCACCCGGCGCATCTCATCTGCTGTGCGCAGAATTACCTCAGATCGAAAACCGAACGCCTTCTCAATGCCATCCCCAATCCGCTTGCTTACTGTATCCATGTTGCGCTCCTTCGTTCGAAAGACCACATTGCCGCTCTGAATGAAGGTGGTCACATCTTCGAGCTTGAGCGACTCATAGACGGCCTTCAGCTCGTCCATTTTGATCTTGCGGTTGCCGCCGACATTAATGCCGCGCAGCATGGAAATCACAACAGCCATAGCGGAATGAGTATATCGCCGCGAATGCGATTCTTATTTTCGCAGCCGGGAGAAGTCGTGTCCGCGCCGCGTTACCGGAGATGAAAAGACGATGCTGGTCGTAGGAATCCCGTATGGCAACAGGCGCTCGATGACCCGTTCGAGCTCCTCGATTGAGGCTGTCGTGACCTGGAGAAAAAAGGCGTCGCCACCAGTTACGTGATGGCATTCGCGCACCTCGGGCAGCTCTTTCACGAATTTCAGAAAGGTATGGTAGCGCGGGCCATCACAGGTCATGCGAATGATCGCCAGAATCGGCAGCCCTAACGCATCGCGATCGATTTCGACTGAGTAGCCGCGAATAATTCCAGCCTCTTCTAACCGTCGGAGCCGTTCGGCTGTGGCTGAAGCCGACAGGCCGATCCGCCGGCCGAGCTCAGCAAACGAGGCGCGGGCGTCACGTTGCAACTCGTCGAGCAGATTTATGCCGTAACTATCCAAAATTACAGAATAATCCATTGTATATTCCAAAAAATCTTGATAGATCCATCGTAAATCACGCTCAGATCCGTTGAAATACCATTTACGAAGGCGCGGTACATTTCCTAGCATTCGAAATCATGGGTTCAGAAGCAGTTTTGGAGCTTTCAGGGCAGACGCTCAGCATTGAAGAGATCGCGTCTGTAGCTCAAAATCACCGAAAAGTCGCCATTGCTGATGAAGCCGGGCCAAAAATCAAAGCATCGCGTTCTGTCGTCGAAGGCGTGATTGAAAGTGGCGAAACCGCCTATGGAATCAACACCGGATTCGGCAAGCTGGCTGACGTTCGCATCTCGAACAGCGATTTGCGCGCCTTGCAGCATAACCTGGTTCGCAGCCATGCGAGCGGTATTGGCGAGCCATTGCCCGAACCGGAAACACGCGCCATGCTGCTGTTGCGCGCCAACGTGCTGGCCAAAGGACACAGCGGCGTTCGTCCGGTTGTTGTCGAGACACTGATTTCTCTCCTGAACCACGACATTCATCCCGTGATTCCGTCGCGCGGATCGGTCGGAGCCAGCGGCGATCTCTCTCCGCTCGCGCATCTTGCACTCGCTCTCATTGGCGAGGGTGAAGTGACCTACCAAGGCCAGCGCACTGGAGCATGTTGCGCGCTGAAATTAGCAGGAATTGAGCCACTTGCGCTTGAAGCCAAAGAAGGACTTGCGCTGCTCAACGGCACGCAGGCGATGGCGGCAACCGGAGCACTTGCGCTTGACCGCGCACTGCGCGTGACGCAGCTTTTTGATCTAGCCGGAGCCATGTCGCTCGAAGCGCTCCGCGGCACACCCACGGCCTTCGATGAGCGCATTCACACGGCACGCCCGCATCGCGGACAGATACAGGTTGCAGCGCATCTTCGCCACTTGCTCGAAGAGAGCGAGATTCGTGAGTCGCATCGGCATAACGATCCTCGCGTGCAGGATGCATACTGTCTGCGCTGCATGCCGCAGGTCCACGGAGCCGCTCGTGGCGCCCTCGCCCATGTGCGCGAGGTCATTGAGACCGAGACTGGTTCTGCAACAGACAATCCGCTTATCTTCGTCGATGAGAACGGCATTGTTTCCGGAGGCAGCATTCTTTCCGGAGGCAACTTCCACGGTGCTCCACTCGCTCTTGCACTTGATTATGCAGCGATTGCGCTGACCGATCTGATGAGCATCAGCGAGCGCCGCATTGATCGTCTCATCAATCCGGATATCAATGAAGGACTTCCGCCGTTTCTGTCTGACACTCCTGGAGTTTCTTCCGGCCTGATGATCGCGCATGTCGCAGCTGCCGCGCTGCTCAACGAGGCTAAAGTACTTGCGCATCCGGCAAGCGTAGACTCCGTACCAACGTCAGGAGGCAAGGAGGACCATGTTTCCATGGGCATGACGTCAGCACTTAAGTTGCGCCAGGTAGTCGAAAACGCCGAACATGTTCTTGCGATTGAGATGTTGTCTGCAGCACAGGGTCTCGATTACCGGCAACCGCTGAAGCCTGCGCGTGAGGTGGAATGCGCAAGACTGGCTGTCCGGAACGTGGTGCCGCGTTTGGCTGAAGACCGCGTGCTTTCCGGCGATATTGAGAAACTGGCTGACGCAATCAGAGGTGGCGCATTCGACACCTGGAGGGGCTAGACGCTGGCCGTCCGGAATGTCGCCTTCTGCGTCACGAATGATGAGAGTTGGGTGGGAAACGCCTGAGAATTAGGAGAAGTTATGCTGGAAACAACTGCTGAGATCATTCGCGCGCCGCGAGGCACAAAGCTGAACACAAAGGGCTGGCAGCAGGAAGCTGCTCTGCGCATGCTGATGAATAATCTCGACCCCGAGGTGGCCGAGCGGCCAGATGACCTCGTCGTCTACGGCGGAACAGGCCGCGCCGCGCGTAACTGGGAGTGTTTCCAAGCTATAGTTCGCGAGCTCAAGAGCCTTGAGAATGATGAGACCCTGCTCATCCAGTCCGGCAAGCCGGTTGGAATTCTGCGCACGCATGAAGCTGCGCCACGCGTTCTGCTCGCTAACTCGAATCTTGTGGGCAAGTGGTCGGATTGGGAGCACTTTCACGAACTCGAGCGCAAAGGGTTAATGATGTATGGGCAGATGACTGCCGGTTCGTGGGTCTACATCGGCAGCCAGGGAATCGTGCAGGGAACATATGAGACCTTTGCTGAAGCGGGGAGCAGGCACTTCGGCAGTCTCGATGGCAAATTTGTTGTCTCCGGAGGATTGGGTGGCATGGGTGGCGCGCAGCCTCTCGCCGCCACGATGAACGGCGCGCGCTTCCTGGGTATTGACGTTGATCCTGCGCGCATCGAAAAGCGTTTAGCGAGTGGTTACTGTGATCACATTGCATGGAATCTCGACGAAGCTTTGGCGGTTCTGGACCGGGGGAAGCGCGATGGCAAAGCGATTTCTGTTGGATTAGTTGCAAACGCCGCCGATGTTCTTCCTGAATTGATTCGCCGCAACATTGTTCCCGATGTCCTGACTGACCAGACCAGCGCGCATGATCCGCTGCATGGATATGTTCCGAATGGCATAAGTCTGAACGAGGCGCTGGAGTTACGCGGACGCGATCCGGAAGAATACACGCAGCGCTCGATGCGCACCATGGGCGAGCATGTGAAGGCGATGCTTCAATTGAAGCACATGGGCGCTGTAACTTTCGACTACGGCAACAATCTGCGCACGCAGGCAAAGCTTGTTGGCGTTGATGACGCATATGAGATTCCAGGCTTTGTGCCAGAGTATATTCGTCCGCTCTTCTGCGAAGGCAAAGGGCCGTTTCGGTGGGTCGCGCTTTCTGGCAATCCTGAAGACATCTACCGCACAGACAAGCTGGTGCTTGAGCTCTTCCCCGAAGACGCAAGCCTGCGCCGCTGGATTGAGCTGGCGCAGAAGCGCATTCACTTCCAGGGATTGCCTGCGCGTATCTGCTGGCTTGGTTATGGTCAGCGCGCCAGGTTTGGCGTGGCGATGAATCACCTTGTACGCACAGGCGAGATCGGCGCGCCTATTGTAATCGGCCGTGATCATCTCGATGCGGGTTCGGTTGCTTCGCCATACCGCGAGACCGAAGGGATGCTTGATGGCTCCGATGCTGTCGCGGACTGGCCGCTGCTCAATGCGCTAGTCAACACCGCCGCAGGAGCGTCGTGGGTTAGCATCCATAATGGCGGCGGCGTAGGTATCGGCTACTCGCAGCATGCCGGCATGGTGGTTGTTGCCGATGGAACAGAACTTGCATCACAGCGGCTTGAGCGCGTTCTGACGACTGATCCTGGCATGGGCATTTTGCGGCACGTTGACGCAGGCTATAAGCAAGCAGTCGATTTTGCGCACCAAAAGAGCGTTCGCGTTCCGATGAACGAGGGCCGCGCGTGAGCCAATTGCACGAGGACAAGCACTGGCCACGCGCGCATCAATGGCTTGCAGGCAAATTTGCAAACTCTGCTCGCGGGTTGCTGCGCGTGCTTGGAGCGCCGTTGACACTGGGCTCCATCACACCCAGCCGCTGTGATCTCGCTCCGAAGGCTATTCGCGACGCACTCATGCGATTCAGCACATATGACGTTGCACATGGATATGATGTGCGCGACCTCAAAGTGGCAGATGTGGGCGATTTACCGCTTGCGGAGTCGAGTGTAGAAAACGCGCAGAAGCCCATCGAGCAGGCAATGAGTCGCGCTATCGATTCGGCGGATGCCGTTCTTCTGCTTGGAGGAGACAATTCAATTACCCGCCCTGCGCTGCGAGGCATGCACCGCAATTTGAAACGATGCGGGTTACTTACTCTGGATGCACATCTTGATTTGCGCACGCTTGACGGTGGTCTGCGTAATGGAAATCCTGTAAGGGCACTACTGGCTGATGGCCTCCCGGGCCACAACATCTACCAGATAGGCATTCAATCCTTCTCTAACTCTGCGGCTTATTTTCGGGTTGCGGAAGACGCAGGAATCAACGTAATTCCAGTAGAGCAAGTCGCGGAAGAAGGTATTGAGAGGACGGTGAACAGAGCATTGCATCAGCTCGCGCAGACGGTTGAAGTTATCTATGTCGATCTTGATCTCGATGTGATGGATCGCGCCTTCGCTCCGGCGACGGCGGGCGCGCGTCCCGGAGGTCTTACTCCACTCGACATTCGCCGTGCTGCCTATCTCTGTGGAGCATATCCTAAAGTGCGCGTGATGGATCTCGTCGAAATTGATCCGAGTCGCGACAACAACGACATCACCACTTTGGCTGCCGCAGCTTGTTTGTTGTCATTCGCCTCCGGCATTCTGGAACGCCTGCAATGAGCGAAAATACATCTCTTCTGGTTACAAATTGCTCGCAGCTTGTGACGCTCGCAGGAACAGCGCGTCCGCGTGTTGGTCCGGAACTGCGCGAGCTGGCAGTAATTCGTGATGGCGCGATGCTGTTGCATAATGGACGTATTGCGGCTGTGGGCACTCGTGCGGAAGTCGAACCCCTTGCAGATGCAGCTACACAAATTGTTGATGCGGGCAGACGGGTTGTAATGCCCGGCTTTGTTGATGCGCACACGCATCTTGTTTTTGCCGGAAACCGCGCTGACGAATTTGAAATGCGCTGCTCTGGAATGACATACCAGCAGATTGCGGAGCGCGGAGGCGGCATTCGCTCTACTGTGCGCAAAACGCGTGCTGCTTCAGAAGATGAACTGATCGCCATCGCGCAAAAGCATGCACGTTGGTTTCTTGCAGGAGGTACTACGACTGTTGAAGCCAAGTCCGGCTACGGCCTGACAGTTGAAGACGAGTTAAAGCTGCTTCGTGCAATCCGTCGTGTTTCACAAACAACGAGGTTGCGCTGTGTTCCTACATTTCTTGGCGCGCATGAGATTCCTGACGAATATAAATCGCGGCCTGATGACTATGTTGTTCTGGTTGTGAATGAAATGCTTTCGCAGGTGGCAGAAGAAAGGCTGGCAGAATTCTGCGATGTATTTTGCGAAGCCAAAGTCTTCAGCGTGGCTCAGGCAGATCGTGTGCTTACTTCGGCCAAACAACACGGGCTCGGATTGCGCGTTCATGCTGATCAGTTCACGT
This sequence comes from Pseudacidobacterium sp., assembly GCA_036264445.1. Classification (GTDB taxonomy): domain Bacteria; phylum Acidobacteriota; class Terriglobia; order Terriglobales; family Acidobacteriaceae; genus Pseudacidobacterium. Next base: position 18,164 of record DATAQW010000139.1, read on the forward strand.
CGAGCGGAGCAGTGGAGCTCGCCGCACGACTCGGCGCAAAGACAATTGATCATCTGGAACAGACAACACCAGAATCCATTGCGTTGATGAAGCAGTTTGGCGTGCAGCCGGTGCTGTTGCCGGGCTCGGTCTATGCCATCGGCTCGCAGAAGTATGCGCCGGCGCGGGCGATGATCGACGCTGGATTGCCAGTTGTGGTTGCCACTGACTTTAATCCTGGATCTTCGCCGACAGCTTCCATGACGATGATTCTGTCCCTTTCCTGCACGCAGATGAAGATGACTCCAGCAGAAACGATAACGGCAGCAACAATAAACGCGGCTTACAGCTTGAATCGCGGACACGAGATCGGCAGCCTTGAACACGGCAAAGTTGCGGATTTCGCCGTCCACGATGCTGAGGACTATCGCGAGCTCGCATATTTTTTCGGGATCCACAGGCCGTTCACCGTATTCGCTGAAGGTGTACAGGTTGACCTAACCGCGCCTCTCTGATACTGATTATTCAACCGCTATGAAATTCTCAAACGATCTCAGGAGTGCTGCTGCAATGCCGCCGCACTCCTGCGTGTTGGGGGTTTCCATTCGCATTAGCATCATTCGAATTACTTTCAAACAACATGCGGGTGCGTAAGGCGACGAGAGTTTAGAAGCAACAAAAAGCCACCACCCGCAGCGGGTTGGTGGCTTTTCTTATTTTCGGTTGAAGGAAAGTAACGATGAAAGGCATTTCTCTGCAAGATGTACAGGCCGCGCGTGGAAGAATCCGCGACTTTATCTATTGTTCTCCCGCACCGTACTCAGCTGCCTTGTCGCAGATGACCGGCCAGCAGGTTTTTCTCAAGCTCGATAACCTGCAGCGCACGGGGGCTTTCAAAGAACGCGGAGCACTCAACAAGATTCTCACGCTCACCGACGCAGAAAAGAAACGCGGCGTGATTGCGGCGAGCGCGGGAAATCATGCGCAGGCCGTTGCTTATCACGCGACGCAGCGTGGGATCAAGGCGCGCATTGTGATGCCGCTGATGACTCCGCTGGTGAAAGCTTCTTCTACTTCAGGATTTGGAGCCGATGTCGTTCTGCACGGTGCGAATTACGATGAAGCCTGCGCTGAAGCGTTGCGGCAGGGCGACGCCGAAGGCATGACATTTTTGCATCCGTTTGATGATCCTGAGGTCATCGCAGGACAAGGAACGATCGGTCTTGAACTTCTGGAACAGGTGCCTGATCTTGAAGCGGTTGTTGTTCCCATAGGAGGCGGAGGCCTTATCAGCGGCGTGGCATGCGCCATCAAGGAAAGCAATCCGAAAATTCGCGTAGTCGGCGTGCAGACAGAACGTCTTCCATCGATGCTGCGCGCGACTGAAGCCGGCAAGCCGGTTACAATTCGCGCTGAAGCAACCGTTGCCGATGGCATCGCAGTGCGCCGCGCTGGCGATGTGACTTTACCGCTTGTGCAGCGATACGTTGACGAAATTGTGACTGTCGATGAGGAGGAAATTGCGAAGGCGATTCTTGTGCTTCTCGAACGCGAGAAGACACTCGCTGAGGGGGCGGGCGCTGTGGCATTGGCTTCCTTGCTGCAGAAGAAAACTTCTCTCAATGGCCAGCGGACAGCAGTGCTTGTCTGCGGAGGAAACATTGATGTCAGCCTGCTTGCAAAGATCATCGAACGCGGTCTGGTGAAAGACCACCGTTGGACAAGACTGCGCATTCATTTGACTGACAGGCCGGGCTCGTTGCACCAGCTTACGAAGATCATTGCCGATACGCGGGCCAACATCGTGCAGACTGCGTATGATCGCGCATACTATGGCGTCAATCTGGGCGATACGGTCATCGACTTCACGCTGGAAACCAGAGGGAGCGATCATGTAAAGGAAATCGGAAGCGCGCTGTCGGCAAACGGCTATCGCTATGAACGAATCAAGTAAGAGGAGTAAGATAAATAGCGGCGCTTTACTCAGAATGAGGAGGCAGCCGAGGTTACAATGGCACATCTTACCGGAGCGGCAGTAACTGAACTGACGCTCGACCCGCTCGACTGGAATGAGCAGCGGCAGCTTGCGCACCGCATGCTTGACGATATTTTCGATCACCTCGAAACACTGCGCGATCAACCAGCATGGCAGCCTCTGCCCGAACCTGTGCGCGAAGCCCTGTCTGAGCCTTTGCCTCGCATGCCGCAGGGCGAAGAGCGCGTTTATCGCGATTTTCTGCGCTATGTTCTTCCTTACACCACCGGTAACCGCCATCCGCGCGCGTGGGGATGGGTGCGTGGAAACGGTACTCCTTTCGCCATGATGGCGGAGATGCTCGCTGCAGGCATCAACACACACGCAGCTGGCGGACAACAAGCCGCGACATATGTCGAAGAGCAGACACTTGCATGGCTCACTCAGATCATGGAGATGCCTGCTGATACGAGCGGAATTTTCGTCAGCGGTGGAACGATGGCGAACCTGCTTGGGCTTGCAGTGGCGCGTCATGCGAAGGCTGGATTTGATGTGCGTGAAGAAGGTTTGCAAAACGCGCATCGGAAACTAGTTGTTTATGGCTCATCAGAAACTCATATGTGGGCGCAAAAGAGCGTCGAGTTTCTCGGGCTGGGACGTGCGGCTTTCCGCCGGATTTCAGTGAATGACAATTTTCAGATCAACATTAAAGAGCTAAAGCGACGTATCAAGGAAGATCGGGCCGCCGGGCTTCAGCCTATTGCATTAATTGCAACGGCTGGCACCGTCAACACTGGAGCAGTTGATGACTTTTCTCAGCTGGCAAGACTATGCAAGGAGGAAGACATCTGGCTGCACATAGATGGTGCATTTGGCGCGCTGCTCAAGTTCTCGCCACAATACAAACACCTTGTTTCAGGCATCGAGCTCGCCGATTCCCTGGCCTTTGATCTGCACAAGTGGATGTACCTGCCATTTGAAATCGGATGCCTGCTTGTGCGCGATGCGGAGGTGCACGCTGCGACGTTCGCGGCAGAGGCCAGTTATCTGGAAAAGGCTACGCGCGGGATGCTCGCAGATGGATTGCCGTTTTCTGATCGCGGCATCGAACTTTCGCGCGGATTCAAGGCGCTGAAGGTGTGGATGTCGCTCAAGGCTTACGGAACAGAGATGCACGGCCAGCTCATCGCGCAAAATGTGAAACAGGCTGAGCATCTGGCTTCGCTCGTCCAAGGCCACAATGAATTAGAGTTGCTGGCTCCGCGATCAATGAACATCGTGTGCTTTCGATATCGTCCGCATGGAAACGTGGACCAGGAGTTTTTGAATCAAATCAACCGCGAGCTTGTCCTGCGCCTTCAGGAGTCCGGGGAATTTGTTGTTTCCGGGACTGTGCTTTGCGGAGACTTTGCTATTCGGGTCGCGAACACCAACCATCGCAGCCTGACGGAAGATTTTGACGCGCTGGTGGATGCTATTGTCTTCCACGGGCGCAGGATCGCGAGTGAACTCAATCAAAAGTATGAGTAGGACTTCCATCCTTTGATGTATATGCTTTCTTTTCACATAGTTGTGCTGATTTCGCGCTTGTGAGTTGTCTTTTCGATGCAGTAAAGTTCGAGATGCATTCGTATCTTTGGAGCAAGCAGGCCAGTGAAGTTAGCACGCAAAGCAGCTTTATCTTCCATAGCGTTTCGTGTCGCGATTATGGGAGTCTTCTTTGCTGCTTTTGCAGCTTTTTTCCTGAAATCAATTCATGCAGGCGCCAGCCCAGAAGCGATTCACAACGAATATAACGCCAAAGTTGCTGCGAGTTACAATCTGCGCTTCGGCAAAGACAAGCCCTTTTTGCCGAGCAATGCAACTACGGAAGACGGTGGGTTCATTCAGCCCGGAGCATTCCCAACAGCAGAGTATTGCCGTCATTGCCACGAAGAAGCGTTTCACCAGTGGCGAGAATCGGCCCACTCAAATTCTTTTCGCGCGCCATTTTATTTAAAGGATGTCGAACTGCTGAATGACACACAAGGGATCGAATTCTCACGCCATTGTGAAGGTTGTCATAATCCTATTGCGCTTTTTTCAGGTGCTCTGACAAAGAATTCAGTGGTCAAGAACCGCGATTTTGATGACGATGGGGTTACCTGCTCGGTTTGTCATTCGATTCAGAAACTGCAGCCCACTTACGGACTCGGCGCATATGTGATGGGAACACCTGCCGTGATGGTGGATGAAAATGGAAAGCCGATTCCCGGCGAAGTGCCGTACAAGGAAGTCCTCACGCATACGGACCGCCATGTCCAGGCGGTGATGAAGGATTTCTATCACACTCCGGAATATTGCGGCGCCTGCCACAAAGCGAATCTGCCAACCAGTCTGAATCACTACAAGTGGCTTCGCGCTATTGGACTTTATGATGAGTGGCAGGCTTCATCGTTCTCGCACCGTTCGCCTTTGCCCTTTTATACGAAGGACTATAAAAGCTGTCAGAATTGCCATATGCAGCGCGAGACTATCACGCGCGCAGATTACGGCGCGAAGGACAATACGCTGGCATCGCATCGCTGGCTTGCTGGCAATACTGCGATTCCTTTCTATTACGGATACGAAGAGCAGTTGCAGAAGACCATTGCCTTTCTTCGCGCCCAACAGCTGAATATAGACCTCTTCGCATTCCGCAAAAATAACGATAGCAAATACATTGCGCCACTCGGGTCGGTGGATTTCGACATAAAACCGTATGACCTGGTTGAGACCTTTGTCGTAATACAGAACAAAGGTGTGGGACACACTTTGATTCCCGAGCAGCGTGACATATACGAGGCATGGGTACAGTTCACAGTAAAAGATGCATCCGGACATACATTAAGCGAAAGCGGATACTTGCAGCCAGATGGCACGCTTGAACCTCACGCACACAGCTTCATCAATCGCATGCTCGATGCGAAAGGCAATCTCCTGGTACAGCATGAGGTGTGGTTGCGTCATACGGTGGCCACCGATGGCACGATTCGTCCTGGACGCTCAACAATTGTGCGCTATCAATTCCGTGTCCCAGCGGAAATAACCGGGCCGCTGAGCATCACAGCAAAGGTCAACTACCGGCATCTGAACCAGGTTTATACAAATTTCATTCTGGGTGATAAGCATCCACTCTATCCTGTGGTGGAGATGGCTTCGCGCACACGCACAATGGAAGTGGGGCACAACGCAGCAGGCAAGCCAGACCCATCAGACAATCCAGACTGGATGCGCTGGAACAATTTTGGCATCGCTCTCCTTGATCAGGAACAGTACGGCGATGCGGTTGCTGCTTTTGAAGAGGTAAGCAAGCTGCGTCCGGACTATGCCGACGTGTATACGAATATCGGATTTGCTTACTACCGCTGGGAGAAATACGCGCAGGCCGATGCAAGTCTTAGGAAGGCACTGGAAATGAGCCCCGACAATCCTCGAGCACTTTTTTACCAGGCGCTGGTGGATCGAAACGAAGGCAATCTTGATCACGCAATTGTCGATCTTGAAAAAGTTGTCGAGAAGTTCCCACAATCGCCGGATGCACATCGTGAGCTCGGATTCAGCTATTACCAGCTCCACAAATACGAGTTGGCAGAAAGACAATATCAAACATTGCAGGCGATCGATCCTGATGATCTTGCTGCTCACTATATCCTTGCGATTGTCTACCGCCGTTTAGGAATGAAGGAAAAGGCTGCGGAGGAATCGGCACGCTTTGCCGATGAGAAAGATGACCCCATGGCAAACACCGATTCCCTGCAGTTTCTGGAAAAACACCCGGAACTGTCAGGTGAGAGCGTTCCCTGGCACCTGCATACCGCGCTTGATGCCGCTCCATTGATAGGGAACGGAAGATAGCTTCAGATCATTGCTGCTGACGCTGGACCTGTTGATTTTCGAATAACCAACGCAGGCTGAACCACATATTCGGCGCCTTCAGGCATTCCTGATTGCTGCGTGTTGTACAGGGCGCGAAAGGCCAGCTTTGCAATCTCCTGCCGGGAGAGGCGCACGGTTGTCAGTGCCGGCTGGGTGAATGCGGTCAATTCAATGTCGTCGAACCCGATCAGGGAGATGTCCTGAGGAATACGCAGCCCGTGTTCAAAGATGGCGCCCATGGCCCCGATTGCCGTTAAATCATTCGATGCGAGCACCGCAGTTGGCCATGGCTTCTGGTTAAGAAGTCTCAACATGGCTTCATGCCCTCCGTCAGTGCGGTGGTTGCCTTGTTCCACAAAGTGCTTCTCAAGCTTCATTCCCTTGCGACGGAGAATATTGATGAATGCGCGTTTGCGAATGCGTGCGGAAGCCAGAGTAGCTGGTCCTGCAATAAAGCTGATATTCGTGTGGCCAAGATCCAACAGGTGTTCAACTGCGGCTTCGATTCCGGCAGCATAGTTGACGCGGATATTGCTGATGTCCTTTTGTGGCGTTGCCGTATCGAGAAAGGCGAGAGGGATTCGCCGGTTGCTGAATTCTTCGATCAGGTGCTTGTCCATTTCCGAGGTCATGATGGCTACACCGTCTACCTTGCGTTGCAGCATCCGGCTCACGCAGACTTCCATGCGATGCGGGTCGTAGTTTGTATTGGCCACCAAAACTTCCTGGCCGTACTGAACAGCGATGTCCTCAAAGCTCTTCACCAGTTCAGGAAAAAACGGATTGGTGATGTCGGAAATGATCAATCCATAAAGACTGCTGCGGCCCGAGCCGAGAGCGCGAGCATTCGTGTTTGGATAATACTTAAGGGCTTCAATGGCTTTGCGCACACGTTCTGCCGTCTCCGGCGTGACTTTATTCGATCCATTAATGGTGCGGGAAACCGTGGCAGTGGAAACCTTGGCAAGCTTGGCAACCTCTTTGATATTCATGCAGCTCCTGGAATCACAGGGATCACAGCCAATCAAACGAGAATTCTAGTTCCTGGCGCTAATCTTTGTTCCATCTTTACCCCCGAGGCTTGTCACGTCCCGCGACGGGATTTTGAATCCGTATTATAGAGCTACTTCATTCGGGAGCCGCGGAAAATCGGCGGCTCTGGATTCGAGCTCCCTTGTAGATTCAACCTGTCCAAATATTGCGTCTTGACTTGTTTGATTGGCCAGCGGTATATTTTCTCGGCTTGCATACTATCGCTTCCCCATTGCCTGCAAGTGATATTCGCCTTCGCTCATCGAAGGACACGATTTCTAATCGGTGGCACGATTAGAAATTGTGAATTCTGCACATTCCCCTTCCGCCACGGGTATCAGGGCCTTGAGTTCAGCATTCCATGCAAGGAGAAACTTCATGTCTGACCAGAATATTCCTCCTGAACTAGCGTACCGACTCCACATATGGTGGGACCCGATCTGGACAATTATGGATAAGAGCGGCATTGCGCAGCAGCCGGAAATTGTAGCCGCTGCATTGGATGCGCAAGCACAGATTCATACGATTCAGGCGAACGCACTGAACCAAATGAAGGAACACGTTCTAAAAAGCGCGGCAAAACGCTGATCATCTGTTAGTGCTTCTTGTCGTGTTCGCCTCAGGTCACTCGAGGTGCTGTCTTTGTCTGCTTTGCGGCCAGAAAGGAAATGCTATGTCAGGCGCTGACCCGTTTCGCATGCTAGGCGCTGGGCCTTCGGATGTAGTCCGCAACACGGCGCGACCCATTCTTTTGATTGGTTTTCAGCATCAGGGAAATCTTGGACTTGGCTATCTGGCTGCAACGTTAAAGCAACATGGCTACGCGGTGGTTACTTGTGATGTTGAATCCGCGCCGGAAAAAATAGTGAGTCGCGCAATTGACCTCGACCCGATGATTATCGGGTTTTCTCTTATATTCCAGTTCTACATTCCACAGTACCGTCGCCTCATTTGTATGCTGCGCGAGGCAGGTATCCGCTGCCACTTTACGATGGGCGGCCATTTCTCAAGCCTCAGCTCTCGTCACAATCTCGAGCTTCTGCCTGAACTCGACAGCGTAGTCCGGTTCGAAGGAGAGATGACATTGCTCGAACTGGCAGACAGGATCGGGACAGGGCGCGACTGGAAAGATATTCAGGGGATTGCGTATCAAGATGGGGAGCAGTTCCGAACAACGGCCATGCGTGCGCTGGTCGATGATCTTGATCGGCTGCCATATCCTGATCGTGATTTTGAGCCGGAGACCGCGCTTGGCCGGAAAGCCATGCCTCTGCTCGCGAGCCGCGGCTGCGCGCGTACCTGCTCGTTCTGCTCGATTCAGACTTTCTATCGCGCTGCTCCGGGCAAGGTAGTACGCACGCGAAAGCCGTCTGCTGTAGCGGAAGAAATGCTGTTCCTTCATCGTGAACGCAGAATCACGATCTTTCTCTTCCAGGACGATGATTTTCCGCTCTTTGGTCCGGTATGGCGGCGCTGGGCTGCGGATTTTGTGAAGGAATTGCATTCAAGCGGACTGTCGCAACGCGTGATCTGGAAGATGAACTGTCGTGCGGATTCGGTAGACCCCGAAGTTTTCGCGGCACTGAGAGATGCAGGGCTCTACCTGGTTTATATGGGGCTGGAATCAGGTAATGATGAGGGTCTTAAGACACTGCATAAACAGATTACTGTCGAACAGAATCTGCGGGCCGTGGAGATACTCAAGCAGGTCGGACTGATGTTTGAGTTTGGATTTATGATGTTTGACCCTTCGAGCACCTTGCAGTCGGTACGACAAAATCTGAATTTCCTTCGTGCGATTGTAGGAGATGGAAGCGCAGCAGCAGTCTTCTGCCGCATGCTTCCTTATGATGGCACGCCGATCAAAGATGAACTGGAAGCGGCGGGTCGACTGCGCGGTGATATTTGCTATCCGGAATACGACTTTCTGGAAGAGC
>DATAQW010000217.1:0-16553 GCA_036264445.1 Pseudacidobacterium sp.
AGCCAGCAACGCACACAGCCCAAGCACCACGGCAACCGCAATCAGAGTAGAAACATCCCAGGCCCGCACACCAAACAACAATTTCCGCATCAGAGTAGTCGCAAAAACTGAGCACACAAGGCCAAGAATGATTCCAGCAACAACCAGAAGTCCGGCTTCCCCTAAAATCATGCGGTAGATGGAGCCGCGCTGCGCACCCAGCGCCATGCGCACTCCAATCTCGCGTGTCCTCTGGCCAACCGAGTATGCGATAACGCCATACAGTCCAACGACGCCCAGCAACAGTGCAAGCACGGCAAATCCTCCAACGAGCCATGCCGCTGACCGATGCAGATAGACAGACGGAGAATCGTGGATACGTTCAGCCATCGTAGACGCGCCGAAGGTTGCGATATTCGGGTCAATCTGGTGAATGATCGAGGTCAGAAGCGGGAGAGTGGAGCGCTCATTCTGCGATGTCCGAACGGCGAGAGAGAAGAAGCTGCTCGGGCCCTGGTTGTATGGAACGTACATGGCGCCGCGGGGATCGGCATTAAGCTGTCCTTCCTGCAGGTCCTTCACGATGCCGACGATCTGGATGTGCGGATCACTGTCTCCCATGCTGATCTCCATGCCGACAGGATTCTCGCCGCGAAAATACTGTTTCGCCATCGTTTCGTTGATGATTACAACTTCCGGTTTCGATTTATCCTCGTCCTCGGCAAAATAGCGTCCGCGCAGCAACTGCGCCTGCAGCGTCGTAAAGTAGCCCGAACTTACCTTCCGGATAGCAACTTCCATGTGCTCGCCATGATAGGGACGCCCAACCACCCGGAATCCTGTAGTGCCATCGCCGTCACCAATTGGCAGCGTGGTGGAAAGGCCAACAGACTTTACGCCAGGCAGGTCCGACACCTGACTGATGACCTGCCGCTCCAGTGTGATTCGCTGCTCGTCTTTCTTGTAATTCTCCGATGTTGCACCTACTGTCAGCATGGCTAGATGATCAGGTTCTAATCCAATGTCCATGTGCAGCAGCCGGTATAAGCTTTTACCCAGTAGCCCGGCACCTGCCAGCAAAACCATCGCGGTAGTCAGCTCAATGACAACTAGGTTCGCGCCAAACCGCCGCCACATGGCGCCTGCGTAGCCCCGGTTGCTTTCCGTCAGACCTTCGCGGATATCAGACCAGGACAGCCGTAAGGCTGGAGTGAGCGAAAAAATAACGGCGGCTATGAGGGAAATGGCAACAGCAAATAACAGAACCTGAAGATTCAGGCCGAGTCCGCGCAGATACGGCATGCTTGCCATCATGTCTTTCGGAATCCTGTGCGCGAAGAATTGCATGCCCCAACAGGCCGCATTCACTCCAAGCACGCTTCCAGCAGCCACAAGAACCACCCCTTCCGTTACAAACTGCCGGATCAGCCGCCCTCGCGTTGCGCCGAGTGCTCCGCGCACCGCAATTTCGTGCCTGCGGCTTTCAGAACGTACCAGCAAGAGACTGGCTACATTGATCGTCGCGATCATTAGCAGTAATGCCGCGCCGCTCAACAGCACCAGCAGCACCGGACGGATATCGCCGACAATCACTTCGCTCATGGGCAACATGAAGGCTTTCTGGTCGCGGTTCGAATCCGGATACTGCCGCGCAAGCTGATCGGCAATTCCCTTAATATCTGCAAACGCTGTCTGGAATGAGATTCCGTCCTTCAGACGTGCTATGCCATAAAACCCATGGCAGCCCCGGCAATCGCTGATCTCGTCCTGAATGGTTGTCCAGAAGTCAGCCGGTTCCGCAGGCGCAAAGTGAAAATCACGCGGCAGTACTCCGATGATTGTGTTGGGGTGGCCGTCAAGGACCACCGTCTGCCCCAGCACGCCCGTCCTTCCGCCGTAGCGCCGCTCCCATGCTGAATAACTCAACAAAACCGCGCGAGGTGCGTTTTTCTGGTCTTCACCCGGACGAAAACCCCGCCCCAGAACCGGCATAACACCAAGCGTGCGAAAAAATCCATTGCTGACGCGCGCCCCATCCGCCTGGTGGGTTCCGGTGGAATCCTTCAACATGAACCCGTAAGGCGCATATACATCTAACGATTGAAAAACTGTGTTTTCGTGCTTCCAGTCCACATAATCTGGATACGAAAGATGAAAGCGCGGACCAAGCGGAATGCTCTCAAACAGAATCACCAGGCGGTTCGGATTTTTATATGGCAAAGGCTTGATCAGAGCAGCATTAACAAAACCGAAGATGGCCACGCTCGCTCCGATGCCAAGAGCAAGCACTAAAACAGCAGTGCATGCAAACCCGGGATTCTTCCGCATCTGCCGGATCGCAAAACGCAGGTCCTGCAGGACATTCTCTGCGCGAAATCCAACCACCTCATGGCTCTGCTCTTTGATTCGCACATCATTTCCAAACTGACGCCGCGCCGCATGATGCGAATCCGCAGAAGACATCCCGTCTACCCGGAATTCCTGTTCTGCCTGTTCGCGGTGGAAGGCCATCTCCTCATCCAGTTCACGATCGAACTTCTCGCGGCGGATAAACCTTTCCAGCTTCCTGAAGAACCGAACCAGTGTATCCATTGGACAATCTCCTTACGGGGTGCCCCACGTTTGCGAAGCTAACGTAGGTTAGTTCCTGTCCAGTTCCCGAAAATTCGGGCGCCCCATCCTTTTGTCATGTTTTTTGACGAAAGGTTGGAAGCGACAAACCTATCAAGATCCAACAGCTCTTATGCGTCCTGCAAAACTCGACCAATCGCAGCAATCATTAGCTCAAACTGTGAGAGCTCCTCGCCCAGTTGTTTTCGTCCCGACGGAGTAAGCGTGTAATACCTGGCGCGCCGGTTGGTCTCCGTCATCTTCCATTCAGCTTTCACCCATCCCTGCAATAGCAGCCGCTGCAATGCGGGATAAAGCGAGCCTTCTTCCACTGTCAGCACATCGTCGGATATGCGCTTGATCGAAGCCGCGATCCCGTAGCCATGCATCGGTTCACGGGTCAGGGTTTTCAAGATCAGCATGTCCAGGGTGCCGGGCATTAAATCTGGCTTCTTTGGCATGATTCGATACCATAGATTAACTATGGATAGAAAGTCAATGGACAAATTGAGAGCTCGAATTCTGCGCAAGAACGCACCAAAACAGGCACCTTTTCATCACTTTTTCGCTTGTTTTAGCGCATATAGTGGACTAATTTTGAAGCATCTGGCAGTTCTTCCGCGATCGTCTTCGCACTATGTCCTACCGTCTAAAAACAAGCAGTGAAAGCCCTGTTTTGAGACAATATCTGTGGAGTGACTCCCATTTGTGGATTTTGGGACGGCTTATCCACAAAATGTTGGGGTGCAAGTGTTGATTCAACCCCTCCACAAAGCTACAGTTTCATCTGAGCCGCTCTCGGTGCACCTCAAAAGGAGTACATCTGCATGCTGAAGCTGAAAAAAATCCAGATCCTGGGCTTTAAGTCCTTTTGTGACCGCACAGAGGTGGCGCTGCCCGGTGAGGGCATCGCTGTCGTCGTCGGCCCCAATGGATGCGGTAAGTCCAATATTCTGGACGGCGTGACCTGGGTTTTGGGTGAACAGAGCGCGAAAAGCCTGCGCGGCGGCAAGATGGAAGACGTCATTTTTGCCGGCACGCGCGACCGCAAGCCTTTGGGCATGGCCGAGGTTTCGATAACGCTTATCGATCCCGAAGCCTATGCAAGCGGGCCTTTACTTGAAGAGCCGGAAGTCGTCATCGAGAATGAGCTTAATCCCGACTGGGATGAAGAAAAACTACGCGCCGAACGTGCGGCAGAAGTGGAAGAGATCATTGCGGAGTCGCAGCCTGGACAGGTCATTGAAGGCGAAGCGCCGGCACAACCCATCGAGGGTGAAGGCAACGGCGCGGGGCACAACGTTGTTCTCAAAATTCGCCGCCGCAAGTTCCAGAAGACTCCGCAACAAGGTGAGATCGTTGTCACACGCCGCCTCTTCCGCACGGGGGACAGCGAATATCTTCTGAACGGAAAACTCTGCCGCCTGCGCGATATTCAGGACATCTTCATGGGCACCGGCCTCGGACCGGAGTCCTACGCGATCATCGGGCAGGAGCGCATCGGGCAGCTTCTCAGCTCGAAGCCCCACGACCGCCGCGCGATTATCGAAGAAGCTGCGGGCATCACGCGCTTCAAGACCAAGAAGCGTCTCGCTGAACTTCGCCTTGAACAAGCAAAACAGAACCTGGCACGTGTGAATGACATCTTTGAAGAAGTCACGCGGCAGATGGGATCACTCAAGCGTCAGGCGGCAAAGGCTGAGCGTTATGCTGCCCTCCGCGATGAGATGCGCTCACGCCTGCGTGTTGTTCTGGCGAGCAAGATCGCGCAGATGGATACTGAACATGCGCGGCTTGAGGAGGAGATTACTTCCCTCATCCAAAAAATCGATGCCCACAGTGCAGAAGTCGAGACCCTCGATGCTGACCACACGGCTAGAATGCAGCGCGGCTACGAATTGGATGCATCAGCCAAAGAAGCTTCCACCCGAGCCAGCCAGAGCGCAGTCGAACTGGAACGCGCCACATCGCGGCAGAAGGCGAACCAGGAACGCATCGCCGAACTGCAAACACGCGCTGCGGCCGGCACAACGGAACTGGAACAGGCAAAACAGCAGCTCGAAAGTCTGAAAACCGAACGCGAGTCGAATCGGGCGTTTTTGGAAACGGCGGCAACAGAAGCGCAGAACTTCCGCCAGCAGGCGCAGGCCAAGCATCAGCAGGCGCGTGACGCTGTGCAGGCTGTCTCTGCTGCAGAGCAGCGCGCTGAAGCGGCACGCCGCCAGGCGATGCAGCTGCTTCAGCAGGTAGGCCAGACGCGCAACCAGACCACGCAGGCTGAAGAATCCCTGGCCTCGCTCGATCGTGATGCGCAGCGGCTGGCAACGGAGATGGAATCCGTTAAACGCGACCTTGAATCACTGGGCGCGGAGCGCGGACAGGTCTCGATAAAGTTCGAGTCGGCGACAGAAACGTTGAAGCGGCTCGAATCAGAGATCGCAGCAATGCGCAGCGAGATTTCCGCCAAGCGCACGGAAGAAATTGAAGCCAAGAAGCGCGGCGACCAGTTGCGCTCCGAACACGCAACGCTTACCGGGCGCCGCAATTCGCTCGAAGGGCTCATCCGCGAGCACAGCTATTCGACCGACACTGTTCGTAAGCTGCTGCGCTCGAATTCTCTTGCCGGTGGGTTGGCTCCGGTTGGCACATTGGCTGATTTTCTTGAAGTCACAGGCCAGCATGAGCACGTCGTCGACGAATTTCTGCGCGATGAGCTGAACTATATCGTTGTTAAGAGTTGGGATGCGGCGCATGAAGGCATGCGGCTGCTGAAGTCCGATGTCGATGGACGCGCTACCTTCCTCGTGCATCCTGAAGACGCGCAGGCAAAATTCTCTTTCGCTGGCGACGGCAGCGGCAACCACTACGAGCAGCAACACGACGTAGTGCCGCTCAAGAATTGTATCCGCGTGCTTGACGGATTTGGGAAATCACTCGAAGTGATTCTGCCCAAGTTGCGCGACGGTTATGTCACTCCAGACAATGAAACAGCCCGTAACCTTGCGCTTGAAAATCCAAATGCGTTCTTCCTAGCGCCGTCCGGCGAGTGCTTCCATAACGTTACCGTTACGGGCGGGAAGCCGAGCTCTGCTGGTCCTCTCGCGTTGAAGCGCGATCTGCGCGAAGTGCAACAGAAACTCGAAGTCGTCGAGAAAGAGCTGGGGCAGGCTGATATCGCGGCTGCGACGCTTTCGCGCGATCTCGCGGAACTTACTAAACAACTCGATGTAAAGAGCGAGGAACGCCGCGTTGCCGAACGCGAGAGCGCGAATCAGAGCGCTGCCCTGCGGCAGATGGACTCTGAAAAGCAACGCCTCGAGCGCCGCCTGCAGGACTGGAACCTGCAGAACGAACGCAATAAAGATGCGCGCAACACCAAGCAATCCTTTATCGAGCAAAAGCGCGAAGAGATCACAAAACTCGAAGCACAACATACTGCGCAGGAACAATCTCTTGTCGAATTGCAGCAGCAGGTAGAAGAGCTGCGGCGCACACGCGAGGCCGCGCAACAGGAAGCAGCTCAGGTTTCTGCCGAATTAGCAGGGCTTGAAGAACGCCGCCGCGGGGCGGAAGCCGCATTTGCGCGCATTGATCGCCTGCATGGCGATCTTGAACGCCGTGTGGCGCAGTTGGAACAGCAGCTCACAGCCGCTGCGACAGAACAGCAGCAGCGCGCGCAGGAAAACGAGCAGCTTGCCATCCAAGAGCAGGAGTTTACGCAAATTCGTCAGCAGGCTCTTGAAGAAGTCTCAGGACTGGCCGTTCAGGCAGAGGCGCTTCGCACAAGTCTTGGCGAAATCGAACAAAAATTAAAAACACTGCGTACTGAGACAGATGCAATGCGCGAAACGCGCAGCGAACACAGCGCTCATGCTGCGACTCTTGCAGCTGATCTCAAACACATTGAAGAAGGCTGCGTCACTGATCTTGGCGTTGAAGCAACAGCGCTGCGCGAAGTTGCAGAGATTGTCCGCATTGAAGGCGAAGCCCTTGCGGCTGAGGACGAGGCCTGCCGCGGCCTGAAACAGAAGCTTGAAAACATGGGGCCTGTCAACATGATGGCGCTCGAAGAATATAAGGAAACCGAACAGCGTCATCAATTCCTGGAGACACAGCGAAAAGACCTCCTTGACTCTATCGACAACACGCAGGCAACGATCAAGGAGATCGACGAAATCTCGCGCACGAAGTTCGATGAGGCTTTCGTCCGCATCAACGAAAACTTTAGCGCAACCTTTGCCAGACTTTTCGGCGGCGGACAGGCCTTTATGCGCCTCACCGACGAAGAGAACACTGCCGATAGCGGCGTAGATATCGTCGCCCAGCCGCCAGGCAAGAAGCTGCAGAATGTCTTTCTGCTCTCAGGCGGAGAAAAGGCCCTCACCGCGCTCTCATTGCTCATGGGTATCTTCCAGTACCAGCCAAGCCCCTTCTGCGTGCTTGACGAAGTGGATGCTCCGCTTGATGAGACTAACGTTGGGCGTCTGGCAGAGATGTTGCGCAACATGGCCACTGACACGCAGTTTGTCATGGTGACACATTCCAAGCGCATGATGACCGCTGCTGATCTGATTTATGGCGTGACAATGCAGGAGCCGGGTGTTTCTAAAGTAGTAAGCGTGCGCTTAGGCGGACAAGAGAAGGATTTGCCATCCAGGCAGCAGCTCGCTTCGCGAGCCATTGCTGCTAGTGCCTGATTATGCAAATTTCTTCTCGCTCCCGCTGGTCGCTGCGCTGTGGTACTCAGCACTTGTAGATGTCAAAGCAAAAAAACAGATCCTTCGCTCAGGACGACAATCTTGGATTGTAGTTGCGTACTTACCAAGCTGATAGGATCTAACAAACAACTTCAGGTTCACTAAACGAACCTGGGGCATCTGCTTTCATAACTCGAAGCTTTTTTACTTCTCTCTTGACAGTCGCCCCTCAGTAGTGGCAAGTAGCACAAACACTGCGCGAATTCCACATTCACGATGCGTTGACAAACTTTTCCCGTAGAAGCAGAATCAAGTTTCGAGCCCTTCTACGAAAGGTACTTCCCAATTGCCAGCACTTCTTGAAACCGAGTTCAGTGATCTTGTTTTGCATGCGCGCGGCAAAGTGCGCGACCTATACTCGGTTGGCGAGTTCCTGCTCCTGGTAGCGACGGACCGCATCTCCGCATTCGATCATGTGCTTGCCACCGGAATTCCCGCCAAGGGAAAAGTGCTTACGCAGATTTCGCTCTTCTGGTTCGATTTCCTGAAGGACATTGTCCCGAATCACCTCATCACAGCAAACGTGGATGAGTATCCGCGCGAGCTGGCTGATTATAAAGATGAGTTGCGCGGCCGCTCCATGCTGGTGAAGCGCGCGCAGATGTTCCCGGTCGAATGCGTGGTACGCGGCTATCTCTCCGGATCGGGGTGGAAGGATTATCAGACTACTGGCGCAGTATGCGGTATTACGCTGCCCAAAGGTCTGCGCGAATCAGACAAGCTACCCGAACCGATCTTTACTCCGGCAACAAAGAGCCTCCACGGTAAGCATGACGAAAATATTTCTTTCGAAGAAACGGAGAAGCTGGTCGGCGCCCGTTCCGCAAAAAAGTTGCGTGACCTGAGTCTCACCATCTACCGCAAAGCATCAGAACATGCAGAACACTGCGGGCTGATTCTTGCCGATACTAAATTTGAATTTGGAACGACTGCTGAAGGCGTCATCCTTGCCGATGAAGTGCTTACGCCGGATTCGTCACGTTTCTGGCCGCGCGAGGGTTACGCGCCCGGTGGACCTCAGCCTTCTTTTGACAAGCAATTTGTACGCGATTATCTGGAAAATATTCGCTGGAACAAGCAGGCACCTGCGCCCGGCCTTCCAGACGATATAGTGAAAAAGACGCAGGAAAAGTATTTGCAGGCTTATGAGCTGCTGACGGGAAAAACGTTGGCGCTGTAATAACAAAGTTTGCGCTTTCCCATTCTGTCGCGGAAAACTAGCGCGATAGAATGGGACACCCGGCACCCCGGTACCCCAGGATTGTAGTTGTAAAGGATAAGACTGCGCATGGCGCTGATAGATTGGGCGATTATTATTATCCTGATCGTTTCCGTACTGAGCGCGGCAAAACATGGTTTCTTTGTAGAGGCCTTCTCGCTTGCAGGAGTGGTATTAGGATTGCTCCTCGCAAGCTGGAACTATCAGAAGCTTCTTCCGTGGATTGAGAGTTGGGTTCACTCACCCGGAGTGGCCGAAGCAATTGCATTTATCGTAATCGCTATAGCTGTAATGGTTGCTGCCGGGCTAGCTGGCCGCTTGATACGTTGGTCTGCCCGGTCGATAGGACTTGGATGGGCCGACCGATTGATTGGCGCAGCGTTTGGTTTTGTAAAAGGCTGCGTGCTGGTGACGTTGGGAGTAATGGCTATCGCTGCTTTCCTGCCCCACGCCGCCTGGATGGAAAAATCAAGGCTTAGTCCTTATTTTCTATCGATGGCGCATGAAGCGTCGATTGTCACTCCGGCAGACCTGAGCCGGCGGATACGCGATGGCGTAAAGCTGATCCGTGATGCGCAACCTGACTGGTTGAAACCGGATGCAGTTATTGGGCCTTTGAGAATCGAAAGCAAACCGGAAAAACATCCGGCATAAGAAAGAGGCATTTGTGAAACGCGAACTGGAGAATCTTGTGACAGCAATGCACGCAGGCGGAATAACCTACGCTGAGGCCGTGCGGGAATTCAAGCGCCGCTATCTGATCACCGTGCTTGCGCACCACAAGGGAAACCAGTGTAAAGCAGCCAAAGAGCTGGGCATGCATCGCAACACGCTCAGCCGCACCCTCGCCGAGCTGGAAATCGATTCGACACAAATTCGACTCGGACTCAAGCGTCCCCCGCGCAGCGAGCGTCCTGTATTTGAAGTAAGACAGATCGCCAGGTGAGGACTGCGCGTCCAGCGATACGCGCCTTTGCGCCATTTGTGTCTATCGGAACACAATCCACCTCCATGCTCATCGGGTGCCCCATTCAAACCTTCGTTTCGCTTGAGTAGGGTCGTTTGCTCACCATAAAAGGCGCGAAACAACAATCTCATCCGGCATCTTTGTTACCCTTAAAGAGACACCTTGCTCTGAAAGGCGATCGGTTTTTTGAGTTCATCTACATCAGGCACCGCCGTCCACATCCACATCCAGGACGGTTTTTTCTGGGACCGGCAGGATGTCTATCTCTTCGATATAGACGGAACCCTGCTGCGCAGCCGCGACCGCATCCATTACCAGTCATTCTTTGAGAGCGTGCGCAATGTGATGGGGCGCGAACTGGTGCTGGACGGCGTGACGTTGAGCGGCAATACTGATCCCGGCATTCTCTACGATGCTTTTCGGCTGGCTGAGCTTGACCCGGAGCACTGGCAACCGCATCTCGAAGCTGTGTTTGACCACATGCGCTCGACGGTAGCCGCGCAACGCGATCAGATGGACCTGCTCAAGATGCCCGGAGTTGATGAAATCCTGGCCTATCTGCACAGCAGAGGCGCGGTGCTTGGAGTAGCCACGGGAAATCTTGAATCCATCGGCTGGCTGAAGCTTGAGGTGCTGGGCGTGCGCAATTGGTTCACTTTCGGAGGATTCAGCGACCGCTTTGCCGTCCGCTCTGACATGATTGCGTTTGCCGCGGAACAGGCTCGCGCTATCGCTGGTGCCGGTGCTACCGTCTGCGTTGTTGGCGATACTCCGTTCGACATTGCCGCCGCTAAAAAGAACAATCTGCCTACCATTGCGGTTGCTACCGGCCACTACACGTTTGACGATTTGATGAGCAATCACCCCGAGGCATGCGTCAGCACTCTAGCGGATCTGCTGCGTCACCCGCCAGTAAATCAACAATGATGGTTCGCGGTCATATTCGAGGTGTGCTCTGTGCAGTGCTGACGCTGGCAACTGCAGCGGCTTATGCGCAGGCGCCCAGCACGCAGGCGCCGCCACCCCCGCCAAAGCCTGTATCGCAGCACGAACAAGCTGAAGCATCCAAGGCTTTTCTTGAAGGCGCGAAGGCGATCAAGAAAGATGATCTGCGCGAAGCCGTCAAAAATTTCCAGCGGGCGGCGCAGCTTGATCCAGAGAATCGCAACTACTCCACTGCGTTGCTCATCGCTAAAGAGCATCTGCTTACGGAGCTTGTACAGGGTGCAAGCAAAGCGCGCCTTCTGGGACATGATGACCAGGCGCGCACCATGTTGTCGGAAGCATACACGCTCGATCCGCAAAACCCGATCGTTGGGCAGCATATTGACGAACTGGCTCGCGACAACGAGCCTCACAGCGCCATTCTGATGCCGGCGGTCGAGGAAGCCGGGCCGCCCGTGCAACTCATCCCTAAGCCCGGAAAGCAGAGCTTCCATCTGCATACTTCCGGAACAGAAGTGCTGCGTCAGGTACTCACTGCCTTCGGCATTACTCCTACTCTTGACTCTTCTGTGAAGGGCCAGCTTGTCCGGTTTGATGTCGATGACGTCAACTTTGCGCAGGCGGCTGAGATGTTAAACCTCGCGACAGGAACCTTCTTTGTTCCACTTGACGCAGGACGCGTGCTTATTGCTGCGGACACCAAAGAGAACCGTACAAAATTCGAGCGCCAGATCATGGAAACCGTCTATGTTCCCGGCCTGACTAACGAAGAAATGACGTCCCTGGGCAACATGATCCATAACGTCTTTGAAATCCAGCAGGCGGTCGTGCAAGCGCAGAATAATACGCTCACCATTCGCGGCCCGCGGGAGCGCGTCGACGCTTTGAACCACACTCTGACCGAAATGCTGGACGGACGCAGCCAAGTCCTGCTCCATCTGCGCCTCTATTCCATCGATGAGACGCGCATGACAAATATCGGCGTACAGCTTCCGCAGCAAACGACTATTTTCAATGTACCCTCGGAAGTGAACCAGATCATCGAGAACAATCAGAGCGCTGTGCAGCAGATCATTGCAGCAGGGCTTGCGAATGCCGGCGACAACATTGCTATTGTCGCAGTTTTGATTGCGACAGGCGTGGTTTCAGGGACGGTCTTCAATCAGCCGTTCGCGCTCTTTGGCGGCGGACTCACCGAGAGCGGTCTGACCCTCAACCAGGGAGCCACGCTGAATCTTAGCCTCAATTCCTCTGCAACACGCCTTATCGATCAGGTGCAGTTGCGCGTGCAGGATCAGGATGATGGAAAATTCATCGTCGGATCGCGCTATCCCATCATTACGTCGACCTACTCCAACGTCGCTGGGAACACGCTGAGCATTCCCGGTATCTCCCAGTCGGGACTATCCAGCATACTACAGAATCTTGGCGTCAGCTCTTCTGCGCTTACAAGCAGTTTGAGCGCCACGATTCCTCAGGTGCAGTACCAGGATCTAGGATTGATGCTCAGCGCGACACCACACATCCAACAGAACCACGACGTTTCCCTCAAGCTTGACTTTAAGATCACTTCCCTCTCAGGACAGACGGCAAACGGCAATCCCATCCTGAACAATCAGGAATATCAGGCCTATGTCACACTGCCTCAGGGAGAAAGCGCTCTTGTAGTAAGCAATGTAACAAAATCTCAAACTGCTGCCATCACCGGCGTTCCCGGCCTCAGCGATTTGCCGGGATTTCAGTCAACCACAAACAAAGAAGCGGAAGTAGACACTTCGAAGCTCGTCATTCTCATCACGCCGTACATCATGCGCCTGAGCCATACCAGGCCAACTGGACAGATAGTGATGCTGCCCACGCATTAGGGTGCAGCGCCCTATGTGCGCTCTTCAACCGTATCGCCTTCGCCCGGAGCCAGAAAAAGATTCGACTCCAAACCATGCTGGCGGGTATAGAGATCGAAGTAGCGTCCGCCCAGTGCATAGAGGCTCTCGTGCGTACCGCGTTCTACGATCAGACCACCTTCGACCACAAGGATTTGATCGGCACGGCGAATCGTCGAAAGCCGGTGCGCGATGACAAACGTTGTCCGCCCCTGCATCAGGTAGCTGAGACCGTGCTGAATCATTTGCTCGGATTCGGAATCGAGCGAGGAGGTCGCTTCATCCAGAATCAGGATGCGAGGATCAGCCAGAATTGCGCGAGCAATCGAAAGCCGTTGGCGCTGGCCGCCGGAAAGCTTCACGCCTCGCTCGCCAACAATGGTGTCATAGCCCTCAGGAAAGCGCTCTGCAAATTCATCGACGCGCGCAATGCGGCAGGCTTCGAGGAACTGTTCTTCGTTCGCATCTGGATAGGAGAACATCACGTTCTCGCGGATGGAGCCGTCAAAGAGGAACGATTCCTGCAACACTACGCCAAGCTGGCTACGATAACTGTTGAGCTTCACGGTAGAGAGATCGATATCGTCGATGAGCACGCGGCCTGAGTCCGGTTTATGAAAACCGCAAACGAGGCTGATGATCGTGGACTTGCCTGATCCTGATGAGCCAACAAGGGCGGTCACCGTACCGGGTTGTGAGCGGAAAGAAAGGCCATGCAATACCGGCTTGTCAGCCTCATAGCTAAAGTGGACATCCTCAAATTCGACATTGCCATGGATCTCGCCCAGCGTGACCGTGCGCTGCGGATCACCGAACTCGTCCATCTCGCTCATGATCTCGATAGTGCGGTCAAGTCCGGCTAGTGCTTCTGTAATCTGCGTGCCGATGTTCACAATCTGAAAGACAGGCGCGATCATGAAAGCGAGGAACATGTTGTATTGGAAGTACTCGCCCAGCGTGAGACGGTGTGCGAGCACGTCGCGACCGCCAAGCAGCATTACCGTGCCGCCAACGATGCCAAGAACCGTAGTCGCCGCGAATGAAAGGGCGCTGGTCGCGGTCAGCGAGCGCATGACGTTATCGAGCAGCCGCTGCACGCCCTGCGCAAAGACCCCAGCTTCACGCGCTTCTGCGTGATATCCCTTGATCACGCGCACGCCGCCCAGCGATTCGGTGAGCCGCCCGGTAACTTCAGCATTAATTTTTCCGCGTTCGCGAAAGATGGGACGAATGGTTTTGAATGCTCTTTGCAAAATAATAACGAAGACGGCGATGATGGCGAAGACAATCAGCGTGATCTTGCGGCTGGTGTGCATCAGCACGGCAAAAGCTAGGATTGCGGTCATAATGCCGCCAAGAAACTCAACCAGGCCCGTACCGATGAGGTTGCGAACGCCTTCTACGTCCGTCATGATGCGTGAAACGAGAGTACCCGTGCGGTTGCTGTCATAAAAACTGACCGGAAGCAGCCCGATATGCTGTTGCACCTGCTTACGCAGATCGGCGATCATGCGCTGCGCCGCCTTCGAAAGCAGTTGCGTCAGTGAAAACGATGTGACCGCCTG
This sequence comes from Pseudacidobacterium sp., assembly GCA_036264445.1. Classification (GTDB taxonomy): domain Bacteria; phylum Acidobacteriota; class Terriglobia; order Terriglobales; family Acidobacteriaceae; genus Pseudacidobacterium. Next base: position 13,926 of record DATAQW010000217.1, read on the forward strand.
AATTGCAGTTGCGGTAAAGACAACTCCAACCAATGGGAAAAGCTTTTCAGCATGATGCTGCCGCAACACCGTGTCAATGAGAAATTTTGTGGAAGCAGGCAGGACGAGTCCTGCGACGCGATTGATCGCCATCAAGAAAAAGCCGGAGAGCAGAAGCCAGCGCCGCGGGCGAACGAGCTTCCATATTTCAGGAAGCACTTTTTTAAGGTCAGGCTTCTTCTTGGGCAGATCGCCCGCAGCGGCACGGATGGCGCTGCGCTGTGAGCCGCTGCGCTCCGCCTTCATCGACATCATGGAGCCTGGACGCATACCAGAGCCTGCTCTCAAGCCCGCGCGCGGCGCGCACTAATAAAGGAGCGCACGCAAAGGAGAACAAACACCAACAGAATACCCGCCATTGCCGCCTTTGCTTCCACGGCAGCTGGATGTGGAAACTGATGACCCTGCAGTAAAAGAAAATAATCGTAAATGCTTTTTGCAGTGCCCAGAAATCCCAGCAATCCAATGGTAACTGCAATGTGCATGTAAAGCATGCGTTTCTTTGCATCTTCCGTGATTGCAAGAAAGCCGAGAATTGCGAGAACGATACCGACGTACGAGGGAATCAGCGCAGTAGGCGCACGACTGCCAGTGACAACAAAACCGAAGATGCCGAGGAGAATAAGAATGACGCCAAAGGTTACTGTTGTTCTTGCCATGCCTGGAAAATACCTCCGCTTGTCTGCTTACTAGTGTAATTGTGCCGTTGTCTTTCCCAGACGCGATAGAAATCAGGAAGACTCAATTTGTTTGCGCAGCAGGTAAAATGCCGAGGGCATCGAGAACCTGCCTTGCTGCAGCTTCAGGAGACTGAAGCGCCGAGACATGCAGCGCATCTGCAGGAGGCTGAAGCGTCGCCAACTGGCTGTCTAGCAAAACAGGAGGCATAAAATGATGGCTTGCCCTTGCCTGCATGCGCTCTGCGATCAGCTCTTTGGGAGCTTCCATCAGCACAAAGCGATAAGCTACTGAAGGCAGGTCCGCGACCAGCATATCGCGGTATGCCGTCTTTAACGCTGAGCAGGTAAGAATACCGTTTTCGCCGCGCTCGTGCCATCCGCGGATCAGTTTGTGCAGTGTAGCCAGCCACGGCGCGCGGTCTTCATCCGTTAATGGGATGCCGGAGTGCATCTTCTGCTTGTTTACTTCGGAGTGGAAGTCATCGCCCTCGGCAAATTGCCAGCCAGTGAGCTTTTGCAACGCCAGCGCTGCGGTGGTCTTGCCCGAGCCACTTACACCCATCACGATCACGATCATGCTTTTCCCTGCTCTGCGGTTAACTGTTTCACATCACCAGCAATCTGATCCGGTGTCCAGTCGTTTGTCGGATACCACTTGAATACCTTTCCATCCGGGCCGATCACCAGCGTCGAAAGCGAGTGCGTAATCGTCTTGTCTTTTTCCGGAGTAGCCCCAACATCGAAAAAGCGCAGTACAGCCGCCAGATCGTCTCTGTTCGGAGCGGCAAAATCCCAGTGCTCGAAAGTCTCTTTCGTGTAGTTGCCCGTGTAGGCGCTGCCGTAGCTGCGCAGGACCTGTGGCGTGTCGTAGTCAGGATCAAAGCTGACGCTGAGCAGGTGCGTCTTTTTATACAGCTCGGGATCTTTGGCCAGGGTTTTATCGATCTCTGCAAAATTGCGGCTCATGCGCGGGCAGAAATCAGCCAGCGGGCAGCGTGTGTAGATGAAGGTCATCAGCACCACCTTGCCGTGAAACTGGCCCAGATGAATCTGCTTCCCGCTCTGGTTCAGGAGTTTGAAGTCCGGGACCTGATCACCGGGCTGGATGGGGTGATAAAAGAAGCTTGGCTTGTAATCAGGTTTTGCCTGCGCGATGATGACGATTTCGTCCAGAAAGTCTGAATCGCTTGTTGCGATGAGCGTGGCCGTAATCGTGTCGCCTGGATGCAGTTCGCTGATGATGTTGGGATTCTTCAGCTTGTACGGCATCGTCATCGCTTCCATGTATCCGGGAATTGCCGCGGCATCGAGAATAATTTCTCCGCGCTGCGCGTCGACGGTAACGATCTTGCCGCGCACCGGATAATGCTTGGCTCCAGCATCCGATACGGTCTGAGGCTCTTGTGGGCTTTTCTTCTGGCAGCCGCCAAGAAGAAGGCAGAAAACGGCGATAGCGCCGCAAATGGTCGAAAAGTTGCGGATCACAGCCCAGTTTACACTTTTTATGTGCTCCCACTCTTTGACTCTGAGACCCCGCGCACGCTGGTGGAGCGAGTTTATGACGCCCTTCGCTATGGCGCCACGGTTATTACGGCAAATGCGCGCGCGGCGCGGTCGCTTCGTTTTCTATACGCGGGACAGCAACGCACAAACGGACTTGAGATGTGGGCTACTCCACAGATTCTTGACTGGGATGCGTGGCTCGCAAATCTCTGGCGAGAGCTTGCCTTGGCAGACCCAAATCTCCCGCTTCTGCTTACGACGCTGCAGGAACATTTTCTTTGGAAGCGGGTGCAACAGATTGATGCGCAACTAGTCGTCTCTCCAGACGGGATGGCATCGCTCGCTCAAAGTGCCTATGCGCTGTTGAGTCATTATCGATTGCATGACACCAGGAAATCTGCGTGGA
>DATAQW010000238.1:0-2248 GCA_036264445.1 Pseudacidobacterium sp.
ATAGTGTTGTCCGAAGGCAACAGCTCCCGCTGATAGCGATAATGCTGCACTAGCCATAACGCGAATTAACGTTTTCATAGTACGAGACTCCAATGTCTTTCGTGACCCCAGCTGTAGTCGAGCTGCCCTATTTGCCCGACCCGGTGTCGGCAAAGAGGCTGGAAGTAAACCGCAAAGCGGGGATAGTCTGGGTTTACAGTCCTGAGACAGCCTGTGCGCTTAGTTGAAGCAGATGTCACCGCGCTGTCGTCACAATGATGAACAGTAATCTGCGGCCTTTATTCCACGCCTTGTGTGATTTTTCAGTATTGTGCGCGGGACTTGGCAATGTCCGGTTAGGCGATCGTCCGCCCGATAGCGATAATCCTGGTCTAACTAATCGCGAGTTATCGAGGCGCTCGCCTCATGGTGCGTCGACGTTCCAGTAGCAACTGCAAAGCTCCATTCTTGCGGCAATTGATTTGCGCGCTGTCCCAGCGTGTCACCCTTTCGGCCGCGCGCATTTACTGCTGCAACGGAATCGAGCAACGCGTTCGATCCCTACGTGTACCCCGCCGGGCTGCCATATGAAGAGCTGTTGCCCGCTTTACGCCGCCACACGCATCGATACCCGCGGCGGCTTGTACTAGCGCACGCAAAGTCGGAGGTCCACGGCGCTCGGTTCCATGCAGCGTCGTCGAGTTTTCCATGAATCACGATGGGGTGTGTCGTGCGATGGCAATCTTAGGAAGCGGTGTCCTCAGCCTGCTGTGCGCCCGCTGCGAAGATGATGCAGGCTGCGAGACAGATGAATGGAGCAAATGGTTCGAGTCGGAGATCAGATTGGGAATGGAGCAAGGAGTATCCCGCAGGCAACTTGTTGTATGAAATCTCGTGCTTGCCAAGCTTCGCCGGTCCGCCTAATGTGAATGCCACATAAGGTTGAAGCGAAATTCGCACTGTAAAATGCCCGGCGAAATCGCTGCCTGTTGGGGCCCTCACATTTCAGTCATCATGACGAGGAGAACTGCACCGTGAAGCTCGTTCGCATCAGTAATCTCGCGATTTTGCTGTGTCTACCTTTTGTGTCAACCCTCAATAGCGGATATGCCCAGCAGGATCAGCACCCCATTCTGGACAAAATTGCCGCCAAGATCGTTCAGAAGTACCAGAAGACGCCCTGCGCTCAATTGAAAGCGGAGAAAGCGGCAAAAACGCAGCCGACACCCCAAGAGCAAAAGGCGGTGGCATTCCTGAAGAGCGATCCGCAGTTACGAACGATCTTCATCAACAAAATCGCTGCGCCCATCGCCAACAAGATGTTTGATTGCGGGATGATTCCCTAGCGCTTCTGCCAATCTAGCCTGCTTGCCGGATTAGGATGACCTATCAGGCATATTCTGGCGGCGAGCAAGTTTTGTTTGATTCCTCTGTCCACGCCGGTACGAAGATGGAGGTGCGTTTGAATAGGCGAACCAATAGTTTTCGGAATCAGCCGTCGCCTAAAAGACCCCGAGGTATTGATGAAATCATTGACCTTTTGCGAGACCGGTGAACCGAAGATCGTATTGGAACTGGCTAAGATCCCTACTCCGTGCTCACGGCGCGAAAACATTCCTACGATTCCCCACATTGCATGACTCTTTGAGCAATTGACTTACTGCGCGCTCCAAGCTGCTCTTATTGAGCTAGTCCTTTGGGCAGCTCGAACATCGACCTGCTGTACGGACCATGCGCGCTTATCAAGTACAACAGTTGACTGAACAAAAAAATTACCTTAAGGCGAGCAGCGTGCGTGGTCCCAATCGGATGTTTCATCCCGAATTCTCTCGAACGCGTTAGCGTGAGCGAATGCCGGGATTTTGTGAACACGGTTTACTTCGCGTGGACGATTGCAGGCGGGGGAACTCGGGTGCTGTGCATGAACACGATTTTCCAGTCGCCTGTTTGCTTGGTCAGAAATGCCGACTCCAGCCACTGCTGATCTGTAGTTGTGGAGCCACTGGTGATGCTTCCTTTGTTGACGTACGCGATCCAGGCTGTGTTGCCGCAGATGTGGACATCGGGTTCGGTTACATGCGAGAGCCGCAATCACGAGAGCGGCGCAAGCTGGTTCAGACAGCATGCCGGAATCATGGGGGAAGTCAACTTAATGCAACCCGGCCAGTGATGGCCGCACGCAATTGCGAGTGGAGAGGGCCGGGGGCGCGCCAGGTTGCAGGTGCAGCAATGAGGTTTTCCCGGCCAGGTCGCGCAGGTACGCGTCGGT
>DATAQW010000254.1:0-2618 GCA_036264445.1 Pseudacidobacterium sp.
GCCACGATTGGCGATCAAAACCTTTCGAAACATAGAGACCTAAAGCGGACGAACCGCAAAGAGCTGCTGGCCGTATTCCACCGGTTGGCCGTTCTGGACAAAACGCTTGACGATCTCGCCAGACGCATCGGACTCAATCTCGTTCATGAGCTTCATGGCCTCGATGATGCAGAGCACCTGGCCCTGCTCCACCTGATCGCCGACTTTCACAAATGCTGAAGTACCCGGCGATGGCGATTCATAAAATGTTCCCACGATGGGAGACTTCACAATATGCAGCGAAGGCTCGTCGCTCTCATCGGACGAAGCTGGAGCCGGAGCTGCGCTTTGCGTGGCGGCCGGCACAGAAGCGGCCTGTACAGCAGGCAAGGTGACCGGGGCAGCCGTCTGACTCGCTCGCAATGCCGCAAGCAGCTGGCTCATACTCGCCAGGTCAGCCGCGCCTTCCTGCGCAAACTTGATGCGAACCTTCAGTTCGCCGCGTTCCAGGTCGAACTCACCAATGTTATTTTCTTTCAGAAACTCAATCAGTTCCTTGAGCTCTTTCATTTCTTCTGGATTCATCTTTGAATGTCTCTCAAGCCAATTGGCATCATAACTGGATCATCGCCTTTGGTGCAGGCGTCAAAATTTTTCCGCCGCTTTTCGTCACGGCAACCATGTCTTCGATACGAATGCCAAACTTTCCTTCGATGTAAATGCCCGGTTCGATCGTTATGACCATTCCAGGCATTAGAATCTGACTCTGCTCCGCGGCCACACGCGGCGACTCGTGAATTTCAATTCCCACCCCGTGCCCAGTGGAGTGCGTAAAATACTTCGCCAGTCCTGCCCGGCGCAGCACACTGCGCGCGGCTTCATCCACCTCACCGCACGTCGCGCCAGGACGAACAGCGGCCACCGCCGCCTCCTGCGCTTCCAGCACTGCATCATACGCGAACAGTTCCTGCCTGCCGGGCTTGCCCACAAAAACGGTGCGCGTCATGTCAGAACAATAACCATTGAGAATAACACCGAAGTCGAGGGTTACGAAGCCATTGCGAGGCACTTTGGCCGACGTTGCCCGTCCATGAGGCAGCGCCGATCTCTTTCCCGACGCCACAATTGTTTCAAACGACATGCCCTCGGCGCCAAGACTCCGCGAAAAAAACTCCAGGTCCGCGGCAATTTCCGACTCAGCCACGCCAGCCTGGATATGCGGCAGCACTGCCGTAAACAGATTGCAGCCCATCAGCGCTGCTTTCTCCATCTGCAGCAACTCGTCCGCATCCTTCACCATTCTCAATTCCGAAACAATCGGTTTCTGCAGTGGATGAAAAAACCTGCGCCGCTTTGCCCTGCTGACTGCGCCGCGCATTAAATCCAGCACGGCAACCGTCGTCTGCTCCGGATCGAAAAAGGCCCCGGCAACACCTGCTTCTTCCAACCACGAGCAGGCTTGGCGCAGCGCCGACTTCTTGGCGATTACCACGCGCGCGCCCTGCGTCTCTTCCTTCGCCTGTGCCGTATAGCGTCCATCGGTAAACATCGCCGCGCGCTTCGCGGTCAAAGCAAGTGCCGCATTCGATCCGGTAAATCCGCAAAGGTAGCGAACATCCGGCAGATGCGTAATCAGCACCGCATCCATCTTCGACTGCGACATCTGCTTGCGCAGCGCTCGAATTCGGCTCACATGATTCATCACTCACAAGATATCAGGTACTTAGAACGCCCATTTTTATAGTTGCCATCCGGAGCGTGAAGTCGAAGGGGGGCCCCGCAGTTTTGCATCGTCAGGCACGAAAAGAATGGGAAAGCACAATCTTCCATGACCCACCGGCTACGCTGCGGCATCAATCTCCTCTATACTTGGCCTTTCATCATGATGCGCATTTACCCTAAGTTTCTCCTCTCGGCTATGGCGCCGGAGCACTTCCCAGCACCCACCGTTCCAGAGATCGCATTCCTCGGCCGCTCCAACGTCGGCAAATCGAGCCTGCTGAATGCGCTTCTCGGCTCGAAGCAGGCGCACGTCTCTTCCACGCCCGGTCGGACGCGCTCCATCAATTTCTTTTCCATTACCGATTCGCCCACCCGCCAGCAGCCGCAAATGTACTTCGCCGATCTTCCCGGATACGGCTACGCCAAACTCTCAAAATCCATTTCCTCCGAGTGGCCGAAATTCATCGAGCCCTACCTGGCTGAACGCCCAACGCTCACGCTCAGCCTCTGTCTGGTCGACAGCAACATCCCGCCGCAGAAGAGTGACGCGCAGCTCATACACTTTCTCAGGTCTTTCGACCGCCGCTTCTTAATTGTTGGAACCAAGGCCGATCGGCTCTCCGGTAACGCCCGTGTCAAAGCACAGGCAGAGCTTCGCAAAGGCCTCGGCGTAGATGACCTGATGCTCTGCTCTGCAAAAACAGGCGCTGGATTGAAAGAGCTTTGGAGCGTCATTCAAACTGCCGCCGAAGAAGCATCCGCAGAAGGTTAAACGACCGATTCACCGTCACTTGAAACATATACGGGCACGCTGATCTCGCCCGACCGCATCCGCGCTTGCAGCAATCCAACAAAACGCGCCAACTCCTCGGCACGCATCCGTGCATAATGTTCGCGCGATAAGCTTTTCTGCAGAT